>NZ_JBIAHN010000005.1:414270-437230 GCF_042870555.1 Streptomyces sp. NPDC006487
AGATGCCGGAAAACCTCACCATTGAGAGCGAACACCTCAAGCCGGCCGTCCGACGCCTTCGCCATCTCGATACGGCTCATCCCCGGACCCACACCAGTCCCCTCCCAACCCGACCAACCACCGCTGGCAGCCGTCTGGAACCGGTGGAACACGTTCTCCGGACCCGAAGCGAAAACCTCAAGACGCCCATCACCATTCGAACCCACAGCGACGTCACGACCACCGCCGCCGAAGTTCTCCCAGCCCGACCAACCACCGGACGGCTGGTTCTGGTAACGGTGCTGAAGAACCTGCCCGTTGATCGCGAACACCTCGAGACGCCCGTCCGCATTCGGCCCGATCGCCAGCTCCGCACCCTTGGGCCCAGCGATGAACTCCCACGCAGACCAAGCACCGTTGACGCTCTCCTGCCAGGCATGATGCACACCATCCGCCCCCGCAGCGAACACCTCAAGACGCCCGTCCACCGACCGCGCCGACACCACACGACCCGACTCCGCCGGATACACCAACGGCGCGGGACCAGGATGACTGCCGGGTATGCAGGGCATGTCGATGCCACGTTCCGCCAGGTAGGGAATCGGGTCGACACGCACGGACGCGCCCGCGTTCCCCCAGACCCGAAGGTGGAGATGAGGCCCGCTGGACTGGCCTTCGCTGCCCATCAGCGCGATCTGCTGCCCGGCGCTCACACGGTCGCCCTCCTGGACATCCCGCTGGTACATGTGGCCGTACTCGGTGATGGTTCCGTCGGGGTGCAGGATGCGGATCCACTGCCCGTAGCCGGGTTCGTATCCCGAGATGGTCACCTCGCCGTCGCCGACCGCGTAGATCGGGGTGCCGCGGTCGTTGGCGATGTCGATGCCGTTGTGCTCCCAGCTGTAGTACTGGGTGATGTCACCGGCGGCCGGGCAGGCGGCGGCGAAACCGGCGGCCCCGGCCGGGACCGGGGAGGAAGCGGTCTGCGCCCCGGCGGGGGAGGCGACGGCGAGCCCCGGTGCGAGGATCACGGTCAGCGCGAGAAGAAGCCCGAGCACCCGCCCGGGCAGTTGCCCGGACTTGCGCCGGGAAAGGACGGACATCTCGCGAGGTTCCCCCGTCACGCCTTGCGCAGGCGGTCGATGACGCCGTTGATGTCGTCCCGCAGCAGATCCCGGCGGACGTAGTGGCCGCCGCCCACCTCGTGCTGCTCGTAGGGGATGCCCGCGCGGTCGAGGTTCCACTTGAACTCCCGCTGGGTGGCGAGCACCAGTGTCTCGTTGGCGTAACCCTGGATGTCCTCGGGGCTGGTGCCGGCGACGAGGAAGACCCGCTTGTGCCGGTAGCTCTCGATGCGCTCGCACGGGTTGTCCGCGCTGACCCGGGCCTGGTCCCAGAAGGGCACGCCGTAGATGCTGCCGCCGTTCAGTTCCACGGCCGCGGAAGAGGCGTTGGCCCAGTGGGTCACCAGGTCACCGTTGCCCCCGCGCAGGTTGGCAGGGCCGGAGTGGGCGCTGACCGAGGCGAAGTGGCCGTAGTACTTGGCCGCGTACTTCAGGGCGCCGAAGCCGCCCATGGAGAACCCGGAGACGGCGCGGCCGTCGTACTCCGCGTAGGTGCGGAAGTTCGCGTCGATCCACGGGATCAGCTGCCCGATGTGGAAGTGCTCCCAGTTCCGGGCGCCGATGTTGGAGCTCACGGCGTTGGAGTACCAGCCGGCGCGCCCGCCGTCGGGCATCACGACGATGAGGTCCTTCCAGGCGGTCAGACCCCGGATGTCGTGGAACCGGTCGAAGGTGATGAAGTCCTCCAGGCCACCGTGGAGGAGGTAGAGGACGGGGTAGCGGCGCCCGCTGGTGTGGTAGCCGTCGGGGAGCAGGACGTTGACGGCCGGGGTCCAGCCGCCGATGGCGGAGGTCTGGAACCGGTAGTACCACATCCGGTGATCCTGCTCGTTGCGTTCCGTGACGCGCAGGTCGTCGCCGGCCGCCGAGGCCGCCGACGCCGACGCGAGAACGCCGCCGGCTCCCAGGGCCACCGCGGCGGTGAGCCCGCCTGCGGACTTGAGGATGCTCCTGCGGGTGGGGTCCTGCGTGGTCAAGGTGACCTCCTGTGGGCGAGCTGGCTGGTGACCCGGCTGCCGCCCCAGCGGCACCGGCGGTTTGGAAGCTAGCGATCCCCGCCCGGGAGGAGTATCCGGAACCTTACGGACTGACAGAACCGGCTCGCGTCCTCTAGGCCGTGTGACGACGTGAAGCCCGCAGCTCGACCGGGTGCTCGCGGAGGTGAGAATCCACGTCCCCGACCCGCTGGCTGCCTTAGCGGGCGGGTCCGCGGGCGACCATCCGTAATTCTCCGGATCCCCGGGCCGTGTCCCCCTCGGTAGCTTTCGGCGCGATCGCACGGTGACCCGGCGCGACCCGCGGCGGGTCCCCCTCTCCCGTAAGTGCCTCGTACCGCTACCGACCAGGAGCCCGTTGTGAGCGCACACCACCCCTCCCGCAGAGCGCTTCTCAGAACCGCCGGTGGACTTTCGGTCGCCCTATCCCTCGCCGGCGCAAACGTCCTCGCGACGGGTTCCGGGGCGAGTGCCGCCGGAAGCGGCATCGGTCTCCGCTCGGCCGAGTCCGTCCAGTCCGTCCAGTCGGACGTGGGCGGCCCGATCACCCGCGACGAGATCCTGCTCCGCGCCCAGCACTGGGTGGATCTGAACGTCTACTACAACCAAGCCGACTCGCACCCGGACCTGGAAGGCAAGCACTACCGCACCGACTGCTCGGGCTTCGTCTCCATGGCACTGCACTTGTCCTCGTCCCCCAATACGGTCGCCCTGCCCGAGTTCCTGGACCTGATCGCCTGGGAAGATCTGAAGCCCGGTGACGCCGTCGGCACTCTCGGGCCGGGAACCGGCGGCGACGCGGGACATGTCGTGCTGTTCGCCGGCTGGGCCAACCGCGAGCACACGCGCTTCTTCACCATGGAGGAGATGGGCGGGGCGGGGTCCGTCAGATATGAGCGGCCGATCAACTACACCACGAGTGGCGGCCTGTTCACCGCACGCCCGTACCGCTACAAGAGGGTTGCCGAGGCTCCTTCCCACCACGCCGTCAGCCCGGCCGAGACGGGCCGTGTGGTGTCGGCACGGTCGGCCGACGGCCGGCTGGAGACCTTCGCGGCCGGAGCCGACGGGGTGTACCACGCCTGGCAGACCGAGGTGAACGGCGGCTGGTCGGCCTGGCGGCCGCTCGGCGGTCCGCGGAACGCGCAGATGACGATCGTGCCCAACGCCGACGGTCGGCTGGAGCTGCTGGCGATCAACGGCGATACGGCCCAGCACGTGTATCAGACCGGCCCGTCCGGGGACTGGTCCGGCTGGCAGGGTTTCGGCACGGGTGGTCGGTACATCGCCGCCGGAACGAATGCCGACGGCCGTATCGAGGTCTTCGCTTCCGGCCCGAAGGGGGTGTACCACAGGTACCAGACCGCGCCGAACGCCGGCTGGTCCGGCTGGGAGTTCACCGGTGGCGGCCCCGTCGACGCCCGCCTGGAAATGGAGAAGTCCCCCGACGGGCGCCTCGAGGTGTTCGCTCTCAACGGCGCGGTCTTCGAGCACCAGTACCAACTCGCCGCCAACGGCGGTTGGTCCGCATGGGAACACTTCGGAGGAGGTGGCCACGATCTGACGGTGGACCACAATGCCGACGGGCGTCTTGAGGTGTTCGCCTCCGGACCGGAGGCCATTTTCCACCGGTACCAGGAAAGCCCGACCTCCTGGTCGGGCTGGGTACGAACCGGCGGCCCGGCCAACTCGAAGCTCACCAGCGAGCGCACCGCCGACGGCAGGGTGGAGGTCTTCGCCCTCAGCAATGAGATCGCCGTCCACGCCTGGCAGACCGGGATCAACGCCCCCTTCGGCGACTGGGTCACCATCGGCACCGGTGGCACGGACATCACCGCCGCCACCAACGCCGACGGCCGTATCGAGGTCTTCGGGACCAGCCATGCGGGCGTCTACCACACCTGGCAGACCGGCTTCTCCGACTGGGCCCAGTGGGCGTGGCTCAACGGTTCCGGCCCCGCGATCAACTGACAGGGGTGGCCGCCGGGGCCGGGGCATCGCATGGAGTTCCGGCCCCGCTGTCACTCCGGAGGGTTCCGGGTGCCCAGCCCCCTCCCTCGGCTCCTAGCTTGTGGCCCAGCCAGTTCAGCCCACGGACACGAAGGAGACCACGGATCACATGCGCGTCAGGACAACGCTTCTGCTCGGCGGGGCCCTCGCCCTCGCCTCCCTCACTCCGGCGACCGGAGCCCTGGCCGCCGCCTCCGGCCCTGTCGGCCCTGCCGGCCAGGCGAGGACGTACGACGCCGTCCAGTCCTTCCAGAACCAGGCCACGGGCCTGTGCCTGGACGACACCGACAACGGCTTCCGCGCCTGGAGCTGCAACGGCTCGAATCCGCAGCGGTGGAGCGTGCGCGTCTGGGGTGACGGGACGCGCCAGTTGATGAACATCAACACCGGCCGCTGCATCGAGAACACCAACAGCGGCTTCCACACCGCGGCCTGCAACTCCAGCCCGGAGCAGAGCTGGTGGGTCAAGGCCTGGGGCGACAACACCGTCCGCTTCCAGAACCAGCACACCTCGCGCTGCATCGACGACAGCTCCCAGGGCCTGCGTACCTGGACGTGCAACGACCTTCCGTACCAGAGCTGGTCCTGAGCCCGATGGCGACGCACGGCGAAGCCACTCCCCCCCTCCCGCGATTCCGGCAGACGTTTCCCTCCACGAGGAGCAGGTTCGATGAAGTTGAAGCTGACCGCGTTGCGGTTCTCGCTCGTCCTCGGTGTGACCGGTGCACTCATGGCAGTGCCCACGGCCGCACAGGCACAGGCACAGACGCAGGCACAGGGACAGGCACAGGCACAGACCCCGGCCCGGTCGACCGCGGACCACTCCGCCACGCTCGCGGCCCTGAACGAGCTGAAGGCGGGCGGCGGTCCCGGGGCGGGCGTCTACGCGGGGACCCGAGACGCCTCGTGGAACCTCTCCACCGGCACGGCCACCATCAACACCAACGATCCGATCGGCCCGGACGAGTACTACCGCGTCGGGAGCCAGTCGAAGACCTTCACCGCCATCGCGGTACTGAAGCTCACGGAGGCGAACGGGATCGGCCTCGACGACCCCATCGAGCAGCACCTGCCCGGTGTGGTCTCCGTCAACGGCTACGACGGGAACCGGATCACCATCCGGCACCTCCTCCAGCACACCAGCGGCATACCGGTCAACGGCCTCCCGCTCGCGCAGGCCCGCCCGGACGGCTCGTACACGCTCGCGGCCCTGGTGAAGGACGGACTGCGCTTCGCCCCGGCCTCCCAGCCGGGCGCCGCCTTCCAGTACTCGAACACCAACTACGAGATCCTCGGCATGCTGATCGAGAAGATCACCGGGCTGCCCGTGCACCAGGCCGTCACCCAGCAGGTGATCCAGCCGCTCGGCCTGGCCCACACCCGCTTCCCCGCCCCAACGGACCGCGCCGTGCCGGGCCCGGCGATCCACGGCTACCGGGGCACCCGGATCGGCTCGTTCTTCTTCTGGCTGGACGGGACGGCGTTCGAACCGTCCACCTTCTACGCCTCGGGCGCCGTCATCTCCACGCTGCGGGACATGACCGCCTTCTACCAGGCCATCGTCGACGGCACGGCGCTCTCGCCCGCGAACCTCGCCGAGATGGAGAAGACCTTCGAGCTCGGGCAGCCCGGCTCGGGGAACGGCTACGGCCTCGGGATGCTGAAGTTCGCCCTGCCCTGCGGCGGCACGGCCTGGGGACACGATGGAGCCGTCCCCGGCTACTACTCACAGACGCTCGTGACCGAGGACGGGCGGCACGCCTCCGTCATGACCAACGCGCACCTCGCCACGAACATCCCGGGCGCGCAGATGTACAAGACCCTGACCAGCGCCCTGTGCGAGACGTCGTCCTGACCCTGCACCAGCCCGTGCCCCTGCCCCTGCCCCTGCCGCTACTCCGCCACAAGAACAGCCTCACAGAAGGGAGAACCACCGTGCGATCCCTGCTCACCGGCGCTGCCGGCCTCCGCGCCGCGATACGGGCCACCGCGTTGACCGCCGCCGCCGTGGCGGCGGTCGCGGCGACCGCCCTCACCGGCTCCACCGCCCACGCCGCCGGCGTCGCCGACGCCCCCACGATCCCGGCCTTCACCGACGGGCAGGGTCTGATCCAGGTCGCCGGGACGACCGAGGTGCGCTCCGGGACCGACTTCACCCTCACCGTCACCACGCCGCAGCTCTCCGGCCGGCACAAGGTACGCGTCTTCCTGCCGAGCGGCTACTACGCCGAGCCGGGCAGGCGCTGGCCGGTGGCGTACTTCCTGCACGGCGGTGGCGGCACAGTGAACGACGCCGCCGCGGCCCCGGCCCTGCGGGACGACCGGATGATCACGGTCGTCCCGGACGGCGGCCTGAAGGGCTGGTACGCGAACTGGCACATGCAGAACACCGCCGAGGGCGCCGCCAACTGGGAGACCTTCCACCTCCAGCAGGTGGTCCCCTTCATCGACGCCAACCTGCGGACCCTGCCCGACCGCGGCCACCGTGCGGTCGTCGGCCTGTCCATGGGCGGCTTCGGGGCCCTGCACTACGCCCAGGCCCGCCCCGACCTGTTCGGGCGCGTCGCCTCCTTGTCCGGGGGCATCGACTTCGGCCTGTGGGAGGTCCGTGCCGCGGTGCTGGCCACGGAGCTCAACCTGACCGGCGCCTGGTGCGCCTC
Source organism: Streptomyces sp. NPDC006487 (assembly GCF_042870555.1). Classification (NCBI taxonomy): domain Bacteria; kingdom Bacillati; phylum Actinomycetota; class Actinomycetes; order Kitasatosporales; family Streptomycetaceae; genus Streptomyces; species Streptomyces sp. NPDC006487. The sequence continues at coordinate 421,039 of NZ_JBIAHN010000005.1, forward strand.
CACCACTTCGGGTACCGGCAACTGCACCGGCTACGGGCCGATGGTGGACAGCGACGCGATCTTCGGCTCGCCGTACGCGATCTTCAACGACCGGATCTGGAACGAGGTCAATCCCGCCTCCCTCGCCAACCTGGGCAAGCTCGCCGACACCGGGGTCACCCTCTATACCGGCAACCAGGGTCCGATCGACGCCAAGACGGCGGTCGCCTCCACCAACGTCGCGAACCGCCTGAACCAGCTGGGCATCCCGAACCGCTTCGTCAACTACGGCAACGGCTCCGCCCTGTCACCCGCCTGCAAGGGCGACCACTCCTACGCCTGCTGGGCCCCGGCCCTCGCCGACTACGTCCCCCGCCTCGCGAACGAGTTCGCCCAGACCGGCTGAAGCACCCCGCTCGGCCGACCCGCTCATCCCCGCCGGCGCGGGGTGGGCGGGGCCTCTGCGCAGACGGGGTCCGAGCGAGGTCCGCCGTCGGACCGGAGCGCCAGTTGCTCTTGATTGACAACCCGTCACCAGGGCTTTCTTCCTTCCCGACCCCCGGTATCTGCATCAACTCGCGGCAACGCCGCCTTGGCTGCATATTGATCATTTCATTCACCGGCATCATGCCCCTCATTGACAGGCTGCCGAAACCTGCTGAGACTGTCTTCATGAAAGAAATGAAGATCGAGATTGTCCAGGCGCCGAAATCCGCGAATGAACCCGGTCTCCACGCCGAATCCGCGGAGACTTCCGGGGGCATCGACGCGCTCTTCGAAGAGGTCGATCTGTTCTCGACCGCTCTGATCCAAGGCGGCTGCACCGACGGAGTAACGCTCTGACCTCCCACCCTTCCTCAACAGTCGACGCTGCTGCGCCAGTTGCAGCGTGCCGGTTGGTGGCGCATCCACTCGTGCGCCTCGAACCGACAGGTCCGGGGAGCTGGCTGCTGAGCCGCGAAGATCGATTGCACGGGCACCGGGTCTCGGCGGTCGCGGCAGCCGCTCTGGTCAGCGCATTCACAAAAACGGGCCGGACCGAGTTGACGTCCACTATTTCGACTTGGACATCGTCAAAGGGTTCCGCCGAGAAAATCATCGATTGGCTCATATTCGAGGGATACCTCGTCGATTGCTCCGACAGCGAGGCGGCGGAAACCGCAGACTGGCTCGACCAGTGGAATGCGAACGGATGGCGGGCGGCTGCCCGCTACCACGCCCGGACTTTCGGGTACCCCTTCGAGTTCTACGCATCGGATGGGAGCAGTGCGGAAGACTTCCGCCGGATGGTCGCGTACAACCAGCGGCAACCCGACACCGACCGGGCCCGAGGGAGAATCGTCGATGCGGCCGTCAGCCATCCTCTGCCCGACCCGGCTGCCGAGTTGAACGAGGCCCGTTTCGGCACCGTCGTCGCAGGGGCGTCCCCCGGGCGGAAGTTGAACCGCGATGCCGTCCTGGACCTGCTGTCCCTGCTCGCGCGGCCGATCCGGGCCGATGACATGCCGTACGCCCGGGCCGCGCCACTGCTTCGAAAGACCAGTCCGTCCGGCGGAAGCCGGCACCCGACCGAGTTGACCCTCCTCACCAGCGGGTTGCCCGATGTGCTCGACGGTGTGTACCAGGTGGCGTCGGTCGACGGCGTGCTCGACTCGGTCGACAGCGTGTGGACGCCGCCTGCGGACTGGCTGGGCCTCTTGGGCCTGGCTGCGACGACCGGTCCCTGGGCGCTCGTTCTCTACAGCTCGTTCTTCGCACGCAACCGCTATCGGTACCGCGAACCGCGGACGTTCCGCACCGTACACATGGACGTCGGGCACTTGATGACCACGTGCGAGTTCCTCGGGCGTGCCAACGGCTGGCGGGTGCGCCAGGTCCAGCACCTGAACGGTCCGGAGGTCGCGGCGCACCTCGGGGTGGACCCGTACGTCGAGTGCCCCATGTCGGCCACCCTGTTGACGAGCCTTGAGAGGCCGAATTGACCAAGCAGTGGTCCCCGATGCTGGTGATCCGTCCCGAATCCGGCTCAGCTCGCTTGGAAGACTCGCAATCGCGCCTGACCGAGACGGTGAACCCGGCGGCCCTGGCCGAACAGATCATCGGCGGGTCGGCCGCCGTCGGGAGCATGGCCCCCGGCGAACCCCACCTGTCGGATCCCGTCCGTGCCGACTGGGTGGCCGGAGGCTGGCGGCCCAGCCTCGAATACTTCGACTGGTCGGAAGAGGGCCGGGTCGGGGCCGTCCGCGAGGAACCCGTGGGGGAACTCGTAGAGGAACCGGTGGCCGACACCACGGCCGCGGACTGGCGGTGGGGGGAACCGGCCGGTCGCGCTCCTGTTTCCGGGCGCACCGTCGGGGAGGTGCTCGTTCACCGCCGTACGGCACGTTCGTACGACCCGAAGGGGCTCGGCCAATCGGCCTTCGCGGGCATCCTTCACGACTTCGCGGCCTTGCTGGACGACTCCGTCGACACGGGCGGATTTCGGGTCGGACTCCGGTTCACGGCCGTCGTGTACGGCGTCGACGGTCTGACGCCGGGCGTATGGAGCCTCTGCCTGAAGAACAAGGTGGCGACCCTGGTCCGCGCGGCGGAGCTGCGCCGGGTCATGTCCGACCTGATGTGCGGGATGCAGGCGGCGGAAACAGCCGGCGCCACCGTGGTTCTGGTCGCGGACTTCCAGGAACGACAACAGCGGTTTCCGTACGAGCGGGCTCTGCGCGAACTGTACGTCGAGGTCGGGCGGATCGCGCAGTGGTTGATACTCGCGAGCGAAGCGCGCGGTGCAGGCTGTTTGATCACCCCGGCGACCAACGACAAGGTGCTGTGCGACGTGCTCGGCCTACCGCCTGGGCAAGCACCCGTCTACACCATCACCTTTGGGCCGCGGAAGCCCGGCCGGACCGTAGCGGGACAAGCATGAGCCTGCTCGAGAGTGCCCACCGGGAAGCCTGGGATTACCAGCGCTTCCGCAGCCCGTTCCATGGGTTGTACGGCTCGGTGGTCATAGCCGATGACGACGTGCTCGGGGTGGCCTGGGACGTCGACCCGCGCTCGGCCGGGGTACGGGCACTGGGTGAAGCGGTCGAGCGGTCCGCGCTGTACGAGACCCCCCTCGAGCAGGTGCGCGGCCGAGCGGCCGGCCTCGGTCCTGCAGCCATCAGGCTTGACGACCGAGTGACGTTCAGCCCGCGGCAGCTGGCCGAAAGCCCCCGGCTCGCGGTCTTCGGCTGGGACGAGGACACCGAAACCACCTGGACCCCGATGCGCTCGCCCCGTGGCGAGCGGCTGGTGCCGTACGACGTCGCGCGCCGACGGATCGGCGACGCCGACTCGCTGCGGCCCAAGCCCATGACGTCGATCGGCACCGCCTGCGCCGACGACGCAGAGACGGCGCTGGGGCGGGCGTTGCTCGAGGTGGTCGAGCGCCATGCCGTCGCCTCGGCCGTGTACGCAGGCACCCCGGCCTCCCTCGTGGATGCGGCACGGTACGGTGCGGGCGACATCGTCTCGCTCTTGGGCACCGACGCGCGTTTGCGCGTCGGCCTCATCGACTCGGGTGTGCCGGGAATTCGCGTGGCCATCGCGGCGATCTCCGGTGTCCGGGGAGACCTGCCTCAAGCCGGATTCGGGTCCGGTGCGGGTCTTTGCGTCGAGGACGCGGTGCGGGCGGCCGCGCTCGAAGCCGTTCACGTCTTCCACCTCGGCTGGCGGCTGATGCGGCGCGGCACGCCGGCGGATCCGGTCCCCACGTCGGTCAACCAGCGGACTGTGTGGTGGGCCCGCCACGGCCTGCCGCACATTGACGACTACTTCACCGCCGAAGAGATCGAGGTGTCCGGCGGAGCGGACGCTCGGCACGGGTCGCCGGTCGCGCGCGTGGGAGGCTTCCTCGATGACCACGGGTACGACTGGGGCTACGCGGACATCACTCCGCCATGGGCCTCCGGAGTGGTGGTGGCCCGTGCGGTCGTGCCGAGTTTTCTCCACCTCCAGATCAACGAATTTCCCTTCCTCGTGGCACCGCGCTTCCAGACCGTGGTGAACGCGTTCATGGAGCGGACGTCCGCCGGCACGGTCGTCCCGCACCCGTTCGTCTGACACCCGTTCCTCTGACACCCGTTCCTCTGAGGCTGCGCATCAACCGCCCAGCGCTCTCCGGGTATGCGCCTCACGACTCGCCGCGCGGCCTGCCGATCACCGCCTCGCCCACCACGGCGGCCGAGCGGATGCCGTTCCCCAGTCCGGTGGTGGTACCGAACCCACCGCCCATCGGGCAGAACGAGAGCCCCCGATCGACGCTCACCAATGCCATGGCTTCGAGGGTCGCGCCGACTTCCTTGAGCGCGGTCGCATACACGATCGAGTCGTAGGAATGGGCGGGGCGGTCGTAGTCCAGGGTGAAGAGGATCATCGCCTGGATCGTGTCGCCGGAGATTCCGGTCAACCGCTCGGCCAGTCCGAACCATCGGTCCATCGCCGGGGCTGGTCCGAGGGCCGGGGCGAGGTCGTGATCCAGGGCATCGTACTCATACGCGCCCCGGGCGAGGTCGCTGACATTGCCGGCGAGGACGACCGCCGAGAGTCCGGAGAGCGCCCCGCCGTTCGGGATGGAACGCCATGCCCGCTGGCTCGTGGCCGTGCGTTCCAGCTTGCGGATCCGGAGCGACGAGTCGAGGAGGGCGCTCAGTTCGGCTCGCCCGATCGGAGCGCCGCCGTGGTCGCGCACCGTCGACCGGGCCGAGACCGCGTCGCGCAAGGTCAGGCCCTTCGAAGCGTGCACGTCGTGGTGGAGCGGCAGGCGGTGCTCCAACGCGGGCCGGGGCACGGCGGCATCGGGACCGAACAGTCTGGGCTCCCTCTTGGCACCGTAGTCCCCGAAGCTGGTATCCAACCGTGTCGCCGTGTGAAAGACCGAGTCGTGGAACTCCCACGCGGCGGTGACATCGGCCGGTTCCGCGGTGACCAGGAGCCGAGCACGGCTCATCAAGCCGAGCAGTTCGTTCTCCACCTCGCCGACCTCGCCGCCGTCGCCGAGGTCGACCTGCGCGATCAGGCGGGCGGCGAATTCGACGGCCCGGACCGAGGCGAGAACGATCCGGTCACCGGAAGCGCTGCCGCTCAGCTCGGGCCCGTCGCGGCCGAGCCGGAGATGTGTTGCCGGCCGGGGGCGCACCGGATGCGCCCAACCGCTTTCGGGTCCGCGGCGGACACCGCGGGCGCCCGGCTCGTGCCGAGCCATCACCTGCTCGTGGTGGACGAGCTCGGCGACGAGGACGCCATGCTGATCGAGGTTGGTCAACACCATGCGGCCGACGGGAGACAGGGAGTCCGTGTCCCCGTTGATGTGTGCGAGCACCTCCCTCGCCGTGTCCCGGGGCACGCCGATCACCGCTTCGAACGTTTGGCGCGACAGCACGAGCCCGCTGTCGTCGAGGACGATGCTCCACCCCGGGGCCGTGGTCCAGCGTCTCATCACGACCTCGGCGTGAGCACCGTGCCCGGGGCCGGGTGCGGCTCAAGCCCCTGTGCACGCCATGGGGAGTCGAGCCGAACCACGCGACCGCGCTGGATCACTGCCTCCACCTCGGCGCAGGCGGAGACGTCAGTGAGCGGGTCGGACCTCAGCAGGACGATGTCGGCCGGAGTGCCGGGCCGTAGCGTTCCCAGTTCGGGGTGCCGGAGAGCCCCGGCGGCCGCGCTGGTGGCTGCCGCGAGTGCCTGCCGAGGGGTGGCACCCCATTCGACCATCGTCCTCAGCTCACGGGGCAGCGCGTCGAATGCCACACCTGCGGCGCCGGCATCGGTGCCGGCGATGAGAGTGACGTCGGCCGCCAAGGCACGCTCGAAACTGCGGCGGGCCTCGGGGAACTGCCGTACCGCCCGTTCCACCAGTTCTTTCCCTCCCGGTCGGACCCACCTCTGCGGATGCTCGACGACCGACCGGAGCGCCGTCGTCGTGGGGCAAAGAGCCGTGCCCTGCTTCGACATGACGTCCGCGGTGCTGTCGGAAATCGCGAAACCGTGTTCCAGGGTGTCGCAGCCGGCCTCTACGGCCGCGTCGATCGACCGTTCCGAGAAGTTGGCGTGCACGGCCACGGGAACATCCAGCCAGTGCGCCTCCGCGACCGCGTTCCCGAGCTCTTCCGGACGCAGTTCCACTCGGTGCGCCGCGCTGCGCATCATCAGCTTGATCACGTCCGAGCCGTTGGCCACGTTTCGGCGGACCAGGGCGCCGATGGCGGCCGGCCCTTCGGACTCGACCCCCATCCAATGGCCGTGCCCGCCCATGGCCGTGATGACCGGTCCGGACGTGAAGGGGCGCGCGCCGACGAACAGTTCCCTCGACCAGGCCGCGCGAACGGCGTACCCGACGTCCCGCGGAGCGCCGAGGTCCCGGACCGTCGTGATGCCGTTGGCGAGCGCGGTCGCGAGGTTGTCGACGGCGGAAAGGGTCATGGTGGTCGTGGTGATCTCCGACCATTTCGACGCGGTCCGTCCGTGAGGATCGCTCGTCGCATGGACATGCATGTCGATCAGGCCCGGAATGGCGAACAGGCCGCTTCCGTCGACAGTGGCCCGCACCGTGTCGGGCGTTGCGACGATCAGTCCGTCGCTCACGGACAACGCGCCGGGGATGGCCTGCCCGGAGGCCGGGTCCACGATCGTGCAACCCGTGACGGTGAACGTGGTGGTGGACACGACTATCCTTCTCTGCGGCGGTGGATGCGTGAGACTTCGCCCGACCACCCGCGCGCCCGGGCCAATTCCAGCGAGCGTGTGACGAGTTGATCCGCCTCGTCCCGCCTGTCCGTGGCGTCGCACCAGCGGGCCAGTTCCACGAGGGCGAGCAGATGGGCGCCGAGGTACGCGTGTCGCCCGGTGCCTGTTTCGACGTGTGACGTCATGGCATGGCCGGCTTTGCGCAAGGCCACTCGCAACCAGGTCTCCGCATCGGGTCTGATGCCCGTCAGCGCCTCGAGCGTCCTCACTTCTTCCAGGGGGACCTCTGCCCCTTCCGCCGCTGCCGCGAATGCGATTCCGGGGGCGAGGTACGCGTACACCGGTTCCCTGTGCGAGCCCGTCTGCTCGACGTGCTCGAAGTATTTCGACGTCGTCCGGAGCGCTTCGGGAACCCGTCCGCACCGCGCGGCGGCGTACGACTGGTGCGAGTACACGAAGCCGAGTTGGCGAAAGGCTCCGTGTTCCTCGGAACTCCCCCGCACCCGGTGCAGGAGGTCGGCCGCGTTCTCATACGAAGCGGCGGCGTCGACCGGGAAACCAGCGACGAGTTGGATGAACCCGAGATTGTGCCACGAACGGGCGGCTTTCATCAGGTTCGGAATCGCCATCCAGACCTCGATCGCCCGGCGGAAGTCCTCTAGCGGCGGATCTTCATCGAAGTGGTGAAACCGCCACACGCCCATCGAGTGGCAACACTCGCCGTAGGAGTCAAGGTCACCGGTGTCGCGGAGGAGTAATCGCGCCTTCTGCGCGCACTCGAGCGCCTCGGGCCCACGACCCTGTTTCTCGACCGCCCAGGCCACGGCCAGCAGCGACTTCCCTTCGCCGGCGGAATCTCCGCCCGCTCGGCACTGCGAAGCGGAACGCGCATAGCGACGTTCGGTCTTGGCGTATGTGGCAAGGTCGTCCAAGCCGAGCTGGTCCGGGGTGAACAATGCGGCCCCCTTCGCGAGGACCGCATCGTATCCGCCCGGTCGCCGATCGCTCCAGACCGCGTCCGGCGCATTTCCCGCCGCACGATCTCCGAACCAGTACCGGGAATCAGGCCGCGACGAGCTCCTGCTCGCGGTCCGGCGTCTTGACCTTGGGCTTCTTGTTCGGCAGCGAGAGCCGGAAGACCTTGTGCCACGCGGAGAACACCTGCTTGGGCAGCGGCCCGGTGACGTACTCCAGCTCGTACTTTTCGAACAGCGCACGCACCTTCACCGCGACCTCGGCGTACCGGTTGCTCGGCAGGTCCGGGAACAAGTGGTGCTCGATCTGGTGCGACAGGTTGCCGGTCATGAAGTGCATGGCCTTGCTGCCGCTGATGTTCGCCGAGCCCATCATCTGGCGGAGGTACCACTGGCCGCGCGTCTCGCCCTTGATCGACCGGCGCTCGAAGACCTGCACGCCCTCGGGGAAGTGCCCGCACATGATCACCGAGTGGGTCCAGATGTTGCGGACCAGGTTCGCGGTGAACGTGGCGGCGAGCGTCGGGAGGAACGACGGGCCGGACAGCAGCGGGTGGATCACGTAGTCCTTGAGCACCTGCTTGCGGATCTTGCGGCCCACGGCCTTGGCCCGCGCGCGGAACTCCGGGTTCCTGCGGCGGCGCTTGCTCAGGTTCTTGCCGAGTTCCAGGTCGTACGCCGCGATGCCGTACTCGAAGAAGCAGGCGTTGAGGAAGTTCCACAGCGGCTGGCCGAGGTGGAACGGGTGCCACCTCTGGTCCTCGTCGACGCGCATGATGCCGTAGCCGAGGTCGTTGTCCTTGCCGATCACGTTGGTGTAGGTGTGGTGCAGCTCGTTGTGCGAGTGCTTCCACTGCTCGGACGGCGAGACGTGATCCCACTCCCAGGTGGTGGAGTGGATCTTCGGGTCCCGCATCCAGTCCCACTGCCCGTGCAGGATGTTGTGGCCGATCTCCATGTTGTCCATGATCTTCGCGACGGACAGACCGGCGGTGCCGATCAGCCACGCGGGCGGGAAGATCGAGAACAGCAGCACGCCCCTGCTGACCAGCTCGAGCTTGCGCTGCACCGAGATGACCTTGCGGATGTAGGCGGCGTCCTTCTCGCCGCGGCCGGCGATCACCTCGTCGCGGATCGCGTCCAGCTCGCGGCCGAGCTCCTCGATCTGCTCCGAGGTCAGGTGGGCGGTGGGGTCGATGGCGGTCAAGGTGCTCCTACCGTTCGATGTCGCAGGGGCCCGCCGCGGCGGACACGCAAGTCTGGATGAGGACGCCCGGCTCGCCCTCGGTGATCTCGCCGGTGCGCAGGTCGCGGACGGCGCCCGACTTGAGCGGCGTGACGCACCCGAAGCAGATGCCCATGCGGCAACCGGAGGGCATGAGCACGCCGGCCTCCTCGCCGACGTCCAGCAGCGGCGTGGCGCCGTCCGCGTCGACGGTCTTGCCGGTGGCGCTGAACGTGACCTCGCCGCCGTCGCCGGCGACGACGATGGTGGGGCGGAAGCGTTCGGTGTGCAGCCGCTCTTCCACGCCGTGCTCGGTCCAGTGGGCTTCGGCGGCGTCGAGCAGGCCCGCGGGGCCGCAGGCCCAGGTCTCGCGCTCGGCCCAGTCGGGCACGAGTTCGTCGAGCCGGGTGATGTCGAGCATGCCGTCCGTATCGGTGTGCACCTCGGTGAGCCGCAGCTTCTTGTCCGCGACCAGGTCGTGCAGTTCCCTGCGGAAGATCACGTCTTGCGGCTGGGGCGCGCAGTGGACCATGACGACGTCGTCGAACTCGATGTCGCGGAGCATGCCCATCACGGGCGTGATGCCGCTGCCGGCCGTCAGGTACAGCACCTTGGCGGGCTTGGCCTGCGGCAGCACGAAGTCGCCGGTCGCCTGGTCGAGCTGGATCAGCGTGCCCGGTTTCGCCCTGCGGACCAGGTGGTTGCTGACCTTGCCGTCCGGGATCGCCTTTACGGTGACCGTGACACGGCCGTCCCGGCGGTTCGTCGGGGAGGTGATGGAGTAGGCACGCCACAGGCGCACCCCGTCGACGTCGACCCCGATCCGCACGTACTGGCCTGCCGTGTGGCCGCGCCAGCCCCGTCCCGGCCTGATCACGATGGTCGCCGCGTCCCCCGTCTCGGGGTGCACGGCCTCGATGCGCCCACGCAGGTCGGCACCCGCACGCAGCGGGCTGACCAGGTCGAGGTAGTCCGACGGCAGCAGCGGCGTCGTGACCATCTCCAGCAGTTTCCACGCCCGGCTGCGAAGGGCTGCACTCGTCATGGCCCCAGCTTGCTCTGCCTCAAGGCGTAAAGTCCTGACCACAGGACGTAAATCTGGTCGGCCGAATTGTTCGCAGGGAACAAAACATGAGTCATGCAATCCGGAGGGCCAGCGAGCTGGCCCTGGACGAGACGACGGTCACCGCGCTGCGGGCCGCGCTGAAGAACACCGCCGACGAGGTCGTCCAGGCGATCATCGACGAGGTCCCGTCCTACGCCAACGCCCTTTCGGGCCGCATGGGCGGCACCATCCGCCGAGCCGTCCGCACCGCCCTGGGGCACTACCTGGACCTCGCGAGCGGAAACGCCACGGGTGGCGACGGCGATGACGCGGCTTATGAGCTGGGCCGCGGCGAGGTCCGCGACGGCCGTTCGATGGACGCCCTGCTCAGCGCCTACCGCGTCGGCGCCCGCGTGGCCTGGCGATGCCTGGCAGCGGGTGCCGTACCCGCAGGTCTGCCCGCCGCCGAGGTCGCCAAGTTCGCCGAGCTGACCTTCGCCTACATCGACGAGCTCTCCGCCGCGAGCGCCGCCGGCCACGCCGACGAACTGGCCGCCCGGGGCAGGGCTCACGAGCGCCACCTGGAACACCTGGCCCGCGATCTCCTCGCCGGCGCCAGCACGGACGTGCTGCTCGCCTCTGTTCAACGGGCCGGGTGGCAGCCTCCGGTTTCGCTGACCGCGGTCCTGCTGCCCGCCGCCCAGGCCTGGCCCGCCTACCGGGCGCTCGACCCGAGCACCCTCGTCCTCGACGATCTGCCGGACGTCACCGGTGTGCTGCTCGTCCCCAATGCCGACCGATCACATCTCTTGCGGCTGCTGACCGACCGCACCGCCGTGGTCGGCCCGGCCCGGCCATGGACTCGTGCGTCCGCCTCGTACGCACGAGCCGTACGCGCGCGCTCCCTCTCCTGCGACATCCGCGACACCGAGGACCACCTGCCCGAGCTGGTGCTGAGCGCTGACGCGGACGCGTTCGCGGACCTGCGCGCCCGGGCCCTCGCACCACTGCGGACCTTGCCCGCCGCGACCGCACGGCGGCTGGAGGAGACGTTGCGGGCGTGGCTGCTGCACCAGGGCAGGCGGGACGAGGTGGCGGCGGCGTTGTTCGTCCATCCCCAGACGGTCCGGTACCGGATGTCGCAGCTGCGGGAGCTGTTTCCGGATCTCGCATCGCCACAGCGGGTCCTGGAACTGACGCTGGCGGTCGGTCCTCGGGTCGGCTGACGCAGACCTCGACCGTCCACGCGGGCCGGGCCGTACTCGCCGCGGAACGCGAAGACGACGAGGACGTCGCTCACGGCACGGCCACGCGCGGCCCGCCTACCGTGACGTCGGTGCTCTTCGCCGGCTGACCGGCTGCACCAGCCCAGCGGTCCACGATCAGTGCGGCCTGCTCCTGGAGTGCCGAGACCAGTTCCTGGGCGCTCTGGGCGGCAGTCGAGCGGAGGACGACGACGCTGATCTCACGGGCGAGGGTGGGGCCGGCCAGGGGACGTACGGCCAGGTCGGGAAGGACGGCTCCCAGCGCGAGCCGCGGGACCAGGGCCACTCCCGTGCCTGCGGCCACCAGGCCTTGGACTACGGCGTAGTCATCGGTGCGCATGGCGTGGACCGGTTCGAAGCCCTCTTGGGCGCAGGCCCAGGCCAGCACCCGGTCACAGGGGTCGTGCGGGTCGGCGGCGCCCACCCAGGCGGTGTCACGCAGTTCTGCGAGGGGTACCCGGTCCAGGGCCGCGCACGGGTGGTCCTCCGGCATGACCAGGAGCAGCGGGTCGGCCAGCAGGGGATGGAGCTCGAAGTCCTCGTCCAGGTCGAGTCGGTCTCCGGGCTGGGAGAAGACGAGGGCGGCCTGGAGTTCCCGCGCACGCAACCCCAGGAAGAGGGAAGGGAGTTCGCCTTCCGTGAGGGAGATGTGGACGCCCTGCTGGTGGAGGCGTTTGACGGCGGGAGCCAGCAGCAGGGCGCCGGCGGTGGGGAAGGTGCCGATGTGGAGGGTACGGGTTCCCCGCTCGGCGAGGTCGCGCACCTCCAGCTCTGCCTGGCGCAGGCGCTCGAGGACGGCCACGGCGTGCGGCAGCAGGGCCTCCCCGAGCTCCGTCAGCGCGGCTCCGCGCGGTCCGCGTTGGACGAGATGGGCGTCGAGGTGGCTTTCCAGGGCGTTCAGGTGGTGGGTGATCGTGGGCTGGCTGTAGTGCAGGGCGCGGGCGGCGCCCGCGAGCGAGCCCTCTTGTGCGATGGAGCGGAGCACCTGGAGGTGGCGTACTTCGAGCATCCATACAGAGTATGGAGGGATGAAGAAAAGTCCACCATTCCTCAATAGGCGACCGGGTGTCACGCTCGCCGGGTGAACACGCGAACCACCCCTTCCCCCAGCCGCTCCCCCGCATCCGACCAGCTCCGCGCCCCGTACGCCGAGGCCCTCCTGGCCCACGCGGAACGGGACTGGCTGCGGCTGAACGTCCCCGGTCACGCGGCCGCCCCCAGCTCCGGCCTCGCGGGCTTCTTCGGCTCCCGGGTGACGGACCTGGACTTCCCCCCGCTGCTCGACGGTATCGACCTCGGCCCGGACACCCCGCTTGACGAGGCACTGGCGCTGGCCGCCCGGGCCTGGGGTGCACGGCGCACCTGGTTCCTGACCAACGGCGCCTCGCAGGGCAACCAGATCGCTTCGATGGTCACCCCTGCCCTGGGCCGCACCCTCGTCGTGCAGCGCAGCGTGCACTCCAGCGTCGTCGACGGGCTGGTGCTGTCCGGGCTGGACGCCGTCTTCGTCCAGCCCTCCGTCGATCCCGTACAGGGCATCGCGCACGGCGTGACCGCCAAGGACGTGGCGGAGGCGCTCGACCGCACACCCGACGCGGCGGCCGTGTACATCGTCTCGCCCAGCTATTTCGGGGCGGTGGCCGACGTCCGCGCCATCGCGGACGCCGCGCACACCGCCGGAGTGCCGCTCATCGTCGACGAGGCTTGGGGTTCGCACTTCGGTATCCACCCCGCGCTGCCCGCGGGTGCGCTGTCTCTCGGCGCCGACCTGGTGACCTCCAGTACGCACAAGCTCGCCGGGAGCCTGACGCAGTCCGCGATGCTGCACCTGGGCGAGGGGCCGTTCGCGGACCGGCTCGAACCCCTGGTGGACCGGGCCTTCCGGCTGGTGCAGTCGACCAGCGCGAGCGCCCTGCTGACAGCCTCCCTGGACCTGGCCCGCCGGGCCCTGGTCGTCGGCGCCGATCGGATCACCGGCTCGGTGGAAGCGGCGGACAAGGTGCGGGGAGTGATCCGCGCGCTGGGCCGCTTCGCCGTGGTCAGCGACGGCTTCCACCGCTTCCCTGACATCACCCGCGCCGATCCGCTGCGGATCGCCATCGACACGCGCGCCGGCGGCATCACGGGGCACGAGGCCAGGCGGCTGCTCTTCCGGGACCACCAGATCATGGTCGAGGTGGCCACCGACGCCGCGATCGTCGCCGTGATCGGCGCCGGGTCGGCTCCCGACTCGGACCGGTTCACCGAGGCCCTGCACTGCTTGCCGTCCCCCCTCATCGGCGCCGGGGCCGACGCCGCCGTCCGGGCGCCGCTGTCACTCCCGCGGCCGGGTCCCGCGCGGCTCACGGCCCGTGAGGCGTTCCTCAGCCCTGCCCTGGTGGTCCCCGCCGAGGAGGCCGTCGGCATGGTGTCCGCCGACACCCTGGCCGCGTACCCGCCCGGCATCCCCAACGTGCTGCCCGGCGAGGTCATCACCGCCGAGACGGTCGACTTCCTGCGCCGTACCGCCGCCGCCCCGGGAGGCCACGTGCGCGGGGCCCACGATCCCGCGGTCGCCCGCCTGCGGGTCGTCGCGCCCTGACCGCCTGCCCCACCCCCTCCTCCCCGACCGGTCCCCCAGCCGTAGCCGTGGGCGCTCATCCCCTTCCCCCTGCACTCATTACCTGGAGCAGCCACCATGACCGTGCGCACTTCCACCCTGCGGCGTTCCCTCGCCGCGCTCACCGTGCTCACCGCCCTCACTACCGTCTCCGCCTGCGGTGACCAGACCAAGGACGATCGGTCCGCAGGCCCGTCGGCGGCCGCGGGGGTCAAGGCCCCGCTCCACGGCCGGCTGCCCGGGAACATCCGGTCGGCGGGCGTCATCCGGGTCGGCTCGGACATCGCCTACCCGCCCGTCGAGTTCAAGGACGCCTCCGGCAAGACCGTCGGTCTCGACGTCGACATCGCGCGCGCCATGGGTGAACAGCTCGGCGTGGAACTGCGCTTCGAGAACGGGACCTTCGACACGCTGGTGACGGGCCTGCGTGCGGACCGCTTCGACGTCGTGATGTCCGCCATGAACGACACCAAGGACCGGCAGGAGGGCACCGACTCCGCCACCGGGAAGAAGATCGGCGAAGGCGTGGACTTCGTCGACTACTTCACGGCCGGGGTCTCCCTGTACGCGCGCAAGGGCGACGCCGCCATCACCGGCTGGCCCGCCCTCTGTGGCAAGAAGGTCGTCGTGCAGCGCGGCACTGTCGCTCACGACCTCGCCACCGCGGAGTCGGCCAAGTGTCCAGCAGGCACCTCGATCACCGTCGAGCCCTATGACAACGACCTCGAGGCCCAGACCCGCCTGCGCAGCGGTGGCGCGGACGCGGGCTGTTCGGACTTCCCCGTTGCCGCCTACGCCGTCAAGACCTCCGGCGGAGGCAAGGACTTCCAGCTCGTCGGCGAGCAGACCGGAGCGGCCCCGTACGGCATCGCGGTCTCCAAGACCCAGACGCAGATACGTGACGCCCTCGCCGCCGCCCTGGACGCGATCATCACGAACGGCAGGTACGCGCAGATCGTCGCCGCCTGGGGTGTCCAGGACGGCGCGGTCACCAAGGCGACCATCAACGGCGGTTCGTGATGCCGGAACCGATCGACACGACGAACGCGGCCCCGGCCGGGACCGTTGACAGCATCAAAGCCGCCGGGACCATCAAGGCCGTCCCGATCCGGCACTACGGCCGCTGGGTGTCCGCCGTGCTGGTCCTGGGCGCGCTGGCGCTCCTCGTCCATGCCTTCGCCCGGGGCAGGGTGGACTGGGGGACGGTCCCCGCGTACTTCTTCGACGACCTGATCCTGCGCGGCGTCGGCAACACACTGCTGCTGACGGTGGCGGCGATGCTCCTCGGCGTGGTCCTGGGCCTCGTACTGGCGGTGATGCGCCTGTCGAGCAACCCCGTGACCAATTCCGTGGCCTGGGGGTACATATGGTTCTTCCGCGGTACGCCTGTCTACGTGCAGCTGCTCGTCTGGTTCAACCTCGGCCTCGTCTTCCAGTACGTCGACCTTGGTCCGGTCTACCGCGACCAGTGGTCGGACTTCATGACCCCCTTCCTCGCCGCTCTGCTCGGCCTCGGTCTCAACGAGGCGGCGTACATGGCGGAGATCTGCCGCGCCGGCCTGCAAGCTGTCGACGAGGGCCAGACCGAGGCCGCGCACGCACTCGGCATGAGCCGGGGCAAGACCCTGCGCCGGATCGTCGTCCCCCAGGCGATGCGGGTCATCGTGCCACCCACGGGCAACGAGGTCGTCAACATGCTCAAGACCACCTCCCTGGTGGTTGCGGTCCAGTACGACGAGCTGCTGCGGTCCGCGCAGAACGTCGCGCAGACCTCGGGGGC
Source organism: Streptomyces sp. NPDC006487 (assembly GCF_042870555.1). NCBI lineage: Bacteria > Bacillati > Actinomycetota > Actinomycetes > Kitasatosporales > Streptomycetaceae > Streptomyces > Streptomyces sp. NPDC006487. The sequence goes on from NZ_JBIAHN010000005.1 coordinate 436,626, forward strand.
CACGGCGGAGATGCTGTTCCTCGCCGCCGGCTGGTACCTGATTCTCACCACCGTCTTCAGCGTCGGCCAGTACTACCTGGAGCGCCGCTACGCACGCGGTTCGCTGCGTGCCTTGCCGCCCACCCCCTGGCAGAAGGTCCGTACCGCCCTCGTCTCCTTCCGCCGCCCGGAGGTGGCCCGATGAACGCCCAGCCGATGGTCAAGGCCGAGGCCGTCCACAAGTCCTACGGCCCCGCCCACATCCTGCGGGGCATCGACCTCGAAGTCGCCCCCCGCGAGGTGTTCTGCCTGGTCGGCCCGTCCGGCTCCGGCAAGTCCACCTTCCTGCGCTGCATCAACCACCTCGAGCGCATCGACGCCGGACGCCTCTCCGTCGACGGCCGGCTCGTCGGCTACAAGGAAAAGGCCGGAAGGCTCTACGAGCTGAAGGACAGCGAGGTCGCGGCGCAGCGCCGGGACATCGGCATGGTGTTCCAGCGCTTCAACCTCTTCCCGCACATGACGGCCATGGAGAACGTCATGGAAGCCCCGGTCATGGTCAAGGGCGAGAGCAAGTCGGTCGCGCGGGCGCGCGCCGTCAAGCTCCTGGACCGGGTCGGCCTCGG
>NZ_JBIAHN010000006.1:0-424729 GCF_042870555.1 Streptomyces sp. NPDC006487
CAACCGACACAAAGCGGCCCGGGCCGCCGGGGAGGAGACTCCAGCGGGCCGGGGGGGGGGGGGGGTGGGTGGGTGGGGGGGGGGGGGGGGTGTGGGGCCCCCGGGGGGGGGGGGGGGGGGGGGGGGGGGGCCCCCCCCCCCCCCCCCGCCGCCGTTCGCGGTGGCGGGATCAGCTGTTGGGGACGTTGTCCACGAACGCCGTTCCCGCGGTCCGGTAGCCGCCGACCTTGGCCGCGACCTGGGCCGGGGTGAGGACCTGGTCCTTGACGTGGAGGACGTAGTCCACCTTCTGGTCGTAGGCGCGGGGCGTCGAGCCCGGCTGCCCGTTGAGGTCGATCAGCCACTGGTTGAAGTTGATCGACATGCCGCGCTCGGGCAGGTACTTGGCGTCGTGCGTGCCGAAGACCTGGCCGTCGATGTAGTAGGTGATGGCGTTGTTGTCGATGGTGAGCACCAGGTCGTGCCAGCCGGCGTAGCTCTGCCGGGACTCGGTGTGCTGGTTGACGGCCACCCACGGGTCGGCCTGGTACGTCTCCCAGGACGTGGTGTAGAGGATGTTCGAGGGCTCGCCCCAGCCGCCGTTGGGGAGGTACTCGAAGTCGTACTCCGAGTAGTCGTCGGCCAGCGGGGCCTTGAGGTCGTTGATGGGGAAGAAGGTCTGCACGAGGTGGTCCCCGTCCGGGCCGTACTTCGGGGCGTCGGAGAACTTCACCCGCGCCGCGTACGTCCCGTTCTTGAACTTCATGGTCTTGGTGAGGATCTCGGTGTGCTTGGTGCTCTCGCCGGTACCGGCCGTCGAGGTCTCGAGGTTCATGATCGTGTTGCCGCCCTCGGCCGCGAAAGTCACGTTCTCCGGTGCCCAGGTGGCGCCCGGGACGCCGGGGCCGCCCGCGTTGGAGCGCACGCTCCAGCCGTGGGCCCCTATCGCGGGGTCCGTGGAGGAGGTGTACGTGAAATCGTCGAAGAGGGTGGCTCCGGCCGGCCCCGGGTCGGTCGGGGTGGGCGTGGGGGTGGGGTCGGTCGGCGTCGGAGTCGGCGTCGGGTCGGGGGTGTTGCCTCCGGGCGCGGTGCCCCAGACGGTGCCGGTGCCCAGCTTGGCGGTCACCCTGTCCCAGTCGCCGTACGCGGTGCGGGACCCGTCGAAGGAGTAGTCGTCGGACTGGCGCAGCGTCTGCCAGTCGGCGCGGTAGAAGCGCAGCTGCATGTCGCCGGTGTCGGCGCCCGGGGCGAGGCTGCCGGCGCCGCCGGTGAAGGTGATCTCCAGGTAACGGTCGGCGGTGGCCGTCGGGGTGGCGAGGGTGCCGAAGGTGCCGGTGATGTTGGCGCAGCCCTTGACCGCCCAGGAACAGGCGTACCGGTACTGGGTGCTGGGGCCGTCCGCCTTGAAGTAGTAGCGGAAGCTGACCTGGTTCAGGGAGACGGCGCCGGTGCCGTTGTTGACCACCTTGAACCAAGGCTCCGCCTGGTCGGCGGTGGCTCCGGTCGCGCTGGTGCGGTACTGGACCTTGACGGAATCGGCCGCGGCGTTGGCGGGCAGGGCCGTCAGGGCGGCCGAGCCGAGACCGGCGGTCAGGGCGATGGCCAGGGCCAGGGCCGTACGGCGCTTGCGCAGGGGCGTGTGGCTCGGGGCGCGGGTCGGGGTGCTCATGCGGTGTTCCTCTCGGGGTGGGGGGAGGGGAGGGATCGGCCTCGCACACCGAGGGCGGCGAGCCGGGTCTGGTGGTGGCCTTGGCGGCGCAGGAAGTCCGGCCAGTCGCGGTGCGCCGACCAGGCGGTGTCGGCGAGGGCGCTCAGCCGGGGGAAGGCCAGGTATTCGAGCTCGGCCGGGGTGCGCGCGTACTCGGTCCACAGCTGGGCCTGGGTGCCGAGGACGCGGCGCACGGCCTCGGGTTCCCAGTGCGCGGGGGCGGGGTCGTTGTCGTAGACGCCGCGCAGGTCGAGCACGCCGCCGTCCTGGCCGCGGGGTTCGCCGGGGTCGGCGGACTGCGGGTAGTCGAGGTAGGTGGAGCGGTAGGGGGTCATGATCACGTCGTGGCCGCGCAGGGCGGCGGCACGCCCGTGCTCCGCGTCGAGCCAGGCCAGGGCCGTGAAGGAGGCGGGCAGTTCGGTGCCTGTTCCGGTCCAGCCGAGCGGGCGGCGGCCGAGCCCGGCCAGGTGCTCCGCGACCTCGCCGAGGAACCAGCCGTGGAGCGCGCCGGGGCCGGCGAGCCCTTCCGCGGCGACCCGGGCGCGGGCGGCCGGGGAGCCTTCCCACTCCACGCGGGGGCATTCGTCGCCGCCGAGGTGGACGTAGGGCCCGGGGAACACGTCCGCGACCTCGTCCAGCACGCCCCGGCAGAAGTCGAGCACGGCGTCGTGGACCCCGAAGACGTTCTCGCAGACCCCCCAGCGGGTCCACGTGTCCAGCCGGACGCCGGGCCGGTTGCCGAGCTCGGGATAGGCGGCGAGGGCGGCGCGGGCGTGGCCGGGCATCTCGATCTCGGGCACGACGCTCACCCCGCGCCGGGCAGCGTAGGCGACGAGCCCGGCCAGCTCCGCGCGGGTGTAGGCACCCTCGTGCGGGATCCCGTCACCTGCGGTCTGGGCGCGCCGGCCGCCGATCTCGGTGAGCCGGGGGTAGGCCGCGACGGGCATCCGCCAGCCCTGGTCGTCGGTGAGGTGGAGGTGCAGGACGTTGAGCTTGTGCAGCGCGAGCAGGTCCACGAAGCGGCGTACGTAGGCCACGGGCTGGAAGTGGCGGGCCACGTCCAGCAGGGCTCCGCGCCAGGCGAACCGCGGGCGGTCGGTGATCCGCACGCAGGGCAGCCACCAGCCGGCGGCGGGGGTACGCTGCCGCGCGCCCCCGGCGGCCAGCGCCTCGGGCGGCAGCAGCTGGCGCAGGGTCTGCACCCCGTGGAGCAGCCCCTCGGGGTGGGCGGCGCGCAGCAGGACGGAGTCGGGGCGGACGATGAGGACGTACCCCTCGGGGCCGAGGGGCTCCTCCCCGGGAGCCGTGTCCCCGGGGGTCAGGAGGAAGGCGATCCGCCCGTCGGGGTCCGGTGCCAGCGGCAACCCGGTGGCGGGGGCGAGAAGTTCGCGCAGCAGGCCGGCCGCCGCCTCGGCGCCGGGTCCGGCGCGCAGTCCGGTGCGGTGGTCCAGGGCGAAGCGGCCGGGCAGGGCGGTGACCGAGTCGGGGCGCGGGACGAGCGCGAGGTCGGGGCGGAGGGAAGCGGCGGCGGGGCCGGCCACGGCATCGGTCGCGGTGCGGGGACCGGTTTCGGTCACGGTCTCGGTCACGGCGTCGGTCACGGCTTCGGTCACGGCTTCGGTCACGGTCTCGGAAGTTCCTCACCTGGCTGTTCCGCCAACTCATCCGGCGGAGCCAGGAGTTGACCAACTGACCAATTGGTTAGTTGAGTGGCTAGAAGGTGACACGGCCCGAGGGCGGCGTCAACCCCGTACGGACCGAATAGTTTCGATGGACTCCTCGCGCCCCGGCCTCCCCGAGTGGTTAGATGCACATGACCAGTTGGACAGGTGCACAGAGAGAGGTGGGGGCGGGCCATGACGAAGGACGCAACCGACTCGTCAGGATCCGTACTCAAGCGGGAACGGGTCCGCGAGCACCTGTTGGGGCTCATCGACATCCGGCGGCCCGGTGACGCGATCCCCTCCGAACGCACCCTGTGCGCCACCCTGGAGGTCTCCCGCCCCACCCTGCGCGCGGCGGTGGACGAGCTCGTGGCCACGGGGCTGCTCGTGCGCGAGCACGGGCGGGGGATGTTCGTGGCCCCCGCCAAGATCACCCAGGAACTGGCCGCCGACGAGGCGGCCTTCGCGATGCGGCAGGCGGCCGGGCACTGGTCCAGCCGGATCCTGGAACACTCCACCGTCCAGGCGGGCGCCCGGATCGGCCGCCGCCTGCGCATCTCCCCCGGCGCGAGCCTGCTCTACATCGCCCGGCTCCGGCTGGTGGACGGGGCTCCGATGGCGATCGAGCACCTGCACATCCCGGCCGATCTGGTACCGGCCCTGACCCCGGCGGAGCTGGAGGCCGGGGATCTCTACGAGCACCTGCGCGACCACCACGGCGTGTACGTGCACGAGGCGCAGCAGTCCATCGAGCCGACGGTGGTGAACGAGGGGGAGGCGGGGCTGCTGGACGTCCCGCTGCTCTCCCCCGCCCTGCTCATCGAGCGGCTCACCACCGACTCCACCGGCCGGCCCGTGGAGTACGTGCACTCCGTGTACCGGGGCGACCGCTACCGGATCGTCTCGCGCCTGGCCCTCGGGATGTCCCCGGCGGCCGGCCGGCCGGGCGGCCACCACCCGGGGATCCCGCCGGGCGACCTCGGACGCCGGGCGGTCATCACCTCCACCACCACGGGAGACGTCCACACGAGCACGTGACGGTCCCGGACGGCTCGGTCGGCCACGGACGACCCGGTCGGACGCGGACGACCCGGTCGGCCACGGACGGCTCCGTCAGACGCGGACGAAGACCGCCTTGAGGTCGTGGGCCTTGTCCATCGTGACGTTGACCTGGCTCGCGGTGATCGCGTAGCGCTGCCCGTCCAGCTCCCACGCGGCGATCCGGTACCCCCGCGGCGGGGTGGCGGTCACCTTGATCGAGGTCCCCGGCCGATACGGTCCCCAGGTGTCGGGGCGCAGCCCCTCGCCCAGGGTCAGGGCGTGGCGCCGGCGGAGCTGCGCGGGGGCACGGTAGCCGGCGATGAGAGGGGTGGTGATCCGGGCGACGGCCGCGTTGTTGTTGTAGGCGTCGCCGAGCGGCTGGCCGTCCCAGGTGTTCTCCGTGTTCGAGTACTGGTTGACGGCCGTGCAGGGCCCGCCGCAGGCCGAGGAGTAGGCCATCAGCGTGTGGAACCTGCGGTCGGGCGTGACGTAGCCGGTGCTGTAGGGGGTGGTCAGGTAGGGGCGGTAGTCCGCGCCGCCCGCCTGTTCGTCCAGGGTGGCGCGGTCGTGCCACAGCCCCAGGTTGTGGCCCACCTCGTGGCCGAAGTTGTACCAGAGCGCCACGGTCCGGTAGTCGACGACCGAGTAGGCCTGGTCGTCGGTCTTCTCGCTCGGCGGCTGCGGGAGGTTGCCCTGCCCGCTGCTCGTCCCGTTCGGGACCTCGATCATCAGGGAGACCAGGTCGGCGCCGTACTGCTCGCGCAGCGCGGCGGCCGGGGCGCCCAGCCGGGGCTCCCTCGGGTTGGAGAGCAGGCCGTGGACGACCGGTGCGGTCTCCTGGTCCGCCGGGGCGTAGTAGTTGGCCTTGTAGGTGGCCACGATGTCCACGCTCGCCTTGATGTTGCTGTCGGCGAAGGCGTGGTTGATGCTCGTCTCGGCGAAGGCGATCCGCGCCAGCATCGCCTCCTCGCCGCCCATTCCCCACTCGGCGCGCGGGGTGTAGCCGACGACCATGTCGATGACGACGGGCTCCGTGGTGGCGGCGCGGGTCATCAACCGCCTGCGCGCCTCCGCGATGACCGCGGGGTCGGGGTTCTCGTACTGCGGGTCCGCGTCGTCCTGCGGGGGCTTGACGTGGAGGTCGGGGTCCTCCTCCGTGATCAGCAGCCGGCCCGGTTCGTTGCGGGGCTGTGCGATGCGGTACGCCCGTGCGCCCAGGTCGAAGAGGGCGTCCACGCCGACGGTGTCCGGTGCGGCTCCGGGGTCGCAGACTCCGGTGGTCGACAGCACCACCCGTCGGTGCACCCCGGGCTCGACCGGGCGTCCGTCGACCTTGACGACCTCGCCGCTCCATTTGACGGCGCCCCCCGCCGGATCCCGTTCCACGCCGGACTCCACCACCTCGAGGGAGGTGTCGGAGAACGGCCTGAAGGTGTGCCTGCGCGGGGTGCCGAAGGGCTGGTCCGTGCAGAGCCAGCGGTAGTCGGCCAGGTCGAGGTCGATGGTGCGGCTGCGCAGGACGTGGCCGGGCGGCGGGGGTCCGGCCGTTGGGTGCGCGGGCGCGGCGGCCAGGGCGGGCGGCAGGCCGAGGGCGGTGGCGGACAGGGCGGAGAGCAGGCCGGTGACCAGACCGAGACGAGAGATGATCATGCGCGTACGAACGCAGGTCCGCACCGGCCCGGTCCACGCCGACACCCGCTCCCGCCACCGCGTCACCCGGCCACCCCGCCCGGCCTCACCCTGACGGTCCCGGCCGGTCCGGCTCGACCCGACCCGGCTCGACCCCGCCTGGCTCCGCCTGGCCCTGCCCGACCCGACCTGGCCCGACCCGACCCGGCCCGGTGGACCGCGCCCGCTACGTCACCCGGAAGCCGATGGCGGCCGGGGAGCGGTCGAAGGTCAGGCGGTCCCAGCTGGGGAAGGCGAGATCGGTGACGGCGAGCAGCCGGCCGGAGGCGTCGTGCAGGGTGCGGCGTACGGAGAGCCCGCCGGCCGCGGTGGCGGCCTGCGGCGAGTTGGTCCGGGTCATGGTGATGGTCTCCGCCACCCGGCCGGCCTGCGCGGCCCCTTCCAGCCAGTGGTGCAGGGGGCCCAGGTCCTCGTCGCGGACGCCCGCCACCAGGCGGTCCCGGTAGCGGGCCAGTTCGGGGGTCCGGACGACGGTGCGGGGACAGAGGTACGTCACCGCGTGCCGCCGGGTCTCGCCCGCCGGGCCGCTCTCGCGGTGGTGGTGGACCAGGGTCTGCTCCCCGCCGCGCATGCCGAGCTGCTCGGCGAGCGCCGGAGCCAGGGTGACGAGGGTGAGCCACGCCTGGGCAGAGCCCCCGGAATGCGCGGGTGCGGCCACCGGTACGGGGGCGGCCGAGGCGGCCGGTTCGGAGGCGGGAGCCGCTCCCGCGCCCGGGGCCGGATGGCCGGCCGGGAAGGCCACCGGGGGCCGCTGCTCCGCCGTCGGGAACGCCGGGCGGGTGCCGCGCCGGCCGGTGACGACGAGGCCGTCCTCCCTCAGGTGCTGGAGGGCGGCCCGGATGGTCTGCCGGTTGACCTCGTAGCGGGCGGCGAGGGTGCGCTCGGAGGGCAGCCGGGCGCCGGGGGTGAGTGCGGTGAGGTCGAGCTCGCGCCGCAACGCTGCGGCGATCCGCTGGTACTTGGGCATGGCGGCCGGGCCGCCGCCCCGCGAAGGGGAGGGCATGGCTTCTCCTCTGACGGGAGGTCAAGGACTGCGCGGTCTGCTCGACCAACGTAGCATTGGTCTATACCTGTGGGTGAGGGGGGATCCGGTATCCGGACCCTGTTTGGCCGGAACCACACGCTCCCTCAGGGCCGCAGCGGGTTGGGAAGCGGCAGGTAGCGGGCGTCGGCACCGTCCGCACGGGTCCAGCGCAGCAGCAGGTTGGTCTTGGCCGGGAGGACCGGGGCGGCCAGCAGGGCGGCGACCTCGGGGAGGTCGTGGTCCGCGCCGAAGCGCCGGAACTCGGCGCGCGCGGCGGGCCACAGGTCGCCGGCCGCCTCCGGGTGGCTCTGCGCGAGCGCGCCCGCCACCTCGGTCAGGTGGTTGACCACCAGGCAGTAGACGAGGCGCTGCCAGGCGGCCTCCCGGTCCAGGTCCGGGAGGAGCTTCACGCCCTCCGCGTCCCGGAAGAGGGCCTGCGCGGGCACGCCCTGGGCGTCGACGGCCACCAGGGTGTTCTGGAGGTGCGCTTCCAGGACCACTCCGTGCCGGGCGAAGAGGTGCAGCACGGGCGGCACCACCTGGCGCAGGTACGCCCGCCACCATCCGGCCGGGTCGGCGGTCCCCGCCAGCGGGCTGCCCGGATACCCCTCCGCCAGTGCGGCCGCCAGCAGGGGCGTGACCCCGGGCTCCGCGTGCGCCGCCAGGCCGTCGCGGACCAGTACGGCGAGCTCCTCGAAGGCGAAGGCTGCCGTCCGGTACCCCCGGTCGGGCAGCCAGGCCGCACCGGACCCGGACCGGCGCAGCTCCGCGAAGCCCGCCTCGACCGCCGCGTCCGTGCGGCGCAGTTTCAGCAGGTCGTGCCGCCACAGCCGGCGCACGTCGTTGGTGATCCGCACGTCGAGGCTGAACTTCACGAACAGGTCACCGGCGGCGCCTGTGCCACCCGCATCGCCGCCGCCGGGAACGTACAGCGTCCTGATCGAGGCGGTCGGCCAGACGGGCACCCGCCCGGTTCCCAGCGACAGCAGCCTCCCGTCCGCGAGGGCATCGCGGACGGCGGGCCTGCCCGCGACCAGGTCGAGCTGCCAGGGGTGGGCGGGCAGCAGCCGGTAGCCGGCCGGCGCGCGCGGCCCGCCCAGCGTCTCCGCGAGCGAATCGACCGCGTCGGCCGCGGCCGGCCCGCCTTCCTCGGCCGTCTGGTCCTCACGCACTCCCAGGAAGGCCAGCGGGAAACGGGCGTGGGCCTCGGGGGCGTACGGCAGCCAGCCGTTGGCCGGTCCGCCGCCCCGGGCCTTGGGCGCCGGGTGGTGGGGGTGGCCCATGACCAGGGACTGTTCGGACCGGACGTACGGGTCCGCCGGCGGCGGTGTGGTCGCGCGGGCGGCCAGCAGCGCGGCGAGGGTCTCGCGGCTGTCGGCGATCTCGACCGGGAGCTCGTCGTTGGACACCCCGGTGTACTGGCGCAGTTCGTCGGAGACGAGTTTGACCAGTTCGGTATGGGTGAGCGGATGCCACCCGGCCCCGGTCCCCAGCTCGGGCCGCTCGGGCCTGCGCCCCGCGCGCACCCGCAGTGACCGCCCGCTGCCTGACAGCCGGTACGCGCACCAGCCGTCCCCCTGGGAATCCCCTGACCCGGCGAGCGGGACCGGTTCGGCGGCCTCCCGCAGGAGACAGTTCAGGAGCGGGGTGGCCGCGTAGGTGTCGGCGGCGGCGCTGTCGGTGGCGTTGAGGTCCACGGATTCCATTCGGTACGTCCAGAGCGCCGGAGGTGCGCGGGGCGTACCACCGGCCGTGATCTTCAGTATCCGCGATGATGAAGTGATCATCACGTCATCCGAGAGGACCGGGGCCCTGGATCCCAGCATGCACCTCCCCGCCACCGCGGCCGAAGAGGCCGTCGCCGCCGAACTGGCCGGGCTGTCCGAAACCGGCCCCGCCGGCACGCCCCCCGGCAGCCTCGGGTCCGCCTACGAGGCCGCGCTCCCCGGCGCGCGGGGCGCCGTACTGACCCGGCTGTGGCGGGCGTTCGCCTTCGAGCCGCTGCCGTGGATCACCCACCGGGAGCGGGGTTCCGGGTCGCTCGCGCTGCGGCTCGCCTCGGGTTCCCGGCTGGAGGGGCCCCTCCCCGACCCGTACGCGACGACCTTCTCGGCGGCCCGCGCGTCCGCGCCCCCGGTGACCGAGCTGCTGCTCGACGGCCGCCCCCACCGGCGGGCCGCCCCGCTGATGGCGGCGCTCGGGCTGCCGTACGGGGAGGAGTTCGCCGCCGAGCTCGACGAGAGCACGGCCTCCCTCGCCCTGTCCCGGGCCGGCCAGCCGCCCGGCCCGGACGCCGGGGATCTCGCCGCCTGGGACCTCACCGCCTGGGAATGGGAGCAGCGGGTGGTGGACGGCCATCCGTACCACCCCAACTGCCGCTCCCGCCCCGGTTTCACCGTGGCCGAGCAGCTCGCGTACGGACCCGAGCACCGGCCGGTGGTCACCCTCGGGCTGGCCGCCGTACGGGAGGCGGAGTGCCAAGTGACCGGTGCGTGGCCGGACCGGTGGCGGGAGGCCGGGCGGATCCTCGTACCGGTCCACCCCTGGCAGGCCGAGCACGTGGTGAAACAGGGGGGAACGAAGCAGAACGGTCCCGGGCACGGGTACGGGCACGAGCTGCGGCCCGGGCCCGCCGCGCACCCGTTGATGGCCCTGCGGACCCTGTCCCCCGCCGACGGCGGACCCCACGTCAAGACCGCGCTCAGCACCCGCCTCACCTCCTCCGTGCGGGACATCTCCGTGTACTCCATCGAGACGGCCGCCGCGGTCTCCGCCTTCGCTCAGAGCCTGTCCGAGCGGCTCGACGGCCGGCTGCACGTCACCCGCACCCTGGGCGCCGTCACCGCCGGCACCCCGGACCTGGCCGCCGTGCTCCGCGAGCCGCCCGAGGCGTACGCGGACCGGGGCGCGGGCGAGCGCGTCCTGCCCGTGGCCGCCCTGGCGCTGACCCCGTACGCGCGCTCCGACGCCTGGCGGGCCGGTTTCGCCCGGCTCGCGCTGTCGGTGTGCCTGCGGGTCCTGGACCTCGGGGTGGCCCTCGAGGCGCACGGCCAGAACCTGCTGGTCGTGCTGTCCGCCGACGGCGCCCCGCTGCGGCTCGTGTACCGCGACCTCGCCGACATCCGGATCAGCCCGGCCCGCCTCGCCCGCCACGGCCTCTCGGCGCCGCCGCTGTCGGGCCGGCTGATCACCGACGACGTGACCCTGCTGCGCCGCAAGCTCTTCGGGTCGCTGGTGGCGGGGGCGCTCGGCTCCACGGCCGGTTCGGCCGCCGCTCTCGCGGCGGATCTGGCGGCGGCAGCGCCCGGCCTGCCCTGCACCGCGGACACCCGGGCGCTGCTGACCGGGCCGCTGCCGACCAAGGCGCTGACCCTGATGCGGCTGAGCCCGGGGGTCCCGGGCGATCAGTGGGCCGAGCTGGACAATCCGCTGACCGGGGGCTGAGTTCGGGCTCCGGCGGGCTACTGTCCGGGGGCATGGCATCGACTTCGCGCTTGAACTCCGTCCGGTCGTCCTACGACGCCGTCGCCGCCGACTACGCCGCGCTGCTGACCGGAGAGCTGGAGGGCAAACCGCTGGACCGGGCCATGCTGGCCGCCTTCGCCGAGTGCGTGCGCGGAGAGGGGCCCGGCGCGGGCCGGGCGGTCGCGGACCTGGGCTGCGGCCCGGGCCGGGTGACCGCGCACCTGGACGGCCTGGGGGTACGGGCCTTCGGGGTCGATCTGTCCCCCGCGATGGTGGCGGTGGCCCGCCGGACGTACCCGGGGCTGCGGTTCGAGGTCGGCTCGATGGCCGCGCTGGACATCGCGGACGGGGTCCTCGGCGGGGTGCTGGCCTGGTACTCCACGGTCCACACCCCGCCCTCCGGGCTGCCCGCGCTGTTCGCCGAGTTCGCCCGGGTCCTGGCCCCGGGCGGTTACCTGCTGATCGCGTTCAAGGCGGGCGACCGGCAGCTCCGGCTGGACCACGCGTACGGGCATCCGGTCGACCTCGACGTGTACTGGACCCCGCCCGAGCGGATCAGCGAGCTGCTGGCCGGAGCGGGCCTGGCCGAGACGGCCCGCCTGATCCGGGAACCGGACGCCGCGGAGAACTCCCCGCAGGGCTTCCTGCTGGCCCGCCGGACGGGCTGACCGCGGGCGGAGCGGAGCCGCACCCGTCCGGGCGCGGCCGGCGGGCCGGCGCGAAGCACCCGCGGCCGCCCCGGCATGGGCCGTTCGGGGGGCAAGCCCGCCCCCGCGGGCCCGCCTTCGCCCCGAACGGGCCGGGCGGTGGCAGGAAGGAGGGATGACCCTCCACCGCCGCCAGGTGCTCGCGGGAGCCGCCGCGGGCGTCCTCGCCCCGATCGGCTCGACGGCCCCTGCGGCGGCCCGCACGACGGCCCGTACGGCGACCCTGGCGACGGCCCGCCGCACGGACCCGGATTACGGGGCGCTGGCCCGGGCCCTCGACGGCCGGGTGGTGACGGCGGGCGACCGGGACTACGACGAGGCCCGGCAGCTGTTCCAGCCCCGCTACGACACGGTCCGGCCGGGCGCGGTGGCCTACCCCGCGCATCCGGGGGACGTGGCCGCCTGTCTGGACTTCGCCCGGCGCTCGGCCGTCCCCGTGGTGCCGCGCGGCGGCGGCCACGGCTACGCGGGCTGGTCCACCCGTGAGGCCGGTCTCGTCATCGACACGGGCGCCATGGCGGAGGTGGCCGCGGAGTCCGGGACCGGGGTCCGGATCGGTGCGGGCGCCCGGCTCGGGGAGGTGAACTCCGTCCTCGCCGCGCGGGGCGTGGCCGTCCCGACGGGGCTGTGCCCTTCCGTCGGCATCGCCGGTCTCACCCTCGGCGGCGGGCTGGGCCTCTCCTCCCGCTCCTGGGGCGCCGCCTCCGACCGGCTCACCGGGGTGACCGTGGTGACCCCCGACGGGACGGTCCGCGAGGTCGGCGCCGACCGCGAGCCCGATCTGTTCTGGGCCCTGCGCGGCGGTGGGGGCGGCAACTTCGGGGTGGTCACCGGGTTCCGCTTCCGCACCCACCCGGTCTCCGACTGCGCCTTCGCGGAACTGCGCTGGTCCGCCGCCGACTCCCCCGCCGTCCTGCGCGGGTGGCAGCGCTGGCTCCGGGCGCTGCCCGATCCGTTCTGGAGCCAGGTGGAGTTCACCGTGGACGGCGGGCCGGTGGGCGCCCCGGCCCTGCGGGTGCTCTGCCTGGACGGCGGGCCGACGGAACTGGAGCGGCAACTGACCCGGCTGTCCGACCTGGTGGGCGGTCCGCCCCGGGACGTGTGGACCGTCGTGCGCGGCTACGGGGACACCGTCCGGGCTATGGCCGGCTGCCTGGACCGGAGCCCCGCCGAATGCCGCCTGCCGGGCACCTTGCCGGGACACGATCCGCTGGGGCGGCTCGGCCGCGACTCCTACGCCGCCCGGTCCGATTTCTGGGCCCCGGACGGGCTGACCGGACCGGCCGTCTCGGCGGTACTGGCCGCCCTGCGGCGCTACGCCGGGAGCGTGCCGCGCGGCGGGTTCGGCGTGGTGCAGCTCGACGGGGTCTGCGGCGGAGCCCTCAACCGGATCCCGGCGCGGGCCACCGCCTTCGCGCACCGTTCGGCGGGGTTCCTCGGCCAGTACCTCGTCTACTGGCCCGGATCGGCTCCGGCCGCGGTCATCGGCCGGCACCAGGACTGGCTGGACGGGCTCTGGCGGGACCTGCGGCCCTGGGCGGGCGGTGCCGCGTACCAGAACTACGCCGACCCCAAGCTGACCGGCTGGCGCGAGGCCTACTACGGGCCGAACCTGGCCCGCCTCGAAGAGGTCCGCAGCCGCTACGACCCGGACCGGCTGCTGCGCTTCCCCCAAGCCGTTTGACCCTCCCTGCCCATCCCCGAAGAAGGAGACGGACATGCGACGCACGTTGACGGTGGCGGCGGCCACGGCCGCCCTGCTGCTGCCCGGCGGGCCCCTGCCCGAGGCCGAGGCCGGCACCGCCCCGGCGCAGGCCCCGGCGCAGGCCCCCGCCACCGACCGGTGGTCGGCCCGGGAGGCGGAGTCGTTCTGGACCCCCGACCGGATGGCGTCCGCGGTCCCCATCAGCCGGGGCGGCGCCCCGGCGGCGGTGGACGGGACCGGCCGGGACTTCGACGGCATCCCGGTCGTCGGCCGGATGTTCGTCATGAAGGGCGGCGGGGCGTACTTCTGCACCGCGAGCGTGGTCGCCTCCCCCGGCCGCGACCTGGTGCTCAGCGCGGCGCACTGCCTCCTCGGGACGGACGCCCGGCAGGTGGCCTTCGTACCGCAGTACACGGCTCAGAACCCCCAGCCGTACGGGATGTTCCCGGTCCTGCGCGACGCGGCCGGCCGCTCCAAGGTCTGGATCGACCCGCGCTACCGGCAGCTCGGCGCGGACAAGGGCGCCGCCCTCGACGTGGCCTTCGCCCAGGTCGGCCCGGACGCCGACGGCTTCCCCGTGGAGGACGTGGTGGGCGGCAACCGCCTGGTCACCGGCGCCACCTACGCGCACCCCAAGGTCTCGCTGATCGGCTATCCGGCCTCCGCCGCCCGGCCCCGGCTGTGCGTGAACCGGACGACGAAGTTCACGAGCACCGATCCGGGGATCCCCGGATCGTTCCTGCGGATCGACTGCACCGGCTACCCGGGCGGCACCAGCGGCGGCCCGTTCCTGACAGGCTTCGACGAGCGGACCGAAACCGGCGACGTGGTCGGGGTGATCGGCGGCTGGAAGACGGGCGGGGACACCCCCGACACCTCCTACAGCTCCTACTTCGGCGCCGACATCAGGAAGTTGTACGAGAAGGCTCTCGCCGGGGCGCGGGTGGCGTGAGCACCCGCACCCAGCGGGTGCGGCGCGGGTTGCCCACCGTACGGGGGGTCGCCGGCAGTCCCTCCGCGCTCAGCGGTTCGGCGGGCGCGAGGCCGAGCTGGCGGCGCAGGTCCGCGAGGGCGGTGTGCACGGGGCCGAGGATGACCTCGGCCCGCGGGTGGGCGTGCGCGAGGGCGTGCGCGGCCGTCTCGATGGCCTCGGCGGCGTCCTCGGCGGCGCCCCGGCTCCACCCGCCGGGGGCGGTCCGCCCCCAGGGCGCGAGGGTGTCGTAGAGGTGGCAGGCGGCATCTGCCACGGCGTCGGCCTGTTCACCGACGCCGGGCGCCGCGATCGTCGGGAGCTCCATACCCGCTCAACGAGCGGAGCCCGCCCGGGGAACGAAGACCGCCCAGGTCACGGGGAGAGCGCCTGCAGCCAGAGCGGCAACAGCAGGAGGGCGACCAGGGAACTCTTGATCACGACGGCGGCGGAGAGGTCCACGCCCACGTCGTAGCGCTGGGCGAAGATGAACAGGTTCTGGGGCGTCGGCATCGCGGCGATCAGCACGAGGTACGTGAGCCACTCGCCCCGGACCCCGAACAGCGCCCCGCACACCGCCCAGGCCAGGAGCGGGAAGGCCACGCACTTGAAGCCGATGAGCGCCAGCTCCTCGCGGGTCGTCCCCCGGACGTCGAGGCCGATGCCGCCGAGGTGCAGTCCGAGGGCGAACAGGGCCACCGGGGACGCGCTGTCGCCGACGAAGCCGGCACCGTCGAGGACCACCTCCGGGACGGGCACGGAAAGCAGGTTGAGCAGGATCCCCGCGTTGCAGGCGAGGACCAGCGGCGTGACGAGGGAGGCGCTGACGGCGCGGCCCAGCCGCCGGGCGGGGCCGCCGCCCGAGCCGGGGCCGCCGCCCGAGCCGGGGCCGGTGCGGCCCAGTTCCATGATGGCGATGACGACGAGGGACAGCACGCAGACCTGGAAGAGCAGCACCGGGAAGATCGGCGCCGCCGTGCCGAAGAAGGTGATGAACACGGGGACGGCGAAATAGGCGGTGTTGACCTGGACCCCGGCCATCACGCGCAGCGCCACCGCCCGGGGGTCGCGCAGTCCGGCTGCCGCCGAGGCGGCGGCGACGGCCGCGACCGCGAGGGCGGCGGCCGCCGCGTAGCCGCCGATGGCCCGCCAGTCGAAGAGGGCGGAAAGGTCCGCGGCGTAGATGTTGCCGAACAGGTAGCACGGGACCGCGAAGAGGAAGGCGTAGTCGGCGAAGGCCTTGGAGGCCTCCGCGGGGACCACCTTGCGGCGGGCGAGGAGCACGCCCGCGCCGAAGGCGAGCGCCACCGGTATCAGTTTCTCGAGCGCGGCCGCCCCGCCCATGCGTACCCGCTCCCCGCCGTTCGGTGATCGCCGTTCGGCGATCACCCTTCAGTGATCGTCCACGACGGCCGCAGTCTATGCCGAGCGGCTGCGGCGGCCGGCAGGGGCTTGCCCCTGACGTGCGGGTCAGGGTTTAGCTTCGGCGCACCCACCCGCCCGTGCCCGGCGGCGGCCGTCCGCGCCGTCGCCGGCCGCGCCGCTTCGAGGAGCCCCGATGGTCACGGCCGCCCTGCCCCGTACCGCACGCGAGATCCGGCTCGCCGCCCGCCCCGAAGGACTGCCCGAGCGGGCGCACTTCACCGTCGTGGAGGCACCGCTGCCGGAGCCCGGGCCCGGACAGGTGCTCGTCCGCAACCGCCACTTCCTGGTGTTCCCCGGGCTGCTCACCCTGATCGGGGGCGCGGTCGAGGGACTGCCGCTGCCCCCGCTCCGCGCCGGTGACACGGTGTTCGGGCCGGCCGTCGGCGAGGTGGTGGCCGCCCCGGCCGGCAGCCCGCTGCGGCCGGGCACGCTCGTCTCGCACCTGCTCGGCTGGCGGGAGTACGCCCTGGTGGACGCGGCCGGCTGCACCCCACTGGACGACGCCCTGCCCGACCCGGTGGCGTACCTCGCCCAGGGCTCGGCCCCGTACGGCGCGCTGACCCGGCTCGCCGGAGTCCGGCCCGGGGACACGGTTCTGGTCACCGGCGCGGCCGGCGCGGTCGGGACCCTCGCCGGCCAGACGGCGCGGCTGCTGGGCGCGGGCCGGGTGATCGGCACCACCGGCTCGCCGGAGAAGGCCGGGCGTCTGGTGCGGGAACTGGGCTACGACGCGGTCCTGCTGCGGGGCGCCGCGCGGCCCTTCGCCGAGCAGCTGGCCGGGGCGGCGCCCGGGGGGATCGACGTACTCGTGGACACGGTCGGCGGCGAGCAGTTGTCCGCCGCCCTCGGCGCGGCCCGGCAGGGTGCCCGCTTCGCGCTGGTCGGCGCGCTCTCGGGCCAGTTGGCGCCGGCGGGTGGCGGGGGCGGCGCCCCGGTGGAGGTCGACTCGTTCCGCCTGGTCGTCAAGGGCGTCTCGGTGCGCGGGTACCTCGGTACGGAGCATCCCGGCGTGGAGGAGGAGTGGACCGGGCGCTTCGGGGCCTGGCTGCGGTCAGGCGAGATCCGCTTCCCCCATGTGCGGATCCCGGGCATCGATCGCGCCCCGCAGGCGTTGCGTGAGTTGGCGCAAGGACGGCACTTCGGCGCCGTGGTGGTGGAGTTGCCGCAATGATCCGGGCCGGGGGCGGCCCGGGAGACGGGGTGGCGCGGAATGCGGATCGGTGACGCGGCGGCGGCAGCGGGGACCACGCCCAGGGCGCTGCGGTTCTACGAGCAGCGCGGACTCCTCGCCCCGCAGGGCCGCAGCCCCTCCGGGCAGCGGGAGTACGGGCCCGGGGACGTGGCCAGGATCCGGATCATCCGCGATCTGCTGGCCCACGGGTTCACCGTCGAGGACCTGCGCGGTGTGGCCGACCGGCTCCACCTGCTCGCGGCGGATCCGCCGCCGCGCTGCGGATCCGGCGGCGGGGTCGTCGGGCACCGGCTCTCCGTGCTCGACGCGGAGATCGAGCGGCTCACGCGCCTGCGCGAGGCCCTCGCCCGGCGGGCGGGTCTCGACGCCCCGGCCGCCCCTACGGCGGGGCCGGAGCCAATGGCGGTCCCCGACCCTGTGAGGGACCCCATGCCAGACCCGGACCAGGTGGCCTTCCCCGTGGCGGGCACCATCCCGGACCCCGACCCGATGGTGGCGCCGGACTCGGTGCCGGACACCCTCCCGGGCGGCCGGGGCCGGACGGGGAGGCCCGGTCGGCCGGTGAGCGCCGGCGGCGGGCCGTGGACGCATACGCTGGACCGATCATGAGCGAGCGAGCCCGATCCCGATTCCGATCCCTCTTCCGAGCCCGGCCCGGATCCCGGTCACCGTCCGGACCGCCGCAGGGATCCGCGTCCGGATCCCCCTCCGGGTCCCGGCCCGGATCGCCGCATGGGTCCCCGTCCGGATCCCCCTCCGGGTCCCCGCCCGGATCGCCGCGCCGGTCCGCGCCGGTGGCCCCGGACGCCCCCCACGCCCGGCCAGGGCAGTTCGCGGTGGCGCTGCGTACCCCCGCGCGGGCCGCCGAACCGCTGCTCGCGCAGGCGCCCGAGGCCTGGCAGCGAATGCTGCCGTACGCCGTGACCGCCGTGTGCGTGATGACGCTGCTGCCGGTGACCATCGCGGTGCTGACCAACGACTACAAGGCGGGCGGCGGCTGGGCCGGAGCGCTGGGTGTGGCCCAGACCCTGCCCCTGCTGCTCGCCGTGACCCGCCCGCTGCCCGCGTGGGGGATGGTGCTGCTCGCGGACACGGCCGGGGCCGCCGTGCTGACCCAGGCCGACCGGGTGGCGGGCCACGCCTGGCCCTGGACCCCGATGGTGATCATCGGCTACCTGGTCCTGATGGCCTGCCTGGGCCTGCGCGAGTCCATCCGGACCCTGGTCTGGGTGTGGCTGGCGACCGGGGTGACCGGGGCGCTGCTGAGCGCCTTCAAGCCGGACGGGGTGACCAACACCGTCGCCCTGCTGTTCGTCCTGTCCGGAGTGGTGCTCGCGCTGACGGGAGCACTGCGCGGGCTGGGCGACGCGCGCCAGAAGATCGCCGAGCAGGAGAGCATCAGCGAGGCCGAGCGGTCCCGGCGCACCCTGCTGGAGGAACGGGCCCGGATCGCGAGGGAGTTGCACGACGTGGTGGCCCACCACATGTCGGTGATCACGGTCCAGGCGGATTCGGCGCCGTACCGGCTGCCCGGCATGGCGGAGCCGGTGCGGGAGGAGTTCGCGGCGATCGCGTCGAGCGCGCGGGAATCGCTGGGCGAGATGCGGCGGCTGCTGACGGTGCTGCGCGGCGACGAGGCGAACGGCGGCGCCGACCGGACCCCGCAGCCGGGGCTCGGCCGGTTGCAGCAGCTGGTGGAGGCGACCGTACGGGCCGGACAGCCGGTGGAGTTGGCGCTGGCCGCGGGCGCGGCCACGGCGGCGGCGCCGGCCGTTGACCTGTCGGCGTACCGGATCGTCCAGGAGGCGCTGGCCAATGTGGTGCGGCACGCGCCGGGTGCTTCGACGCGGGTCTCGGTGACCTTCGACGAGGAGGAGCTCCTCGTGCTGGTGGTCAACGGACCGGCGCGGGACGCGGTGGTGGCGGTGGAGACCTCGGGCACCGGGCACGGTCTGGTGGGGATGCGGGAGCGCGTACGGTTGACGGGCGGGACGCTGGACACCGGTCCGCTGCCCGACGGCGGTTTCCGGGTCGCCGCCCGCATGCCCATCAACACCGCTCCCGAGGAACCAAGTTGACCATCCGCGTGATCATCGTCGACGACCAGGCCATGGTGCGGGCGGGTTTCGCCGCGCTGTTGTCGGCGCAGGCCGACATCGACGTGGTGGGCGAGGCGCCCGACGGACGCCAGGGGATCCAGGTCTCCCGCACCGTCCACCCCGACGTGGTGCTGATGGACGTCCGGATGCCGGAGATGGACGGGCTCAGCGCCGCCCGCGAGCTCCTCGATCCCCCGCCGGGGGTGGTGCACCGGCCGAAGGTGCTGATGCTCACCACCTTCGACATCGACGACTACGTGTACGAGGCCCTGCGCGCGGGGGCCTCCGGCTTCCTGCTGAAGGACGCCCCGCCGGCGGATCTGATCGCGGCGGTACGGGTGGTCGCCTCGGGCGAGGCGCTGCTGGCTCCTTCGGTGACCCGGCGGCTGATCGCGGACTTCGTCGAGCGGCGGCCCGTGCCGCGCCGCGATCCCGCGCTGCGGCTGAACGGGCTGACCCCGCGGGAGACCGAGGTCCTGGAGCTGATCGCGCGCGGGCTGTCGAACCAGGAGATCGCCGGTCATCTGGTGGTCGCCGAGCAGACGGTCAAGACGCACATCGGGCGGGTGCTGGGCAAACTGGACCTTCGCGACCGGGCCCAGGCCGTGATCTTCGCCTACGAGGCGGGGCTGGTGCGGCCGGGCGACACGACGGCCTGACCGCGGACCGCCGGGAGGATCTTCTCCTCCACCCCCTACCCGGGTATGACATCGCATTTGGCTCCACGGTGCGACGCGCGCTTTGCCGCCTCCTTCTTACCTTCCTCCTCGTCACGAGGAGAGGAGAAGGGGCATGCGCCGCTTCGCAAGGACACTGGTCACGGCCGCACTGGCGGCGACCGTCGTCGCCGGCACCGCGGGATGGGCCTCCGCGGACGCCCAGGCCGCGGTCACCGGCCCGCCGCCGGGCGCCGCCGCCTGGCGGGCCGACACGGTGTCCGGGCAGCCGCCGCCGGATCCGGCGCGGGCCACACCTGTTGAGGTCGCGCGGTTCTTCGCCGGGCTGGACGGGTCCCGGGCACGGGACCTCGTACGGGCCCACCCGCTGGTGGTGGGCAATCTGGACGGGGCACCGCTCCCCCTCAGGTACGAGGCCAACCGGCTGGCCGTGACGGCGACCGGCGAGCCCCGCTTCGCTTCGCTGGCCGCGCCCGGCCGGCAGATCCTGGCCTTCGACCCGCGCGGACGGGGCACCGTCGCCGAGGTCTTCGGTGCCTTGGGCCGGGCCGCGCACGTCTCGGTGATCGTGCCCGGCTCGGACAACGACGCCACCACCTACGACCGCCCGCGGGCCGCCCACACCGGCCCGGCGGGCATGGCCCGCGCCCTGAGGTCCACGACCGGGGAGAGCGTCGCCGTCATCGCCTGGACCGGCTACACCACGCCCGCCGGGGTGGGGCTGGACACGGCCCGCGGGCGGCTGGCGCGGGCGGGCGCGGTCCGCCTCGCCCGGTTCACCGAGGGGCTCGACGCGGTCGGCGCACCCGATCCGGTGCTGTTCTGCCACAGCTACGGCTCGGTGGTCTGCGGGCTGGCGGCCCGGCACACGGACGCCACCGACATCGTCGCCTTCGGCTCACCGGGGATGCGCGCGGACAGCGTGGAGGGCCTGCGCACCGGCGCCCGCGTATGGGCGGCGCGCGGGCCATCCGACTGGATCTCCGACGTGCCCAACGTGGAGTTCGCCGGGCTCGGCCACGGCGCCGATCCCACCTCGGCCGCCTTCGGCGCCCGCCGGATCGACGCCGCCGACGCGGCGGGCCACACCGGCTACTTCACTCCCGGCACCCGGTCCCTGAAGGCCTTCGCCGCGATCGCGACGGGAGCGGCCCGATGAACGCGGCGGAGACCGGGCCGGCGACCTCGCCGTCCATCCTCACCAAGGCCCGGGCGGCCGCCGGCCGGATCGACGCGAAGACCCCCGGCCACCGGGACCGGGCGATCGACGGGCTGCGGGCGCTGGCCCTGCTGGCCGTTCCGACCGGGCACTGGCTGCTCGGCGGGTTCACCCTCGACGCCGACGGGGCCCTGCACAACGCCAGCCCCCTCTCCGCCTTCGGCGGCCTGGCCCCGGCCAGTTGGGTGCTTCAGATGCTCGGCGTCTTCTTCCTCGTCGGCGGCTACGCAGCGGCGCTCTCCTTCCGGCGGCACACCGGATCGGCCGGGGCCTGGCTGAAGGGCCGGATCGCCCGGCTGGGGCGGCCGGTGCTCGGGGTCACGGCGGTGTGGGCGCTGGCCGCGCCCGTGCTGTACGCGGCCGGAGTGCCCGAGGCGACCCTGCGGACGGGGGCGAAGCTGGTGATCCAGCCGCTGTGGTTCGTCGGGGTGTACGTGGTGGTCACCGCGCTGACCCCGTACTGCGTGCGCGCCGCGCACCGGTTCGGCGGCTGGGCGGCGGCCCCGCTGCTCGCCTCGGTGGCCGTCGTGGACTTCCTGCGCTACGGGCCCTTCGCGGACTCGGTGCCCGGGTGGGTGGCGCTGGTGAACATCCTGCCGGGCTGGCTGTTCGCGTACCAGCTCGGCGTGGACTGGGGCGAGGGCCGGATCGGGCGGCGCGGGGGGTGGCTGCTGCTGGCGGGCGGGGGCGCGCTGTTCGCGGCCCTGCTGATGGTCTTCCACTACCCGGCGTCGATGGTCGGTGTGCCGGGCGAGGCCCGGACCAATTCGCATCCGCCGTCGCTGCTGGTCCTGGCCCTGGCCTCGGTCCAGTCGGGGGCCGCGATCCTGCTGCGGGACCGGCTGGCCCGGCTGCTGGCCCGGCCGGCGCTGTGGGCCCCGGTGGTCGTGATCAACCTGTGCGCGATGACGATCCTGTGCTGGCACCAGACCGCGATGCTGGCGGCCGCCGTACCGGGGTCGTTCGCGGGCCCCCTGGCCGGGCTGACGACGGCGCCGGACAGTGTGGGGTGGATCGTGGCGCGGCTGGCGTGGATGCCGGTGTTCGCCGGGCTGCTGGTGGCCATCGCCCGCTACGCCCGCCGCTTCGAGCGGCCTGCGACGGGCCTGACGCGGTCCACGGCGGTGCGCCGCACCGTGGCGGGCCTGCTGGCGGCCGGGTTCGCGGTGTTCGCCCTGGGGCTGGCGTAGGACGGCGTCCGGAGCACCCGTACGAAACGAGAGCGCCGCTCCCCTCGGGGAGCGGCGCTCTCGTACGGTGCGTGCGCGTACGCGTGCGCGGGCCGTCAGGCGATGGAGGCGGCGACGATCGCGGCGACCGCGAGGTTGCAGGAGGCGGTCACCCACACGGCGGGGTGCGGCTCGGGGTCGACCACGATGGCGCCGAGCTTGCCCGGGGTCACCAGGTCCAGCACCAGGAAGGCCACGGCCATCAGGACCAGGCCGAGGAGTCCGAACGCCGCCGTGGAGAGCAGGCCCTTGCCGAAGCTGTCGTACGTGGTCCAGATCGAGGTGAAGACGATGCCGCCGATGCCGAGCAGCGCCGAGGAGAGCATCACGGAGGCGTTCCGGTTGCGCTCTTCCCAGATCTGCTTCGGCAGCTTGCCGGGGGTCAGCACGTCCACCAGGACGATGCCGAGGATGAGCAGCACCAGGCCGACACCGCCGAATGCGGTGGTGCGGCCAAGTCCGTTGATGATGTCGCTCATTGGGAAGCCGTCTCCGGGGTGGGGTAGGAAGTACGTCGCGTGCCTGTCGTCGCGGTGGCCGAATCTATCGCACGGCACCGCACCCGACCATGGGGAGGTCAGGAAATGGCAGAGCTCAGGGCCGCGCGGCCCGATGAGGCCGGCGCACTGACGGGGCTGGTCATGCGCTCCAAGGCGCACTGGGGGTACGGGGCCGAGTTTCTCGCCGCGTGCGCTCCGGAGTTGCGCATCGGGGCCGGGGACGAGGTGCGGCGGCGGATCGTGGTCGCCGAGGCCGCGGCTGCCGGGGCCGCCGGGGCCCGGTCCGGCGACGGCCCGAACGCCGTGCTCGGGCTCGCCTCCCTGGAAGGGGAGCCGCCGTTCGGGCGGCTGGGGCTGCTCTTCGTCGAACCGGCCGCCATCGGCGGGGGCGTGGGACGCCTGCTGTACCGGGACGTGCTGCGGCGCGCCGCGGGGCTCGGCTTCCGCCGGCTGCTGATCGACGCCGATCCGCACGCGGCCGGGTTCTACCGGGCGATGGGCGCGGTGGCCTCGGGTCCGGAACCGGGACCGGGACCGGGACCCGACGCGGGGCCCGACGCGGGGCCGGGCGCTCCCGGCGGACTGGTGCGGTTCGAGGTGGCGCCCGTGCCCCTGGCCGAGTGGGCCCGGGCCTGGACGGGCGGCGGGGCGGCCGTACACGTGGGCAATGTCGCCGAGTACAACGCGCAGTTCGCGGACGCCTCCCTGGACCGGGAACAGCGGGCCGCCCACCACTACGCCTGTCTGGCCGCCTTCTACAGCCCGCGGCCGGCCGCGCTGGTGCTGCCGCGACCGGTCCCGCCGGGCTGGATCTCCCTGCTCGGGCGCCAACTGGACTGGCCCGCCGGGGTGGAGGTGTACGACGGGCTGGCGGAGCGGGACCGGGACCTGTCGGACGCCGTACGGTCCCGGCCGGCGCTGGCCGCACGGCTGACCGGGGCCGGGGCGGGAGCCGGGGCCGGGACCGGGGCCGCGCCCCTCGTGCCGTGGGGCCTGACCGCCCCCTTCGCCCGGCTGACCCGGCGGCCCTGGCGGCCGGACGAGCTGCGGTACGAGTCGAAGTCCGCGGCGCACGGGCTCTTCGGCGGGATCCTCGCGGAGGGCGGGCACCCCGCGATCACGCTGCCCGCGCAGTGGCGGGCGGACACCCGGCGGGCGGCGGTCCGGCTGCTGGCGTCCCGCACCAAGGCGGGCGAGAGCACCGTTCTGAAATCGGAGCACGGCGTCGGCGGTTCGGGCACCACGGTGATGACCCCCGAGCGGGTCCGGGGGGCGGGCGGCGCCCGGGCGGTGGTGCGGGCGCTGCCGCGCGGACCTCTGCTGGTGGAGGAGTACGTACGCGGTCCGGCGGATCCGGCCGAGCCGCGCGACCTCACGTACGACGGGTTCGTGGACGCGCGGGGCCGCGTGCACGAGGTCGGCGGGGCGGTGATGGACGTGGCGGACGGCGGATACCGCGGGGCGACCGTGGGTCCGGGAGTGCTCCCCGGATGGGCGGAGGAACCGCTGCTCGCCTTCGGACGCGCGGTGGGCCGGGAGCTGTCGGCCGCGGGCTACCGGGGCTGGTTCGACGTGGACTTCGTCTCCGACGGCGCGGGACGGCTCGCCCCGACCGAGACGAACCTGCGCCTGACCGGTCCGTCCGTCGCCTTCGTGGTGGCGGCCCGGCTCGACGAACTGCGGGGCGCGGGACACTTCGTACGGATCGCCGACCGGGTGGATCTCGGCGCCCGGTTGCCGGAGGCGGCCTTCGGCGAACTGTGCGAGCGGCTGTCCCGCAGGTGCGCCGGGATCGGCGCGGTGTTCCTCCCCGCCATCCCCACCGGCGCCTTCGAAGCGGCGCCCTGGATGGGCGCCCTGGTGGCCGCGACCGGCAGGGAGCTGCTGGACGCGGCCGAACGGCTGGTGCGGGCGGAAGCCCTGTCCGTCGGGGCGATGTTCGAGCCCATGGCCGGGCACGGGCCGGCCGGGGAGCGGCCGGCCGGGGCTCAGCCGGCCGGATCGTCGGCCCGGACCCCGTCCCGGACCGGTGTCTGCGCCGGAACCGAGGCCGAGGCCGGACCGGAGGCCGGCCCCGACGCCGAAACCGACACCGGGTCCGGCTCCACGTCGAAGGCGCTGAGCGGCGGACGGGAGGCGTAGACCGCCACGACCCCGGCGGCGATCATCAGCGGGATGTTGAAGACGTAGACGAGCGCGGCCTGCTGCGGCCAGTCCTGTTTGGCCGCCAGCCGGTAGAAGTTGTCCTGCGGCCACCACGCGGCCAGCAGGTAGACGATCGCCAGATGGGCGGCCGCGGTGATGCGGGGGCCGCGGCGCCCGTGGCGGCGCATCCGGGACCGGCCGGCGAACAGGAACCACAGGCCGGCCGCGAACGCCCAGCATTCGCACACGTAGAGGAAGAAGAAGAGCGTCGCGTACGGGTTCGGGACGCCGGTGAGGTTCGTGGAACCGGGCCAGAAGACCATGGTCAGGATCATGATGAAGCCCGCCACCAGGGTCAGCCCGACCGCGATGAAGAAGATGAGGCCGGCCCATCCGGCGATATTGGGCCCCGAGTCGCTCCTCACGTACTTGCCGCCGTACTTGCCGCCCCCACCCCCGTCCCCGCCGCGGTCGTCCCCCGCCCGCCCCGGTGGCATCGGGAGCGCGGCCCGCTGCTCGCGGCCGGTCCTGTCCCGGGGGATCCTGGGCAGCCGGACCACGGCACTCGGCATCATGGCCCCCGGAAGCCTGCCCGCCAGGTGGCGGCGGAGTTCCCCGCCGTCGGGGAGGTCGGAGCCCGGGGGCCAGGCGTCGTTCTCCGCGGCCGGGGCGAGGAAGGCGACGAGCCTCGGCCGCGCGTTCACGCCCGTACCGGCGCCCTTGACCTCGGCCAGGAGCACGGCGCCGACCGCTTCGTGGCTGCGGATCGCGGACTCGACGGGATGCGGGTCGAGGGGCTTGCCGTCCGCGGTGAGCCGGTCGCGGATCCGGCCCCGGAACTCCAGCAGGCCGTCGGCACGCGGCGCTCCGAGGTCGCCGGTGGGGATCGGTTCGCCGCCTCCGGGCACGGTGAGGTGAATCTGCCCGTCGCGCACGTCCAGTTCGCAGCCGGGGAAGGCGGCACCGATCAGCGAGAGCTCCTCGGCTCCGTCCAAGGGGCCCGCGAGATGAGGGAGTTCGAAGCGGGCGCCGACGCCCGCCGCTTCGGTGGGCCCGTAGACGTTGAGCAGCCGGGCTCCGGGCCGCAGCCGGGCGAGCAGCGCGGCGTGCTCGTCGAGGTAGAGGCGGTCGCCGGTGACCGTGACCATGCGCAGCGACCGCAGCCCCTCGTCGGGGCGGTGCAGGGTCCGCGACAGGGAGGCCTCCCGGTCGCGGACGAGGAGCTGGGTGGCGGTGCCCGGGTCGGTGTGCAGGACGGTGACCCGCTCGGCGTCGACGGCGCGGCGCAGTGACTCGGGTGTCCAGCGCGGGCCTTCGGGCAGGACGAGGGCGCCACCCTCGCACAGGGCCCGTGTCCATCCGGCGGCGAAGCCGGTGAGGTCCGGGGCCGCGGTGATCAGGTGCCGGTCCTCGGGTACCGGCCCCGCGACCCGGACCCACCCCTCGTGGGCGGCGAGGAACCGTTCGTGGGAGAGCGGGACGGCCCGCCGGTCCGCACCCGCGGTGAACAGCACGGCAGCCGTGTCCCCTCGCGGTGCCCGGTCCGGCGGGTCGGTGGGCAGCCCGGCGGTGGCGACCGCGTGGTCACCGCCGGTGCGGATCACCCGCAGGTCGCCTCCGTCGTCGAGCCGGGCCTGGTCCGCGGCGTCGGCGAGCAGGGCGAAGGGCCGGGCGGCGGCGAGCTGACGCTGCCCCGTGCGCGGGTTCTCGACGTCGATGACGGTGTAGGCGGCGCCGGCCTTGAGGATGCCGAGGAGGAGGACGAGGAGCTCGGCCCGCGGGGCGGAGCACACGGCGACGACGGCCCCTTCGGGCAGTCCTCGGTCGAGCAGGTGTCGCGCCGACTGGTTGGCGCGTGCGTCCAGTTGACCGTAGGTGAGGCTGTCGGTGCCCGCGGCGAGGGCCTGGGCTCCGGGGGTGTCGCGGGCCCAGCGTTCGAAGCGGGAGAGAACGGTGTCGCCGGCGCGGCGGCCTGAGTGCGTGAAGGGCTCTGATCCCAGCGTCATGGAGCGATTCTGGCACCGGGCACCGACAGCCACGAGGGCTGCGAAAATCCCTCGTACGAGCGAGGGTTGATCCACTATCGTCCTGCGCTGGTGCCGACCGGTACCGGTGGACAGGTTTCGAATGGTCGGAGGCCCCATGGCCAAGGAATTGCAGGTGGCGTACGACTGCGCCGATCCGGGCGCGCAGGCGGAGTTCTGGGCGCAGGCGCTGGGCTATCGCGTCCAGCCGGGGGGATCCGACGACTGGGCGGCCGCCTCGGATCCGGACGGGAAGGGGCCGCGGCTCTACTTCCAGAGGGTCCCGGAAGCCAGGACGGCGGCGAAGAACCGTCTGCACCTGGACGTGCGGTCGGCACCCGGTCTGAAGGGGGACGAGAGGATGGCCGTGCTGGAGGCGGAGGCCGCCAGGCTGGAGGCGCTGGGCGCGAAGCGGCTGTACCGCCTGGAATCCGATGAGGTCAACGAAGGCATCATCGTGATGACCGATCCCGAGGAGAACATCTTCTGCCTCGACTGACCTCTCGAACGACCTCTCATCCGACCTGCCCATCGACCTGTCATCTACCTGTCGAACAGGGTTCCTGGCCACCCGAGGGCCATCTGCCCCTTGACCTCAAGTTCGGTTGAGGTCCTAACGTTCAGCGCATGGATATGGAAGTCACCGCCTGGACCTCGCTCCACAGCGCGATCAACGCCCAGCAGGACCGGCGGCCGCTCTCGCGGGCCGGGCTGCGCCGGATCGCCGCCTTCGCCCGCCCGCACCGGCGCGGGCTCACCTTCTTCCTCCTGCTCAGTGTGGTGACGGCGCTGCTCGCGGTGGCCACCCCGGTGCTCGCGAGCCGCGTGGTCACCGCGATCGTGGAGGGCCGTGAGGGCGGTACGGTCACCCGCCTCGCCCTGCTGATCGCGCTGATCGCGGTCGCGGAGGCGGGGCTGGGGCTGGTCCTGCGCCGGCTGTCGTCCACCCTCGGCGAGGGGCTGATCCTGGATCTGCGGACGGCGGTCTTCGACCACGTGCAGCGGATGCCGGTGGCGTTCTTCACCCGGACCCGGACCGGGGCGCTGGTCAGCCGGCTCAACAACGACGTGATCGGCGCGCAGCGGGCCTTCAGCAACACCCTGTCGGGGGTGGTGTCCAATACCGTGACGCTGCTGCTGACCTTGACCGTGATGCTGGGCATCTCCTGGCAGATCACGCTGCTGGCCCTCGTGCTCCTGCCGGTGTTCGTGCTGCCCGCCCGCCGGATGGGGGTGCGGATGGCGGCGCTGCAGCGGGAGGCGTCCGCGCTCAACGCCTCGATGGGCACGCAGATGACCGAGCGGTTCTCCGCGCCGGGCGCCACCCTCGTGAAGCTGTTCGGGCGGCCCGACGAGGAGTCGGCGGAGTTCGCGGCGCGCGCCGCCCGGGTGCGGGACATCGGGATCCGCACGGCGATGGCCCAGTCGGCCTTCATCACCGCCCTCACCCTGGTCTCCGCGCTGGCCCTGGCGCTCGTGTACGGGCTCGGCGGCCACTACGCGCTCGCCGGCACCCTGGACGCGGGCTCGGTGGTCGCCCTCGCCCTGCTCCTGACCCGGCTGTACGCGCCGCTGACCGCGCTCGCCGGGGCGCGGGTCGAGGTGATGAGCGCGATGGTCAGCTTCGAGCGGGTCTTCGAGATCCTCGACCTGAAGCCGCTGATCTCCCAGAAGCCGGATGCCCGCCGGGTGCCGGAGGGGCCCGTGGCGGTGGAGTTCGACAAGGTGTCCTTCGGCTACCCCTCCCCCGACAAGGTGTCCCTCGCCTCCCTGGAGGAGGTCGCGACCCTCGACGCGCGGGGCGGCACCGAGGTGCTGCACGAGGTGTCCTTCCGTGCCGAGCCCGGGCAGATGATCGCCCTGGTCGGTTCCTCGGGCGCCGGGAAGTCGACCATCGCGCAGTTGCTGCCCCGGCTGTACGACACCGACTCGGGTGCGGTCCGCCTCGGCGGGGTCGACGTACGGGACCTCACCGCGGACTCGATCCGCGAGACGCTGGGCATGGTCACGCAGGACGGCCACCTCTTCCACGAATCGGTACGGGCCAACCTGCTGCTCGCCCGCCCGGAGGCCGGGGAGGAGGAGATCTGGGAGGCCCTGCGCCGCTCCCGGCTGGACGGGCTCGTGGCCTCGCTCCCGGACGGGCTGGACACGGTCGTCGGCGAGCGCGGCTACCGGCTCTCGGGCGGAGAGCGGCAGCGGCTGACCATCGCCCGGCTGCTGCTGGCCGGCCAGCGGGTGGTGATCCTCGACGAGGCCACGGCCCATCTGGACTCCACCTCGGAGGCGGCGGTCCAGGAGGCCCTGGCCGAGGCCCTGTCGGGCCGGACGGCCGTGGTGATCGCGCACCGGCTGTCGACGGTGCAGGCGGCCGACCTGATCCTGGTGGTGGAGGACGGCAGGATCGTCGAACGCGGCACCCACACCGAGCTGCTGGCGGTGGGCGGACGGTACGAGGAGCTGTACCGCACCCAGTTCGCGGCGGCCGGCCCGGACGGGGACACGCCGGCGGAGCGGGCCCTTCCGGGCGGCGCGGCGGCGGTCTCCGGCGGATGATGGCCAACGGGGCGGCCGGAACCGGCCCCCCGGAACACGGGATCACCGGAGTCAGGAGCAGCCGATGGACATCAAACTGGAACTGGTCGCCGTACCGGTCACCGACATCGACCGGGCCAAGGCCTTCTACGAACGCATCGGCTTCCACGCCGACCACGACATCACGGTCAGCGAGGAGATCCGCTTCGTCCAGCTCACCCCGCCGGGCTCGGCCTGTTCGATCGCCATCGGCAAGGGCCTGACCCGGATGACACCGGGTTCGCTGGACAACATGCAGGTCGTGGTCGCGGACATCGAGGAGGCCTTCGCCGATCTCAAGGGCCGGGGCATCGAGGTGACGGAGATCGAGGACATGCCCTGGGGTTCCTTCGTCTACTTCTCCGACCCCGACGGCAACGGCTGGGCGGTCCAGCAGACCACGCCGCGCACGGCCGGCGATCCCCAGTAGCGACCTGCCGCCGCGTCGGGCGGCGGCAGGGGCCACCCACCACTGGCGGGTCCTGCGCGGGTCCGGGATCACCCACGAGCACATAATCGGCCGCCACAAGGCCGCATCGCTGCGCCGCGAGGACCCGGCCGGCCGGTTCCCCGGGCTGCTCAAAGCCGTCCTCTCGGCCGCTCCCCCGGCGGTGGATTGAGCTTCCGTTGGCGGGACCGGGGTCCGCGCCCGTGGAGACTGTCTCCCGGGAGTACCCGAGGGATCACCTGAATGGGAGTACCGCCATGAGCACCGTCGCGCTGCTGGGGACCGGAATCATGGGAACGGGGATGGCCCGGAACCTGCTGCGGTCCGGGCAGGAGGTCCGGGTCTGGAACCGGACCCGGGAGAAGGCGGCCGCACTGGCCGCCGACGGTGCGCTGGTCGCCGACAGCCCGGCCGAGGCGGTGGCCGGGGCGGACGTGGTGATCACCATGCTGGCCGACGGTGCGGCGGTGGCCCGGGCCATGGCCGCCGCCGTGGACGGCCTGAGCGCCGGTCAGGTGTGGGCGCAGATGGGCACGGTCGGCCTGGCCTCCCTCGAGGAGCTGGCCGCCTTCGCGGGAGAACACGGGCTGGTCTTCGTCGACGCCCCGGTACAGGGCACCCGGCAGCCCGCCGAGGCCGGGACCCTGGTCGTGCTGGTCGGCGGCCCGGCCGACCCGCGGCTGGACCCGGTCTTCGCCGCCGTCGGGAGCAGCGTGCTGCGGGTCGGGGAGGAGCCGGGGTCCGCGACCCGGCTGAAGCTGGCCACCGTCGGGTACGCGATCACCGTGACGGCAGCGGTCGGCGAGGCCTTGGCGCTCGCCGAGGGGCTGGGGGTGGACCCGGACCTGTTCGCGCAGGTCGTGACCGGCGGGCCGATGGACAGCCCGTACCTCCAGACCAAGATGCGGGCCGTGCTGGACCGGGACTTCACGCCGAGTTTCACGGTGCGCGGAGCGGAGAAGGACACCGGGCTGATCGCCGAGGCGGCGGAGTCGGCCGGGGTGTCGGTGGACCTGGCCGTCGCCGCGCGGGCCCGTTTCCACCGCGCCGACGCCCTGGGCCACGGCGACGAGGACATGGCTGCCGGCTACTTCGCGGGCTTCCCCGACCAGCCCTGAGGGACGGCCCCGACCCGGTGGGAGGGGCTCAGCCCTCGTACGGGTGGGGGCGGGTGCGCAGGGTGTGGCCGTGCCGCAGGCCCTCACGGAAGGCCGCCTCGTACGCCTGGTCGCCGAGTGCTCCGCGCGCCGTACGCTCGAACTCCGCCCGCACGGAAGCCAGTTCCGGCGTCCCGCGCTGCGGGTGACCGACGGCCTGCCAGTAGGCGTGGCCCGTGCCGTACGCGCGGGCCGCGCCGACCCCGTCGCCGGTCGCCGCACGGGCCGCCGCGAGCAGGTCGAGGCCCAGGGCCGTGCCGAAGCTGTCGCCCAGCTCCCGCTTGCCCTCCAGCATGGCGCGGGCGTGTACGGCGGACTCGGCGGGGCGCCCCTCGAAGAGGCAGATCAGGGCCAGTTGGTAGTCGGCGTAGGCCCGGGTCCAGTGTTCGCCCCGCTCGGCGCAGCCGGCGCGCAGCAGTTCGGCCTCTTCCCGGGCGTCGCTGAACAGGCCCGTCCCGGTGAGCGCGAAGACCCGTACGAGGTGGCAGCGGATCCGGGGACCCGAGTCGAAGGGCGTCCCGGGAAAAGCCTCCAGCGCGTTGTCCGAGACGATCCGTGCGGCCAGCGGCCGCCCGGCCAGCAGGTGGCTCAGGCCCAGCAGGTACGCGGCGTCCAGCGCCGGGCCCCCGTTCCCGTCCGGGCCCTCGTCGAGCCCGGCGGCCAGGGCCTCGCAGCCGACGGCGATCCGGTGGGCCTGTTCCTGTTCGCCTTGGAGCAGCAGGGTCACCCCGAGGGCCCACAGGGCGCGCACCCGGATCCGCGGGGACACCTCCTCGGGCCGCGCGGCGGCCAGCGCCCGCTCCAGGTAGCCGCGGGCGGCGTGCAGGTGGCCGCAGCAGGCCCAGTAGAAGCCGGAGCGGGCTGCCAGGTCCAGGGCCCGCTCGGGGGCGGTGGCCAGGTGGTGTTCGAGGGCCGCGCACAGGTCTCCGTGCACCGCCTCGACCCTGCGGTAACCGATCCGCTGGGCGGGGCCGAGCCAGTCCCGCTCGGCGGTGCGCACGAGCTCGGTGAAGTACGCGGCGTGCGCCTCCCGGAGCACGTCGCGCTCCCCGGCCTCGTCGCGCCACATGGCGCCGTACTCCCGGATCGTGTCCAGCATCCGGTACGAGCCGTCCGCGCCCCGGCGTACGACGGATTTGGCGACCAGCGCGTCGAGCAGCGGCGGGACGTCCTCTTCGGTGAGCGGGGCGGCGGCGCAGACGGCGCGTGCGGCCGCCAGGTCGAAGGAGCCGCCGAAGACGGACAGCCGCAGCCACAGCAGCCGTTCGCGCGGTGCGCACCACTCGTGGCTCCAGCCGATGGCGGTGCGCAGCGCGCGGTGGCGCGGTGGCTGGACGGGGGCGGGGACGGACAGCGGGCCGATCCTGCGGGCGAGCCGCTCGGCCAGCTCCTCGATAGTGTGGTCGGTCAATTGCGCGGCGGCCAGTTCCAGCGCGAGGGGTACCCCTTCGAGGCGGGCGCACACGGAGCGGGCGGCCGCGAGCCGGGCCTCGGTCCAGGGCGGCGCTTGCCCTGGGGCGGCAGCGGCGGCCCGCCGGGTGAACAGGGAGAGGGCCTCTTCGGCTCCGGACGGGTCCATGGCGTGCGGCAACGGGCCGATGTCCAGGACGTGTTCGCCCGCGAGTCCGAGCGGCTGCCTGCTGGTGACCAGCAGGACGAGGTGCGGGGCCGCGTCGAGCAGCTCCCGCACGAGGCCCCGTACGGCCGTCACCAGGTGCTCGCAGCAGTCCAGTACGAGGAGGAGCCGGCGCCCGCCGATCCATTGCCGCACCGCTGCGGCCGGGGTCCGGGCGGTGTGGTCGGCGAGGTCCAGGGCGCCTGCCACCGTGGCCACGAGCAGCCGCTCGTCGGGCAGCGGGGAGAGGTCGGCCCAGTGCACCCCGTCGGGGAAGGGGCCCGCCGGGGCGGCGGCATCCCTCCCCGCGCGGCGGGCCAGGCGGGTCTTGCCGACACCGCCCGGCCCGGTCAGGGTGATCAGCCGCCGCTCGCGCAAAGCCCGTTCGAGCAGGGCCAGTTCTCCGGTCCGCCCCACGAAGGAGGCGCGGTTCCCGGCCTCGTACCCGTCACCATGTCCCAGCACCCGCCCAGTGTGGCGTACGGGGCGGGTGCCGCACGTGCGGTCACTCCCGGGCGGGCTCCCGGGTCAGGGCGCCTGCGGCGGCGGGCGCCACCGCTCCGGGCTGCGGATGTACGGGCGCCCAAGGTGCGTCGCAGGTGACGGTGCGCCCGTTGGTCACGCAGTGGGTGTGGTAGAGCGTGCCCGTCTTGGTGATGGCCTTGATCTTCACGTCGTTGCCGTGGATGGCCAGGGCGACGGTGCAGACGTCGGCGGGGTAGCCGGTGACGGGTGCCACGGTGAGGTCGGTCCAGCCGAAGTCGCCCCACTGGCCCGCCATGTCGCGGGTACGGCGGCCGAGGTAGGTCTTGCCGTCCTTGAGGACGAGTGCGAACTCCTCGGAGTTGTTGGGCATCTGGTTGTCCACCGAGGCGCAGGGGCCGATCGGGCCGGGAACTCCCCGCGGCCCCACCGGACCCAGCGGACCGAGCGCCCCGGTGGCACCGGTCGGGCCCGGGGCGCCCTGCCGCCCGGGCGGCCCGGCGAAGCCCTGCGGACCCGCGGTGCCGGGCAGGCCGGGCAGCCCCTGCGAGCCCGCCGGCCCGGCCGGACCCGCGGGCCCCTGCTGGCCCTGCGGCCCGGCCGCCCCGACGTCTCCGGTCCGCCCGATGTCCCCCTTGGGCCCCGGGTCCCCCTTGCGCCCGACGGCCCCCCGGTCCCCCTTGAGCCCGGCGATCCCCCGCTCGCCCCTGGCCCCGGGCGGCCCGGCATCCCCCTTGGCGCCGGCGTTCCCCTTCTCGCCCGCGTCGCCCTTGGGCCCGGAGCCGCCCTTCTCGCCCTTGTCCCCCCTCTCGCCCTTCTCGCCCTTCTCGCCCTTCGCACCCGGCGGTCCGGCGGGCCCCTTCGGCCCCTTGGGACACTGGTGACCGTTCTCCGGGACCGCCTCGGCGCGCGGCCGCGAACAGTTGGCCGCGGGCCCGGCGCCGTCCGGCTCCGCCGCGCGGACGGCCCGTAGCGGCTGCGGAGCGCTCGGCGCACCGGCCCCCGGGGACGCGTACGCCGGGTGCGGGGCGTTCGGCTCGCGGGAGTCGGCCCCACCGGCGGGCTCCCCCGCCGCCCCACCGACCTCTCCGCCCGCACGCCCCCCGAATCCGGGCACACCCCGCCCGGCGCCGACCCGCCCAGCCTCAGGCACCACACCCCTACTGGACTCAGGCACCGCCCCTCTGCCGGGCTCAGACACCCCGCCCCTCCCGGACTCCGGCACCACACCCCTGCCGGACTCGAGCACCGTGCCCTTCCCGGACTCGAGCACCGTGCCCTTCCCCGGCTCGCGTACCGCGCCGCTCCCGGACTCCGGCACCAGGCCAGCGCCGGACTCAGGCACCGTCCTCTTCCCGGACTCCGACACCACGCCACCGCCGGAGGCCACCGCGCCACCGCCGGAGGCCGCTGCCGGGACCGCGAGGCCGCCCAGTGCCACGGCCACCGGCAGTACGAGGCCGCCCGCCAGCCGGGCCCTTCGTCCGGTTCTTGCTGTGGAAGACATGCGAGTAACCCTTCGCCGCACGGAAATGGTCGTATGCTCCGGCCGAAGCGAGGGGGAGCATCTCCCGGAAGAGGACCCGACGAAGATCAAAAACGCTCATCCCGCGGCAGCGTCAACGGGTTGGTCCAACGACACGCGGTACCGGTACGCCGGACGGCGGGGCACCCGCAGCGCCACCCCGGCCATCCGGAACACCGGACCGACCTGCCCGGCCGAACCGACCCACAGACCCCACCGGCCCACCGGCCCACCGGCCAGACCAACCTGTCCAACCTGTCCAACCTGTCCAACCAGCCGACCTGCCAGGTCCGCCCGGCCAGTCCACCCCGCGGCCAGCGGTCACCGCACGTGCAGCCCGAATCCCATCCGGCCCGCGGGCTCCAGACCCTCCTTCAGGTGCAGCGAGGGCATCTCGTAGTCCCCGAAGTTCTGCCGCCGGAAGGCGATGGGCTCGGTCGTCTCCAGCGTGAGCAGGCGCTCCACCCACGCCTTGGCCACGTCCGCGTAGTCCTCGCCGCTCATTCGGTCGGCGCCGTACAGCACGAACGGCGGCAGTGGCTCGATGCCGGGGTGGTAGAGGATCCCGTGGTGGATCGGGAACAGCAGGTCGTCGATGGGGCCGTTGATCCCGCGGGCGGCGTAGTGCGCCTCCGGGCCGCCCGCGGTCACCGACAGCAGGGCCCTGCGGCCCGCGAGGGTGCCTTCGCCGAAGCGCTCCCCGTACTTCGATTCACTGTGCTCGCCGACGCCGTAGGCGAAGCGGTGGGTGAACACCCGGTCCACCCAGCCCTTGAGGATCGCGGGCATCGTGTACCACCACAGCGGGAACTGGAAGATGATCGTGTCGGCCCACAGCAGTTTCTCCTGCTCGGCGAGCACGTCCGGGGTGAGCGCCCCGGCGCCGAAGGCCCGGCCCGAGTCCAGAGCGACCTTCAGCGGACTCGACGCGTGGGGGCCGTAGTCCGCGGCGTCCACGACCGGCTTCCAGTTCATGGCGTACAGATCGCTCACCCGCACCTCGTGCCCGGCGCCCTCCAGCGTGGAGACCGCCAGGTCCTTCAGCGAGCTGTTGAGCGACTTCGGCTCGGGGTGGGCGTAGACGATCAGCGTCTTCACGGGAACTCCTCGGGATCGGATGCCCTGATCCTGGGCCCCGCGGCGCCCGCTGTTCAGGGGTGCGCCTTCCGTCGGACCGGACTTCCTGGTAACGGCAGGACCACCCTCGCGGGCGGCACCGCGGCCATACTGGGGCCCATGGACGATCTTGCGGGCTTCCTGCGGACCCGGCGTGCACGGGTCGATCCGGCGGCCGTCGGCATACCCACCGACAGCCGCCGCCGGGTCGAAGGACTGCGCCGCGAAGAGGTCGCGCACCTGTCCGGTGTCAGCGTCGACTACTACGTGCGCCTGGAGCAGGGCCGCGCGACCCAGCCCTCCGAGCAGGTCCTCGACGCGCTTGCCCGCGTGCTGCGCCTGGACGAGACCGAGCGGGAGCACCTCTACCGGCTCGCCCGGCAGCGCCACCGCCGCACGAAGGCACCCGGCGGGCGGATCCGCCCGGAGGTGCTGCGCGTCCTCGACCTCGTCACCGGCGCCCCCGCGATGATCATGAACCACCGGCTGGACGTGCTCGCCGGGAACCGCCTGGCCGGGCTCCTCTTCGGCCGGCCGATGCCGGGCCTGAACATCGCCCGGCACCTCTTCCTCGAGGAGGCCGAGCGCGGCCTCTACGCGGACTGGGAGCACTGCACGCTCGACGTGGTCGGGCACCTGCGCCTGGCCACCGGCCAGTACCCCGAGGACCCCAGGCTGGCCTCGCTCATCGGCGAACTGGCGATGGGCAGCGAGCGATTCCGCCGCCTGTGGGCCCGTGCGGACGTGCGCGCCCGCACACACGGCCGCAAAGCGTACCGCCATCCGCTGATCGGGCTGCTGGAACTGCACCAGGAGAACTTCGCGCTGCCGGGCGAATCGGGCATGGAGCTGCTGATCCTGTCCGCCGCCCCCGGCAGCCCCGCCGAGGACGGGCTCCGGCTGCTCTCGGGCCTGGGCGCGGACAGCGCCGACGCGCGTCCCCCGGTGACCGTCCGGCCAACCGACTGACCTGCCGGCACGTCCTTGCGGCAAGGCCCGAAGGGCGGGCCCTACGGCGCGAGCACGTCCAGTTCCTCGAGCGCGCCCACCGCGATCTGCCGCGTCAGCGCCTCGGCGCCCGCCGCGTCGCCCTCCCGTACGGCCTCGGCCACCCGCACGTGCAGGGTGACGGCGGCCGGGTCGGGGTCGTGGAACATCACCGCGTGCTGGGTGCGCCCGGTCAGGACCTCGGCGACGACGTCGCCGAGCCGCGCGAACATCTCGTTGCCGGAGGCGTTGAGCACGATCCGGTGGAAGGCGATGTCGTGGTGGAGGTACCCGTCCAGCTGGTGGCCGCGTGAGGTGCGGACCATACCGAGGGCCGCCTCGGTGAGCTCGGCGCACTGCTCGGGGGTGGCCCGTACCGCCGCGAGTCCGGCCGCGACCGGTTCGATGGCCGAGCGCAGCACGGTGAGGGAGCGCAGCTGCCGGGGGCGGTCCGCGCCGGCGAGGCGCCAGCGGATGACGCGCGGGTCGTAGACGTTCCACTCCTCGGTGGGGCGGACGGTGACGCCGACCCGGCGGCGGGACTCGACCAGCTGCATCGACTCCAGCACACGGACCACCTCGCGGACCACGGTCCGGGATGCGTCGAAGCGTTCGGCGATCGCGTCGGTGCGCAGCACGCTGCCGGGCGGGTGCTCCCCCGCCGTGATCGCCAGGCCGATCGTGTCCAGTACGCGGGAGTGGAGCCCCTGGCCGACGGGCCCGTCAGTGGTCATGGCGTAAGCGTACGGTGACCCTCAGATGGACAAAAGATGTGATGTTTTGCCGAGCAACCCTTGAATAAGTACTACGTAATGGGCTTCAGTGGTGCCCAGGCCCCCGGGGCCGATGTCAACGAGGACGCGGACGACGAAAACGAGGTGCGCGATGACGCGCGTCATTGTGGTGATGGGTGTGGCCGGGACGGGAAAGACGACCGTGGGCCGGCTGCTCGCCGACGCGCTCGTCCTCCCCTACGCGGAGGGCGACGCCTTCCACCCGGCGGCCAACGTCGCCAAGATGTCCGCCGGCATCCCCCTGGACGACGCGGACCGATGGCCCTGGCTGGACTCGATCGGCGAGTGGATGCGCAACCGGGCCGGGGTCGGCGGCGGGGTCCTCTCCGCCTCCTCCCTCAAGCGGGCCTACCGCGACCGGCTGCGGGCCGTCGCACCGGACACCGTCTTCGTCCACCTCACCGGCGAGCGGCCGCTGGTCGAAGAGCGCATGGCCGCGCGCAAGGGGCATTTCATGCCCACCACACTGCTGGATTCGCAGTTCGCCACGCTGGAGCCGCTCCAGCCGGATGAACTCGGCGTTCTCGTCGACGTGTCCGGAGGCCCGGAGGAGATCACCGCGCGGGCGCTGTCCGCCCTGCGCCGCCTCCCGGCACCTGCCGCGTAACCGCCCGGACCAGGACCGGACCGCGTCCCGCCCCTTCCCACCCCGTCCCGCCCGACCCCGTCCCGCCCACTGCCGCAGCCCCCTGCCCGCAGCAGCCCCTGCCCGCAGCCCCTCCGCCCTGCCCCGGAACAAGAACGAAGGAACCCGTCACCGTGACCAGTCTCAGCGTCGAGACTCTCGCAGCGGCCGCCACCGAGCCGATCACCTCGGCCGGCAACACCCAGCTGGGTGTGGCCGTCATCGCGGGCATAGCCGTCATCGTCCTGCTCATCACCCGCCTCAAGCTGCACGCCTTCCTGGCGCTGACGCTCGGCTCGCTCGCCCTCGGGGTGTTCGCCGGCGCTCCACTCGCCAAGACCATCTCCAGCTTCACGGCCGGGCTCGGATCGACCGTCGCGGGCGTCGGCGTCCTCATCGCGCTCGGCGCCATCCTCGGGAAGCTGCTCGCCGACTCGGGCGGCGCGGACGAGATCGTGGACACCATCCTGGCGCGCGCCAGGGGCCGGGCCATGCCGTGGGCGATGGTGCTGATCGCCTCGGTGATCGGCCTCCCGCTCTTCTTCGAGGTCGGCATCGTGCTGCTGATCCCGGTGGTCCTGCTCGTGGCCAAGCGGGGCAACTACTCGCTCATGCGGATCGGCATCCCCGCGCTGGCCGGCCTGTCCGTGATGCACGGGCTGATCCCGCCGCACCCCGGTCCGCTGGTCGCCATCGACGCGCTCGACGCCAACCTCGGGCTCACCCTCGCGCTCGGCGTGCTCGTCGCCGTCCCGACCGTCGTCATCGCGGGCCCGGTGTTCTCCCGTTACGCGGCACGGTGGGTGGACATCCCGGCGCCCGAGCGGATGGTCCCGCAGCGGCCTCCGGTGGAACCGGAACACCGCCCGCGCTTCGGGGCGACGGTCTTCACCGTGCTGCTCCCGGTGGTCCTGATGCTGATGAAGGCCCTGGTCGACATCGTGGTCAACGACCCGGCCAACGCGGTCCAGCGGGTCACGGACGTGGCGGGCTCACCCCTGATCGCGCTGCTCGCGGCGGTGCTCGTGGGCATGTTCACCCTCGGCCGCGCGGCCGGCTTCACCAAGGCGCGGCTGTCCGAGACGGTGGAGAAGTCGCTGGCCCCGATCGCGGGCATCCTGCTGATCGTGGGCGCGGGCGGCGGCTTCAAGACGACGCTGATCGACGTGGGCGTCGGCCAGATGATCATGGACCTGTCCGAGAACTGGGCGATACCGACCCTGCTGCTGGCCTGGCTCATCGCTGTGGCCATCCGCCTGGCGACGGGCTCGGCGACGGTCGCCACCATCTCGGCGGCCGGACTGGTGGCCCCGCTGGCGGCGGGCATGTCGTCCACGGAGACCGCTCTGCTGGTCCTCGCCATCGGGGCGGGGTCGCTGTTCTTCAGCCACGTCAACGATGCCGGGTTCTGGCTCGTGAAGGAGTACTTCGGCATGACGGTCGGCCAGACCCTCAAGACCTGGTCGGTGATGGAGACCATCATCTCGGTGGTCGGCCTGGGCTTCGTCCTGCTGCTGTCACTGGCCCTCTGACCGCTCGCGGCCCCACTCCCCGCCGGCTTCCGCTCAGCTGCCACCCTCCGGTCAGCCGGTCCGACGGTGCCTGCCCCGCGTCCCCTCCCGGGACCCGGGGCAGGCCAGTTGGGCCGCCGCCAGCTCGAAGCCGCCCGCCGCGGTGGCGCAGCGGTCGGCCAGGGACGCCACCTCCGCGCGGAAGGCATCGCCCCCCGGGCCCTGCCAGCGCAGGTCTCCGGCGGCGATGCGGAGCCGTTCGGCGTGCGAACGCAGGGCGGCCGAATGGGCGCGCAGCCCCTCGGCCGGGGCCGCGAGGGTCTCGGCCCGGGGCCCGGGCCCGGCGGTGTCCGTCACTGGGTCCGCCCCGGAACGTAGACGTCGGGATGTCCCGGCAGTCGCACGAGGTGGCTTCCGGTGACCCGGCCCCCGAAGCCCGCGAGGGCCGCCGCCGGACCCGGCTCGGAGCCGGAACCCACCCAGGTGACCCGGTAGACCGTGGTGAACTCCCGGCTCGCGGCCAGCCGTCCGGCCGTCCGGGCGCCCGGTCCGTGGCCGAGGAGGGCGAGTTCGGTCCCGGAGGGCACCAGGCGGCGTACGGTCGCGGCCACTTCGCGGACGTGCGCGGCCGGGTCCTCGTACGGCGCTTCGGCGCGGCCGGACTCCGTCGGTGGTCCCGCGAGTTGGAGCACGCACCGCTCCACCCCGTCCGGGCCGGCGACCTGCTGGAGCAGGACCGCGCCCGCGGCGTCGCCGATCCGGT
The DNA here is from genome assembly GCF_042870555.1 of Streptomyces sp. NPDC006487. Lineage (NCBI taxonomy): Bacteria > Bacillati > Actinomycetota > Actinomycetes > Kitasatosporales > Streptomycetaceae > Streptomyces > Streptomyces sp. NPDC006487. The sequence continues at coordinate 40,061 of NZ_JBIAHN010000006.1, forward strand.
CGGCATTGCCCCGGTACCCGGCCGGGGTGCCGCTGGTGTCCAGCTCGGCCAGGAGGCGGGTCCCCGGCTCGGAGCAGGCGGGTCCCCGGTCGAAGAAGGCCCGCAGGGCGGCGCCGATCCCGAGGAGCGGCTCGGCGGCCACGGCCCTGCCGGTGGCGACCTGCCAGCCGGCGTGGTCGTTGAACGGGTTGTCGTCGGTCAGCGCGTTCCAGGCCAGGATGTCGGCGAAGGAGGGGTTCAGCAGGGCGAAGGCGGGACCCTCGCCGCGTCGGCGCACGAGTGCGCGGAACGCCCGGACGGCGTCCGCCTGCCGGCCCTCCTCCACCGCGAGGAACACCTCGGCGGCGGCAGCGTCCTTCGACCTCGCAGGGTTACGGGTGCTCTCGGCCCGGATCCGGCCCCTGAGGCCGCACACCGCGAGGCTGACGGCGAGGCTCTCCCGGCCGGTGAGGACCCCGGCGAGCCAACCGGCCCGCGCCACGCCCCGGCCCCGGGCGGCCCAGCCGAGTCCGTGCGGGTCGGTGAGGGCGCGCAGCAGCGTACGCCAGGCCGCGCGGCGGCGGCTGCCGAGACCCAGTGCGGTGACCGGCAGCCGGGAGCCGAGGGCCAGCCGGGAGGCGTAGCGGGCGGCTTCGCCGACGGCGTCGGCCGCCTCGGCCAGTTCCCGGCACAGGGCGCCCAGTTGATCGGCGTCCGGGTCGGTGGGCACGGAGGTCGCGGAGGTCCCGGGGGGCGCGGCGTCGGACATGGATTCCTCGTCGGGTCGGATGAGCATCGGGCAGGACGGGGCGGGACGAACAGAATCGGTCGGCAGACAGGCAGTCGGGGCGGCCAGGCCGGACGACGCGGCGCCGCCGGGGTGCGGGCGAGGCCGGTGCCGGGGTCAGCGGCGGGTCAGGCGCAGGCGGATGCCCTGCGGGTCGAGGGCCGCGGGGAGCGGGCCGAGGGGGTCGAGCTCGGGGCGGACGGGCCGGACCCGGTGTCCGCGCAGCACCTCCGCGCAGAGCGCCGCGGTGACCAGCAGCCCCAGCTGTTCGCCGGGGCAGCGGCCGCCGGCATGACTGAACGGGGCCATCCGGACGTCTTGGTCCGCTTCGCGGGAAGCCCACCGGCCCGGTACGAAGACGTGCGCGGCGGGCACGTGATCGGGGTCGCGCTGGTGGAACAGCACGGGCAGCACCACACAGGTCCCGGCGGGATGCCGCACGCCCCGCCATTCGGTTTCGGCGCGGGTGATCCGTATGAGGTCGGGGACGGCCGGATACAGCCGCAGCGATTCCCGGACGCAGGCACGCAGCCGGGGCAGCGCGCCCTGGGCGGCGCCCTGCACCCATCCGGCGGCGCGGGCCTCGGCGGCGACGGCGTCCTGTTCGGCCGGGTGCGCGCCGAGGAGCAGCAGGGTGCGCAGCAGCACGCCGGGGACGAGGTCGAAGGCGGCCAGCCACTGGCGGACCTGCCCGACCGGGTCCGCCGACGCCTCGTCCGACCCGTGACGGTCCGGCCGGCCGAGGGGGTCCGCATGGCGGCGGGCCCGCCCGATGAGGGTGTGCGGCTCGGCGAGGTCGGCGTACGCGGCGATCCGCGCTCCCGCCCGGTCGTGGGAACGCCCGAGCCTGCGGCCGAGTTCCGCGTCCTCGGCGGCCGCGTCGCCGAGGACGATGCGCCGGGCCGCGCGGGCCACGGAGTGCCGGACGCGGGCGAGTTCGAGGGAACCCCCCGCCGTCAGGCGCCGGGCCTCATCGGTGAGGACCGAGAGGAACGCCCCGCACGAGGGGTGCACGGTCAGCCCGGCGGCGAGCACGGAGTCGTCGACCGCCCGCCGCCCGGCGCCGAACCCGGCGTGGGCGAAACCGCCGTCCGCCTCTCCGGTGGGCTGGACGAGGGAGCCGACGGGTTCGGCGTAGAACTGCCGGATGTCCTGCGGATCGAGGATGAGCAGGACGGTGCCGGTCAGCCCCCGGACGAGCACGGGCGCCCCGCCGTGCCGCTCGCGCAGGGCCCGCAGGGTGGCTGCGGACCAGCGCGGCCGGCCGGGACCCGCGTGCCCGCGCACCGCACGGGGCCGGACGCTCACGAAGTCCCGTACCAGGGCGGGCAGCGCGTGCGCGGCGGCGAACCGTGCGCTCTCGCCGCGCCCCGCCCGGGCGGTCATACGGGGGCCGCCGCGGCCGGGGCCGGTGGCGTGCGCGCACCGCGGGCGGTCTCTTGGGCCGTACGCATCCGTGTACCTCCGCGCAGCCTGGATTCGACGGTCGGTGATCTCGCGCTCACCGTACGTCGACCACCCCGGGTCCGCGCCCCGAGGACCACGAGGGGGGTACGGGGGCCATGGGCGGGCTACCGGTGGGGCGGTGCTCCCGGTTCGAGATCCGGATCGGGGTCGCGGTCGGGGCCCGGGTCGAGGTCGACGAGCAGTGCGGCGACCTCCGGACCGGCGGCGAGGTAGGCCGTGAAGGTGTCGTTGTGCAGGGCCCAGGGTGAGCGTCCGAGGCGGACGAGGCCGATGGCGGCGGCCGGCTCGAGGCCTCCGTCGACGAGGCACTGGGCGACGACCAGGCCGGAACGGTTGTACCCGGAATGGCAGCGCACCAGGATCCGCCGTCCGGAGTCGAGAGCCGTGCGGGCGGCTCCGGCGAGCCCGAGGACGGTGCGCAGCTGCGCGCCCGTGAGCGGGGCATCGGGCAGCTCGCCGACCAGGTGTTCCACCCGCGGGTCGGGGCCGTGGCCCGGCCGGGTGAAGAGGCTGATGACGAGGTCGAACTCGACTCCGACGACGACCGGCCGCAGCTCTCCGGCCGGGTCGGTCCAGAAGTGGCCGCCCATCCACAGGCCGGGGGTGATCTCGTCCCAGGGACTCTGCGGACCGGGCACCTCACGGTCCTTCTGCCGGGTCTTCTTCATCGGACTCCGAAGATACGACCACGGTGCGGTGCAGCCGGGTTCAGGTGAAGGCCGCCTCGCGGAAGGCCGTCCGGAGCGGGGCCGACGGGGTGGTGGGGAGGAGGGCGGCCCAGCGCTGCCCACGGGGGGAGATCCACAGCACCGGGCCTTCGCCGTGGGACCAGGATCCGTGCGCGGCGGGGTGCCAGAGGAGGCCGCGGGCGGGGAGCAGCTCGCCGGTGCGGATGCGGAGCGACTGCGCCGTCCAGGCCGGGCTGACGGGGCCGCCCGCCGGGGCGAGGAGGTGGGTCAGGAACCGGCCGAGGTCGGCGACGGGCGCGCACAGGGTCCCGTCGGCGGTGAAGCCCGTCCGGGTCATGCCGAGCGGCCCCCAGATCCGGTCGGCGGCGAACCCGGCGAGGGGCCTGCCGCACAGCCGCTCGGCGAGCCCGAAGAGGGCGGGCGACACCCCGGAGCCGTGGGTGAGCAGCTGGTGCGCGGTGGTTCCGGCGGGCAGGCCGCCGCCCGCCCCGTAGGCGGTGAGCGGGGTGTGCAGGGCCAGCTCCCCCGCGTCCACGAGCACCCCGATGACGGGCCAGACGGCCAGCACGCCCACCAGCCCGCCGGCATCGGGGGCGGTGGCCGGGTCCCCGGCCTCCACCACCGCGTCCGGGCCCTCCGCACCGCCGACGGCCCAGCCGGCCCCGGGGTCCGCGTCCCGTACGAGCGCCGCGGTCCGGTCGACGTGCCCGGCCGGAACCTGCCGCGTGTTCGACCCGCGCCGCCCGGCGTGCCCGGTCTCGTCGGCCTGTCCGGCCCGGTCGCTCTGGAGGGTCATGGTCAGCCACGGTACGGCGCCCTGCATACCCGCCCCGCGCGTCACGCGGTCGGGCCGCGGCGGGCCACCCGAATGCCCCCGCAGCCCCGCCCGGTACCGCCGGCGGGGGTGCGGGGGCGGCGCGGGGCCCCGGCCCGCGGGGGCCGCCCGCGCCCGTACCGCGTCTCAGGTCCCGATCGCCCCGACCGCCCCGTCCACCGGAGGCTCCGCGCGGGACTCGGCCCTGATCCCCATGACGACGACGGTGATCAGGCAGAACGCGATGAGGATCTCCGCCCAGAGGAAGGCGAGGTAGTCGAGGAGGCAGCCGATCGGCGGTGTGCCCGGGGCGGTGTTGCGGAAGGCCGCCAGGGCGAACAGGGTGGCGGCCATCCAGCCGAGGGCGGGCCAGGTGAGCCCCTTGCGGCGGGTGACGAGGAACCACCCTCCGATCAGGACCGACACGGCGAGCGCCCACATCGCGATCATCATGAACACCGCGAACACGAGCACGCTGTTGGAACGGGCCAGTCCGACGTCGAGGACGACCTCGCCGCCGCTCGCCGCCGAAGCCTCCACCGTGGACGTGAACAGCACGTCGTTGTTGGAGAACAGGACCCGGACCGGAACCGTCTTGTCGCCCAGCACTGCCCCGAACCCGATGTCAGCCCCGTAGGTGTCGAACGGGTAGTCCGTGATGGAGCCGTCGTCCAGGGCCACCGCCACGTCCCGGCCCGCGATGCGCTGGTGGGCCTTGAAGGTCAGGTCGTCGCGGGTGGCCGCCGAGGTCTGGAGGGTGAGGTCCTCGACGGGTGCGACCCCGTCGGCCTCCGCCAGCGCTCCCCTGGGCCTGACCAGGACCCGCAGCACCAGTTCGCGCGCGGCGGCGTCGACGCGCTGGATCGTCGCCTGGACGTCCACCCGGTCCGGATCGGCCCGTCCCGTGGTGTGGACCGTGTCCTGGTCCTGGCGTTCGCCGAACTGGAGCCAGGCCCCCACGCCGACCGCCGCCACGATCGCCAGCAGGAGGAGACCCGGGAGCAGCGGAAAGCGCCGCACCGCGCTCACGCGGCGGGCTTGCCGGGCTGGTCGTGGGTCGAGCAGTGGATGCCGCCGCCGCCCGAGGCGATCGTGTCGATCGCGACGGGGACGATGTCCCGCTTGGGGAAGTGCTCCTGCAGGATGCCGCGGGCCCGGTCGTCGGCCTGGCGGTCCCCGAACTTCGGCATGAAGACGGAGTCGTTGGCGATGTAGAAGTTGGCGTAGGTCGACACGAAGTCGTCGCCCTCGCCCGTGATCTTGTCCAGGTCCGGCTGCGGCAGGTCGATGACCTCGAACTTCCGGCCGCGGGCGTCGGTCGCCTTCGAGAGGACCGACTTCGCCTGGTCGGCGGAGCGTGACCAGGAGTCCTTCGGGGTGTTCGGGTGGGCGCGGTCCAGCAGGACGACACCGGGCGCGGCGAACCGTACGAGGCTGTCCACGTGGGCGTCGGTGATGTCCTCGCCGCGCACGCCGGCCAGCCAGACCACGGTCTCGACGCCCAGGGTCTGCTTGAGCTCGGCCTCGATGGTGTCCCGGCTCTTGCCGCGGTTGCGGTTGTCGTTGACGATCGAGCTCTCGGTGATCAGCAGGGTGCCCTCGCCGTCGGCCTCGAAGGAGCCGCCCTCGGCCACCAGCGGAGCCTTGACCCGCGGGATCCCGTACTTCTGCAGCAGGAGGCGCCCGACCTGGCCGTCGTTCTTGTGCTCCTGCTTGTTGCCCCAGCCGTTGAAGTTGAAGTCGACACCGATGACCTTGCCCCCCTCCTCGACGAAGACGGGGACGGTGTCGCGGGCCCACAGGTCGTCCACGGCCAGCGGGATCACCTCGACCTCGGAGCCGCAGGCCTTCTGCGCGGCGGCCACCTGCTCGGGCCGGGCCATCATGATGACCTCCTCGTACCCGCCGACGGCCCGGGCGATCCGCGCGATGTCCTCGCGCACGTAGCGCAGGTCCTCCATCCAGACCGCGTCCAGGGCGGGCCAGGCCATGAAGGTGCGGGTGTGGCTCTCCCATTCGGCGCCGAGCCGGCGCTCGGCGCCGGCCGGGGACGGCTGGGTCGCGCCCTCGGGGGCGTTGGAGCGCGGCGCGCTCTGCGAGGGGCCACAGGCGGCGGCCCCGAAGGCGAGGGCGCCGAGCCCGGCGAAACTGCGGAGGGCGGTCCGGCGCGTGGGGGGCAGGTGGGACACGGGAGGGCTCCGATCGTGAGCTGGCGGGACGGCTTCGTCCGGCCAGGACGGGCGCGGCAGGCACGGCACGGGCCGGCCTTCCCGGGCCCCTGGTTCAAGGGTGCGCCCTCCGTCCGCGAAGGGCCGTGACGCGGGGCGGGTGGTGCGGCCACGTGGCGCCCACTCTGGCACTGACTGAAAATTCAGTCAATTCATGGCACGATGCGCGCAGGCCCCTGCCGCACCGCAGGGCATCTCGCCCCGCATCGTTGAAAGAGCCACCGCATGTCCGAGCAGCACTCCGGCGCACAGCCGGCCCGTACGGCACTGTCCGCAGAGGATCCCCAGGAGATCGGCGGCTACCGCCTGCACGCCCGGCTCGGCTCCGGCGGCATGGGCGTGGTCTACCTGGCCCACACCCCCGGCGGCCGCCCCATCGCCCTCAAGGCCGTCCGCAGGGAACTCGCCTCCGATCCCGAGTTCCGCCGCCGGTTCGCCCAGGAGGTGTCCAGCGCCCGCCGGATCCACGGCCTGTTCACCGCCCAGGTGATCGACTCCGGGGTCGAGGACCCCACGCCGTGGCTCGCCACCGCGTACGTGTCCGGCCCCTCACTGCACGAGGTCGTACGGCGCCACGGGCCGCTGCCGGCCCGTACGGTGCTGCTGCTCCTCGCGGGCATAGCCGAGGCGCTCCAGGCGATCCACGGGGCGGGCGTCGTCCACCGCGACCTGAAGCCCGCCAACGTGCTGCTCGCGCAGGACGGGCCCCGGGTGATCGACTTCGGCATCGCCCGCGCGGCCGACGCGGCCGCGCTGACCGGTACGGGCCTGCGGATCGGCACGGCGGCCTTCATGGCGCCCGAGCAGGCGCTCGGCCATCCGGCGACGCCGGCGACGGACGTCTTCGCGCTCGGGACGCTGGCCGCGTACGTCGCGTGCGGGATCGCGCCCTTCGGGAACGGCCCGGAGTCCAGCGCCCTCTACCGGGTCGTCCACGAGCATCCCGACCTCAGCCGGGTGCCGCACGAGCTGTACGGCCTCGTCTCGTGGTGCCTCGCGAAGCAGCCCGAGGACCGTCCGCAGCCGGCCGAAGTGATCGCCTCCGTGCGGGCGCACCCCCTGGTGTGCGGGCGGCCGGAGTTCACCGACGGCTGGTTGCCCCGGCCCGTCCGGGAGGAGCTCGGCGGCGGGGGCGGCGACACCGCCCTGCCCGACCGCGCGCCGTTCCAGGCCACCAGGACCGCCACCGCACCACCCGGCCCGGCCGGCGTCCCCCCGGCCGTCCCCGGACCGGCCGTCCCCGGACCGGCCTTCCCCGGACCGGACACGGATTCCGGAGGTTCCGGAGCCTGGCCCGGCGGACCTGCACCGGTACCCGTCCCGGCACCGGAACTTGCACCGGCACCGGCGTCCCTCCCCGGGCAGGGCCGTGGCAGGCCGGGCCGCGGGCGGCGGCTTCCGCTGCTCCCGACCCTCGTCGTGACCGGCACCCTGCTGGCCGCCGCCGGAGCCGTGTACTACCTGGACGTCCCCACGGGCGGGGCCCCGGGCACCGGCGGCAGCCCCGTCACCGGCCCCACGGCATCCGCATCCGCCCCCGCCCCCGCCTCGGCCTCCGCCACAGCCGGGGCCACGCCCGGTTCCCTCCCGCCCGACCCGGCCGCCGCCTACCTGCCCGGCTACACGAAGGCCAGGCTCACCGCCCCCGACTCCGCCTATGAGTTCGACCTGAAGGAGGGGAAGGTGGTGCCCGCGGAGACGGCCGAGTGGTACCTGGCCCGCGACGGCCTGGCCCTGGTCCCCTCCGAGGAGTCGGACTCCTTCGTGTCCGACTCCGGGGAGCTGACCGTGGCCGCCTGTCTCCACGGCATCGAGACCCGCCCGGCCGCCGCGCTGCCCTTCGCCGCACTCGCGAAGGCCCGGCCGTTCTGCGTGCGCAGCCCGGACCGGAGCGAGATCGCGATCGTGAGACTGGTCGAGGCCCCGGCCGACGGTTCCGCCACGATCCTGGTGGACCAGTACCGCCGGAGCTGACGGCCCGGCCCGCCGGGGATCCGGATCACCGCCGGCGCGGGAACGGCGAAGGGCGGGGCCCCCGGAGGTGCCCCGCCCGTTGCGCTGTCGCCCCGGTCAGCTCTTGTCGGGGCGGTCCGTCACGCGCAGGGAGTTCAGCAGGGGTTTGCCGAAGCCCGCGTGGGTGACGAAGCGGACGTTCAGGACTCCGTCCGTGACCGTGACCGTGTAACTGCGGGTCAGGGCCGTGTACGTGCCCGCCTCCAGGGAGATGTCCAGGGAGGGGAGCACCTGCGTGCCCTCCGCCAGGACGTCGAAGACGCGCTTGTTCGGCTTGGTGGAGGAGAGCTCCGCGAAGCCCAGTTCCACGGTGTAGGTGCCGTTCGGGACGTTGTCGAAGCGGTATTCGTACATGCCTTCGCGGGCGTTGCGGAAGAGCTTCTGGTCGTCCGTGCCCGCGATCGTGCGGCTGGTGGACTGGGTCGAACCGTTGCCCTGGTACCCGTAGGAGCCCGCCGTGTACTTGCGGTCCGGGGACCAGCCGTCGCCCAGCGCGTCCGTGCTCGCGCCCGTGGCGCCGGCGTCCAGGGCGACCTGGTAGCGCGGGACGACGAGCTTGACGGGGACGGTGAGCACCGGGGTCCGGCCGCTGGCCGAGGTGACCTTCAGGTCGGCCGTGAGGACGGTGCCCGGTGTCAGGCCCGTGGTGTCCACGGACAGGGTGAGCGGGGCCTTCCCGCCCGTGGGGAGGTCGCCCGAGCCCGGGGTCACCGTGAGCCAGGCCGCGTCTTCGGCCGCGGAGAAGGCCGTGCCCAGACCCGGGTTGGTGAGGTCGAGGGTCCGTGTCCGCTTCTGGCCGGGCGGCAGGACGATCTCCACGGCCGGTTTCGCCGGGGTCACCTTGCCGGTGCGCAGGGATCGGGTGGCGGCCGTGACGTCGGCCGGCTTGACGTCGACGGTGGCCGTCACCGCCTCGTACTGGGCGGCGGTCAGGGTGAGTTCCCGGGCGCCGGACGGACTCTGGACCACGTACCCGCCGTCGGACGCGGTGGTGGCGGAGACGGCGGTGGCGCCCGTGCCGACGGTCACCGTGGCTCCGGCGACCCCGTTGCCGTCGTTCGCGTCGAGCACCCGGCCCGCCACCACACCGCTCTTGGTGGTGCGGAAGGAGACGGACAGGCCGTCGCTGATGACGGCCGTGTTGAAGGAGTACCGGTAGGCGTCGGTGCCGGTGGCGTTCTCCACGCCGACGGTGGCGGTGGAACCGCCCTTGATGCCGGTGCCGCCGGTCCCCTTGTAGGTGTACCGGACGCTGCCGTCCTCACCGATCGCCGCCGAGAAGGAGAACTTGTCGGACTGCGCCGACCAGTGCGAGACCTCGCGCCACTCGATCACGTAGCTCCGGTGCGGCGCCGTGCCGGTGACCGCCGTGAAGACCCCGGACCCGCTGCCGGCGGCCCCGACCACCAGGTCGTCCCAGAACGGGTACAGCGCCGCGTTGGGCGTGGCCGCGCTCGGGATGTCCCCGTTGATGTCACCGGTGTTGTTGCCGCCGAAGCTGACGGTGCCGTTCGTGCCGATCCAGGCCTGCCCGTACGTCTTGCCGTACAGCGGCAGCGGGAAGGGCAGGTCGACGCGCTCGGTGGTGTTGTCGCCGGTCAGTGCGAGCTGCCGGTCCCCCGGCTGGTACGGGCCGGTGCCCGAGGTGGCGCAGGCGTAACCGTAGGTGTCGGTGCGTTCGGGGAGGGTCACCGCGACGGTGGTGTCCCCGGCGAGGGTGACCTTGGCCGTGCCGCCGGCGAGGCAGCGCGAGGAGTGGGTGGCGTTCACGTCGTACGTGCCGTGCGGCAGGGTGACCTCGAAGCGGCCCTGTGCGTCGGTGGTCGCGGCCACCGGGGTGTCCGCGACGGTCACCGCGGCGCCGGCCACGGGGCCCGCGGCCGAGGAGACGGTGCCCGTGAGCTTCCCGGAGTCCGCCTGGACGAGGTCGATGTCGCCCGTCGCGGTGGCGTTCTCGGTCACCGACACAGTCGCGCCCTGCTGCCCGTAGCCGAACTTCGAGGCGGTCAGCGCGTAGTCGCCCACGGACAGGGCGGTGAAGCGGTAGGTGCCGTCGGCCGCGGTGGTCGTCGTACGGTCGATCGGACCGTCGGCGACGATCTTCACGCCGGCGACGGGCTGCCCGGCGGAGCGCACGGTGCCGCCGAGGGCGCCGATCGCGCCGCGCGGGGCGGCGAGGACGGCGGCGAGGACGTCGAGCTTCCCTTCGCCGAAGACGTTGTTGTCGGCGGCGGTGCCGCCGCACTGGCTGCTGTCGGTGTCCAGCGCGGTGCCGTCCAGCAGGGCTGTGGTCTGCGCGATGTCGCCTTCGAGGGCGGGCGCCGCCGACCAGAGCAGGGCCACGGCCGCGGCCGTGTGCGGCGAGGCCATGGAGGTGCCGGAGAAGGACGCGTATCCGCCGCCGGGGACGGAGGAGCGCACGTTCACGCCGGGGGCCGCGATGTTCGGCTTGACGATGCCGCCGGGGCCCGCGCCGCGCGAGGAGAACGAGGCGATCGCGCCGTTGATGTCGAAGGCTCCGGAACTGTAGGAGCTCTGGTAGTCGCCGGGCGAGCCGCTGGTGGTGCAGCCGGGGCCGGAGTTGCCGTTGGAGAAGGCCGGGAAGATCCCGGCCGCGCGCCAGGTGTCGACGATCTGCTGGTACCAGGTGTCGCCGCCCGTGCCGCCCCAGGAGTTGTTGACGATGTGCGGGGCCAGGTCGGGCCGCGGGTTCTGGCCGTTCAGGTCGGTCGGCGCGACGATCCACTGGCCGGCGGCGAGCAGGGAGGCCTCGGAGCAGGAGGTGGTCTCACAGCCCTTGGCCGCGATCCACTTCGCGCCCGGGGCGACGCCGGTCTTGTTGGCGCCACCGTCGTCGCCGACCATGGTGCCCATCGTGTGGGTGCCGTGGTCGTTGTTGTCGCAGGGGGCCGCGGTGGGGCAGACCCCGGCCGGGTCGAACCAGTTGTAGTTGTGGTCGTAGGTGCCGTCGGCGCTCCTGCCGCGGTACTGGTTGGCCACGGCCGGGTGCGTGTGGTCGACGCCGCTGTCGATGTTGGCGACGACGATGCCCTCGCCGCGCACGCCGAGCTGATCCCAGACCTGCGGTGCCTTGATCCGGTCGATGTTCCACTCGACGGCGTCGGCCGCCGCCTTCTCCCGCTTGCCGTCCGCGGGCTTCGGCAGGTCGACCTTGTCGTCGGCGTCGATCCGGGAGACCTCGGGGCGCTGGGCCAGGGCCCCGGCGAGCTTCTCGGTGCCGACGACGCGGACCGCGTTGACGATCCAGTACGAGGTGTACTCCGCCTTCGCGCCGTCCAGGGCCTTGATCACCTCGGCCTGGCTGCGCGCGGCATGGTCCTTCTTCAGACGCAGAACCGTTTCCGCCTTCGCCGTGCGGGTCTGCTGCCCGCCTGCGGAGGTGAGGTCGGCGGCGCTGTCGAGGTAGACCCAGAAGACGGCCTTCGCGGAGCCGTCGAGCTGGGCGCGGAGACTGGGTTCGATCTTGCGCTCGGCCGCGCCCGGGGCGGGTCCGGGGTCGGGCGCGGCGGCGGCCACCCCCGCACCCAGGGGCAGCAGCAGGGCCGCGGTGAGGGCTGCGAACCCTGCGCGCAGGGGTCGTAACCGTGAGCCGGAGGCTCGTCGGGTGTCGCTTCGTGCCACGTGTGGTCTCCTCGTACGCCGTGTGCAGGTCGTGCGGAAAGGGTGTGCGTGACGTGCGCGGGCCATGGTGCGGGAGGTGTCATGCTCCGTACAAGGGTGCCTAATGAGCCGACCGCCGCCGGGTGGCTGTTCCCGGCCGGTCGGGCCAGCCTGGGGGGATGACCGATCCCGCATCGCCGCCGCCCTCCCCCGGGGTGCGGCTCGGTACCGCGCAGGGGCGGTGGATCGTGCTGACCACCGTGCTCGGCTCCGCCATGGCGCTGCTCGACTCGACCGTGGTCAACGTGGCCCTGCCCAGCATCGGGCGGGATCTCGGCGCCGATCTGGCGGTGCTCCAGTGGACGGTCAACGCCTACCTGCTGACCCTCGCGGGCCTGATCCTGGTCGGCGGGGCGCTCGGGGACCGGTTCGGGCGACGCCGGATCTTCGTGCTCGGGGTGGTGTGGTTCGCGGCCGCCTCGCTGTTGTGCGGGATCGCGCCGAACGCCGGGATCCTCATCGCCGCACGCGCCTTGCAGGGCATCGGCGGGGCGCTGCTGACACCCGGTTCCCTCGCGCTGATCCAGGGCTCCGTCCATCCCGGCGACCGGGCCCGCGCGGTGGGGCTGTGGTCGGGGTTCGGCGGGGTGGGGGCCGCCGTGGGGCCGTTCCTGGGCGGCTGGCTGGTGGACGGGCCGGGCTGGCGCTGGGTGTTCCTGCTCAACGTGCCGGTGGCCGCGCTGTGCGTCCCGATCGCAGTGCGGCACGTACCGGAATCACGGGATCCGGCGGCGCACGGGCGGTTCGACGTGGCCGGGGCGGTCCTCGGCGCGGCCTCGCTCGCCCTGCTGACCTACGCGCTCATCGAGGCCCGCTCCGGCACCGCGCTCGTGGTGGTTTCGGCCGTCGGCGGCGTACTGCTGGCCGGAGCGTTCGTGGCGGTGGAGCGGCGGCGGGCCGATCCGATGGTGCCGCCCGACATCTTCTCCTCCCGCCAGTTCACCGCCGTCAACCTGGTCACCCTGTGCGTGTACGCGGCCTTCGGCGGCTTCTTCTTCCTCGTGGTGCTCCAGCTCCAGGTGGTGTCCGGCTACTCCGCCCTCGGCGCCGGGGCCGCGCTGCTGCCCACCACGGTGCTGATGCTGCTGCTGTCGGCCCGGTCGGCGCAGCTCGGGGAGCGGATCGGCCCGCGCATCCCGCTGACCGTCGGGCCGCTGCTGTGCGCGGCGGGGATGCTGCTGATGCTGCGGGTGGGCCCGGACGCCTCGTACGTACGGGACGTGCTGCCGGCGCTGCTGGTGATGGGCAGCGGCATGGCGGCCCTGGTGGCTCCGCTGACGGCGACCGTCCTGTCCTCGGTGGACCCCGGCCGGGCCGGCCTGGCCAGCGGCATCAACAACGCGGCCGCGCGCGCCGCCGGACTCCTCGCGGTGGCCGCGCTGCCGCTGCTGGCCGGGATGGGGCCGGACGCGTACCTATCGGCCGGGGCCTTCGACGCGTCCTTCGGGCGGGCGATGCTGTGGTGCGCGGGGGTGCTGGTGGCCGGAGCCGCCCTGGCCTGGGCCACCGTACGCTCCCCCGCGCCCGGGGCCTGTCACCCGCAGTGCCGTACCAACTGCGCGGTGACCGCTCCGCCGCTCGAACCCCCGGGAGCGGCGAAGCGGTGATCACCGGGCGCTTACCAGGGGCTCGGCGCCGGCGGGGCGACGACCGGCGGGCGGTCGTCGCAGGTGATGGTGTTGGGCAGTTCCCAGCCCGCGAGCCACGGGCCGGTCGTGCCGCCGCCGTCGTTGCCGCCGCGGTCGGCGAGGGTGAACTCCGAGCCGGTGGCGGGGAAGTTGAAGGAGCCGCAGTTGTTGACGCCGACGGCCCCGACATTGCGTGCGTCGACGTTCTCGAAGCTCGCCGAGCCGGCGACCCGGGCGCTGACCACCGAGGTGCCGGTGCCGTCGACGCGGATGTCCTTGAAGTGGACGTTCTCGATGCGGACCTTGTCCTTCACCGGCCAGTCGCTGACCAGCATGACGGCGTTGTAGGTGCTGTCCAGGAAGGCGTTGCCGGTGACCTGGATGTCGGCCCGGTCGATGCTGCGGTCCAGGGCGTAGAACCAGATCGCGCCGAGCCCGATGTTCCAGTTCAGTTCGTGGGTGCCGGCGCGGACGGTGGTGTTCCCGTCGATGTGCAGGCTGCCGGTGAAGGGTTCCGCTCCGAAGCGGGAGCCGACGTGCAGGGCGCTGCCCTCGCGGACCGGGTCGGCCACGAGGTTGGCGGAAACGGTGGTGTCGGCGCCGCCGTAGATCGCGATGCCGTTGGCCAGGGTGGGGCTCTGCACGGTGTTGTGGTCGAAGGTGTTGCGGGCGTTCGTGGTCTTCTCGGCCCACATCGCGAGGCCGTCGTCCCCCGTGTTGCGGACGAAGTTGTCCTGGACGAGGGAGTCGGTGACTCCGGTGTGGAAGTTCAGGCCGTCGGCGATCTGGTCGGTGATGACGTTGCGGGTGACCTTCACGTTGCTCATCGGGCCGTCGAACCAGAGGCCGACCTTGGTGTGGTGGATGTAGAGGGAGTCGATGGTGGAGTCGCTCATCGCGCCGCCGACCCCGTTGACCTGGTCGGTGTCCACGCGCTCGCGGACATCGCCCTCGATGGCGAAGCGGGAGAGGTGGACGCCGCGACTGCCGCCGTCCGCGGCCTCCTTGCCGTAGAAGCCGACGCCCTTGCCCTTGACGGTGGTGTACCAGCTGCCGGCGCCGGTGATGGTGACCCCGTCCACGATGATGTGGCGGTTGACCTGATACGTGCCGGGCGGCAGGTACACCGGGAGCCGGTGGCGCTTGGCGAAGGCGATGGCCCGGTCGATGGCGTCGGCCGAGTCCCGGCGGCCCGTCGGGTCGGCGCCGAAGAGGAGGGCGTTGGCGGCGGCCGCCTCCACGTGCGGGGCGCCGACGCGCTGCGAGTCGAGCAGGTCGATGACCGTCCAGGCCGCCGGGCTTCCGGCCGGGACCGTGAGCCTGATCGTGTCGCCCGCCCGGTGGGTACGGCCCAGGAGCAGGCGTTGCTCGTCGTACATGTGGGTGGGGCGGAACGGCTTGGCGATGACCGGGGCCGGGGTGGTGGCCGCCGGGACGCAGCCGCACTCGGTGATCCACCAGTCGGGGTGCAGGAGGTCCGCCTGCGGATCGTTGCTGAAGGGGTACTGGTTGTACAGCCAGGAGTACTGGGAGGTCAGCGTCATGGAGCGGCGGTTCTTGCCGTTCACGGTGACGTCGAGCGGGGCGGTGATGCCACCGCCGGCCGGGGCGTCGGGGAGGCTGTAGCGGACGGTGACCGCGTCGGCCGCCGCGGGCAGGGTGAACTCCACGTACTGGCCCGGTACCAGCCGTACCGCCTTGCGGCCGGAGGCTTCGGCGGGCAGCGAGTAAGCGGTGCGGTCGGGGCCGATGAGCGTGCCGGTGGTGACGGCGTTCTCCGCCTCCTGCTCGGCGAAGTCCACCCGGGCGCCACGGCCCTCGGCCAGTGCGGGGTCGAGGGCGGCCCGGGTGACGGCCGTGGGCGCCGCGGGGTCCGCGGAGGCGGCGCGGGCCACGGCCGGGCCCGCGCCCAGGGCGCCGAGGCCGAGCGCGGACGCGGTGAGGGCCGCCAGGACGGCGGCGGCGCGTGCGGGTACGGCTCTTCTGCTCGCGGCGCCGGCTGCGGCTCGGCTCGCGGCGGTGCTCGCGGCGCGGCGTGCGGTGGGGCGTGCGGTGGGGCGTGCGGCTCTTCTTGGGGGCATGGCCGGGACAGTAGGACCCCGCGCGCAAACACGGCAAGAGTTGTGCAGGATTCTTCTGCATCTTGTCGAGTTTTTCCAGCAATCCGTGGTGTGGCAGACGTTTACGCCTCGGCCTACCGTGGGAGCAGGAGGGCCTCATGTGCTGGAGCGCGACGGCCGATCTGACGGCGGGCACGGTCATCACCGCCGTGGGGATCACCTGCCTGATCCGGACCCGGCGCGCCCGCGACCTTCCCGTCGCCGCACTCCCGCTGATCCTGGGCATCCACCAGCTGACCGAAGCCGCCGTCTGGAACTCCGGCGGCGGCTGCGGCCCGGCCACCACCGCCTGGGCGGTGATCGCCCTCCCGCTGCTGCCCGTGTGGGTGCCGCTCGGAGTGCTGCTCGCCGCCCCGCCCGAGCTCAGGCCCCGGCTGCGCCTGCCGGCCGCCGCCGGACTCGCCACCGGCGCGTACCTCTCGTACTGCCTGACCACCCGCCCGGTGAGCGCCGAGGTCCGCGGCCACACCCTCGGATACGGCGTGAACGTTCCGTGGATGCCCCTGGCCCTCGCGGGCTATCTGTTCGCCACGCTCGGCGCCCTGCTCCTCTCGGGGGACCGCCGGCTCCGCCCGCTCGGCCTGCTCCTGGCGGCCGGCGCCCTGGTCTGCGCCGCGCTGTGGAGGCTGGAGTTCGCTTCGACCTGGTGCGCCTTCGCGGCGGCCGCCTCGACGCTGATCCTGGTCTGGACCGGCGACCGTGCGCGTTCCCCTTCTGTACGCGAGGACGCCGGCCGGGGTGCGCCGGGCCTGTAACACCGGCCCGGGCGCCGAACAGCAGCGCACGGCGAAGGTAAAAAGATTCGGGCGCCGGCCCCGGGCCCACCTTGCGGTTTGTCGCTTTTCGGCCTCGGGGCCGACCGGATGCAGCCACGGCGGAGTGGCGGAGTGAGCCGAGAGTCCGGCCACCGCGGGCCGGCGGGGCTTCCCGTAACGCGTTCGACTTCTGACGTGGTGGATTCGCCCGGACGCGCCTCCCCGGCGACCGCCTTCCCCGGAGCACTTCCGTCACTCCCGGAGCAGCGGCCATCCACAGCGGGTCGTCGTTCCCAGCGTCCGATGGGACCTTCAACCCCCTTTCGCGGGCCGCGAATCGGAGCCCCCCACGACCATCGCCGCCGAAAGATGCGTTGACGTATCTAGTGACTTCGCAAGCACTCGGCAGTAGAACTCGTTCTCATTCCGCCTAGAGTGAGGAAGCTCACATGAGCGACAAAGGCCTGCACAAAACGAACCAGAACGGCGTCTCCCGTCGAGGATTTCTCGGTAGAACGGGTTCCATCCTGGGTGCAATGGCCCTCGCCGGTCAGATCGCCCCGTCCCAGGCCCAGGCCACCCCGGCCGGCGCGGCCGCCGCCGGCCCCATCGACAACGGAGCGCACGTACCGGCCCTCGTGA
Organism: Streptomyces sp. NPDC006487; assembly: GCF_042870555.1. Lineage (NCBI taxonomy): Bacteria > Bacillati > Actinomycetota > Actinomycetes > Kitasatosporales > Streptomycetaceae > Streptomyces > Streptomyces sp. NPDC006487. The sequence goes on from NZ_JBIAHN010000006.1 coordinate 56,864, forward strand.
TCGGTACCGGGTACGGCGGTTCCGTCGCCGCCCTGCGGCTCGCCCAGGCCGGCGTGGACGTCCACATGATCGAAATGGGCATGGCCTGGGACACCCCCGGCTCGGACGGCAAGATCTTCTGCAACACGACCACCCCGGACTACCGCGCCTACTGGCTCCGCACCAAGACCAAGGCCCCGCTGAGCAACTTCCTGGGCTTCCCCATCGACAAGGCCGTCCCGCGCTACACCGGCATCCTGGACGCCGAGGAGATGGGCGGGATCATCGTCTACCAGGGCCGCGGCGTCGGCGGCGGCTCGCTGGTCAACGGCGGTATGGCGGTCACCCCGAAGCGCGCGAACTTCGGCGCCGTCCTGCCGACCGTGAACGCGGACGAGATGTACAACACCTACTACCCGCGCGCCAACGCGGGCCTCGGGGTCAGCCTGATCGACCCGGCCTGGTTCGAGAGCGTCGACTGCTACCAGTTCTCCCGCGTGGGCCGCAAGCACGCCCAGCGGGCCGGGTTCCCCTTCGTCTTCGTCCCGGACGTATACGACTGGGACTACATGAAGCAGGAAGCGGCGGGGACCGTCCCCAAGTCCGCCGTCGCCGGTGAGATCCTCTACGGCAACAACGCCGGAAAGAAGTCCCTCCAGCAGACCTACATCGCCCAGGCCAAGGCCACCGGCAAGGTCACCATCTCGCCCCTGCACAAGGTGACTTCGGTCTCCCCCGCCTCCGGCGGCGGGTACACGGTCGTCATCGACCAGATCAACACCACGGGCGACACCGTCGGCACGAAGACCGTCGTCGCGGACAAGGTGTTCTTCGCGGCCGGCAGCGTCGGCACCAGCAAGCTGCTCGTCCGGCTGAAGGCCACCGGCGCCCTGCCCAACCTGAACAACGAGATCGGCAAGGGCTGGGGCGACAACGGCAACGTCATGTGCGGCCGCGCCAACCACATGTGGGACGCGACCGGCAAGGTGCAGGCCTCCATCCCCTGCGGCGGCATCGACAACTGGGACGCGGGCGGCGCGTTCGCCGAGGTGGCGCCGCTGCCGACCGGCATCGAGACGTACGCCTCGTTCTACCTGTCGATCACGAAGAACCCGAACCGCGCGGAGTTCACGTACAACGCCTCGACGGGCGGGGTCGAGCTGAACTGGCAGACGGCGTGGAAGGCGCCGTCCATCGCCATGGCGAAGACCATCTTCGACAAGATCAACTCGAAGGAGGGGACGATCTACCGGACCGACCTCTTCGGCACCAACAAGATCTGGGGCGACCACCTCACCTACCACCCGCTCGGCGGGGCGGTCCTCGACAAGGCCACCGACAACTACGGCCGTCTGCACGGCTACACCGGCCTGTACGTCATCGACGGCGCGCTGATCCCCGGCAACACCAGCGTCAACCCGTTCGTCACCATCACGGCGCTCGCCGAGCGCAACATCGAGAAGATCATCGCCACCGACATGTAAGGGCGGCGGACAGCACGAAGACCGGGGCCGTCGGATTCTCCGACGGCCCCGGACCCGTGTGCGCACCACACGCGCCGCGCGCTCAGTGGCCCGGCAGCACGCAGACGCTGTCGAGGCCGAGCACGTGGTTGAGCCGGCCGAAGGCCAGCCAGGAGCCGATGCTCATCGTCAGCTCCACGATCTCCACCTGGCTGTAGCGGGCCGTCATCCGCTCCCAGAACTCCTCGTCCAGGCCGTGGTGGTCCAGGCAGTACCGCTCGGCGTACTCCGCCGCGAGCCGGGTGCGCTCGTCGAACCGGTCCGTGGTGCGCCAGTCGGTGACGGCCTCGGGGAACTCGTCCTCGACCTTTTCCCCGTCCCGGTCGGTGCGCCAGTCCAGGCAGAAGATGCAGCCGTTGATCTGCGCGACGCGCAGCCGTGCCGCTTCGAACTCCCGCAGCCCCAGGGTGGTGTGGGCGTACACCGACAGCGAGAAGTTGGCGGCGGCCATTCCGATGCCGGGCACCAGATCGCCCCACACGTACTCGATGGGGTGCTGGCCTTCGGGTATGTCGATCCTCATGACAGTTTCCTTCCGAGTTTGCCGACGGCGGGGCGCAGGGGGACGTCCAGGGCGTCGTAGAGCCCCGGTTCGGCCGCCACCAGCCAGTCGATGGCTCCTACGAGGCGTCCGACCGCGGTGGCGTTGCCGCCGGCGGAGCGGTTCTCGCCCTCGTCGGTGGCCTCGATGGTGACCTCGATGTGCGGGCGGCCCTCGATGATCACCCGGTGGGCACCGTCGCCGCCGTCGGGCGGGGTCGGCCAGTCGGGGGCGCAGGAGGCGTGGATGCGGGTGACGTGCTCGATGACGATGCGGGGTTCGCCCTCGACGATCCCCTGCACCTCGAACCGGACCGCGCCCTGGGTGCCTCCCTCGAACTCCCCCATCGTGCGCGTGGTGACGGTGGCGTCGAGGGCGCGGCGCTCCACTGTCTCGCGGATGTCGTCGAGTTCGACACCGAGCGCCCGGGCCATCATCCGGATCTGCCCGCCCCACACCATGGTCGGGATGGACGGCATGAGCATCATCGGCTCGTAGTCCATGGGCTGGCCCATGCCGATGAGGTAGCGGACGGAGTCCGGCTGGTCGTACGTGGAGTAGTCGAAGATCTCCTGGCAGCGGATGACGTCGATCCGGGTGCCGAGCCCGCTGAGCAGCAGCGGGAGTACGTCGTTGCCCCAGCCGGGGTCGACGCCGGAGGCGAAGAGCGAGCCGCCGCCCTCCGCGACCGCGGCGGTCACCGGGTCGAGGAACTCCGCTGGTGCGCTGCGGTAGTCGTAGAGCGGATAGAGGGCGGGGCTCACGACGACTGCCCCGGAGCGGATCGCCCGGGTGATGTCGGCGAGCGCGTCGTCGGGGCGGATGTCGCCGGACGCCGCGTAGACCACCGCCTGCGGACGGGCGGCGAGGACCGCCTCGATGTCGTCGGTGGCCGGGACGCCCGTCTCGTAGTCGAGTTCGCCGAGTTCACCGGCGTCGCGGCCGACCTTTTCTGGATTGTGGACGATGACGGCGGCCAACTTCAGCGCCGGATGGGCCTCTACGGCACGGATGGCCAAACGGCCGACGTTGCCGGTACCCCAGACAACCGTGGAAATCATGCGCGGAGGGTAGCTTCAGGACCTGTAGGTTCCTAGAGCCGTGTACGGAAATTCCGGCCCGCTGTCACTGGTTTTGCGCACCCAGGACAAAGAGCAAGTAAACGAAGAACGCGAACAAATGGCCTACAAACAGGTAGGCGATGAGCCGGATGATGAGACCGCGCGGAAACTTCGACTGCTGTAGCTGCTGCGTGGGCGTGTGCGTGGGCGTGTTCTGCGCATCGGACATGGCGTACGGCTCCTCGCCTATCGGTGGTGTGTGGTCGTGCCGGTGCCGCCGCCGAGGCACAGGCCGGCGAGGCTGCTCTGCAGCAGCGTGTGGACGAACAGCAGCTCCGTCCCGGCGGCCGAGGCCGCGCCGATCCGGTGCGCGGTGAGCGAGTCGAAGTGGGCGCTGTCCCCCGGCTCCAGCAAGTACTCGGTCTCCCCCAGGTGCAGCCGCAGCCGTCCCTGCAGCACGTACAGCCACTCCTCCCCGGGATGTACGCGGACCAGCTCGCCCTGGCTGCGGCCGTGGGGGACGTGCACGCGCAGCGCCTGCATCCCGCGGCCGGAGCCGCCGGCCTGCCAGTACGTCCAGCCGTCCGCCTCGCGGGCGCCGGGGCCGCCGGCCCGTACGATGGGATCGGCGACGGCCGGGGTCTCCCCGAGCAGCTCCGAGACCGTCGTGCCGTACGTGCGGGCGAGCCCGAGCAGCAGTGGCAGCGAGGGCTGGCGGCGGCCGGTCTCCAGCCGCGACAGGTGCGCCGGCGAGAGCCGGGCCCGGGCGGCGGCGGCTTCCAGGGTGAGCCCGGCCCGGCGGCGCAGATCGCGCAGCTGCGGGGCCACGGTGGGCAGCTCGGCTTCCGGGGCGGTGTCGCCGGGGGCAGGACCGGTTGTCATGCCCCGATTGAGCCAGATCCTTACCTCCCTGGCAATCCGCGTTGCCTCTGAGGCAAAAGCGCTCTTACGCGGCGTCGCCCGGTCCGGGCGGGCCGCCGAGCACCGTCTCCACCGTATCCGCGTCCTGCGCCCGCTTGTCGGGACGGTGGCGCAGGACGCGCGCGAAGCGCAAGGCGACCCCGGCCGGGTAGCGCGGGGAGCGCTGCAGGCCGTCGTAGGCGATCTCCACGACCAGTTCGGGGCGCACCCGGACCGTGTGGCCGTCGTCCTCGACCGCGAGCTCGCCGAGCCGCTCGGTCTGCCAGCGCAGCATCTCGTCGGTGAGCCCCTTGAAGGTCTTGCCGAGCATCGCGTAGCCGCCGTCGGCGGTCCGGGCGCCCAGGTGCAGATTGGACAGGAGGCCGGTGCGCCGGCCGTGGCCCCGCTCCACGGCGAGCACCACCAGGTCCAGGGTGTGCACCGGCTTCACCTTGAGCCAGTGTTTGCCGCGCCGGCCCGCCGCGTAGGTGGAGTCGAGGGCCTTGAGCATCACGCCCTCGTGCCCCCGGCGCAGGGTCCGCGCCCAGAACTCCTCCGCCTCGGCCGACTGCCCCGCCGGGTCCTCGACCACGAGCCGGCCGACCCGGAACTCCTCGGGCACCAGGGCGGTGAGCGCCGCGTACCGTTCGCGCACCGGCAGGTCGAGGAGGACCCGGTCGCCCGCCGCCAGCACGTCGAAGAAGTAGGGGACGACCGGGAGGGTCCGCCGGGCGGCCTCGACGTCGGCGCGGGAGCCGACCCGGCTCGCCACCTCCTGGAACGGCACCGGCCGGCCGTCCCTCGCGGAGCGTCCGATGACCTCCCCGTCGAGGATGAACCGGTCCCCAGGAAAGGACCGCGCCAGCTCGGCGACCTCCGGCAGCCGGTCGGTGATCTCGTCGAGGGAACGCGTGTACACCCGTACGTCGTCCCCCTCGCGGTGGACCTGCACCCGGATCCCGTCCAGCTTCTCCTCCACCGCACTCGGCCCGAGCACGGCCAGTGCCTCCGCCACCGACTTGGCGGTGTTCGCCAGCATCGGCTGTACCGGCTGTCCCACCCGCAGGGTGACGTCGCGCAGGGCCGCCACCCCGTCGGCGAGCACGGCCGCCGCCACCCGGGGCAGGGACCCGTCGAGCATGGCCGCGCGGCGCAGGTCGGCCGCGGGGACCCCGGCCGCGGCGGCCACCCCTTCCAGGGCCACGGCGTCGAGCGCGCCCTGGCGCACCTCCCCACCCAGCAGGCTGCGCAGGAACCCCTGCTCGGCCGTGGTGGCGGCGCCGAGCAGACCGTCCAGGATCCGGCGGCGTTCGGCCTGGGCACCGGCCCCGGCCACGGCGGCGAGCCGGGTCACGGCCTCGTCGACGGCGGTCACGGTCAGGGTGGGTTCACCGGCCGGTTCGGTCTCCCCGGAAAGGGCGCGCCAGCCGATCCCCGGGCGGCCTTGCGGAAGGCGCCCGGCGAGATAGGAGACGACCAGCGCCGCTTCCTCGCGGGGCGCGGCGGCGAACAGCTCCGCGAGCAGGGCGGTCTTCCCCGACCTGGCGGAGGTCTCGGCGACCTCCCGGGACACACGCGCGACCTCGGCCAGCAGCATGCGGCCATCCTCCCGCGGGGCAGCGGCCGCCGCAGCTCGACGGGGCAGCCCCGCGGGAGCACAGGCCGGCGGGAGCGCAGCCCGGCGGCACATCCGGCCTCGCCGGCATTTGGGGGCGGGGTCTGGGGCGGAGCCCCAGTTTCGGGAAGGGGCGGGGCGGGGCGGGGCGGGGTGGGGTGGGGTGGGGTGGGGTGGGGAAAATCATCCCCAGCCCGACCCCGCCGGGCTTTCCGACTCCCGGTCCGGACTCCCGGCCCCGGCCCGCCGCCGCGTACCGCAGACGCGGTACACGCGGCAGGGCACGTAGTCCTTGAGGACGTCCGCAGTTCAGCCTGCGGGAGCGCAGCCACCGGCGGCCTGGCGCTTAGGGTTCCCGTATGAAGCTCCGACTGCCCCGGCGCCGCCGAAGCCGCCTGCTCGCGGGCGCGGCCGCGCTCGCCCTCGTCGCGGGGGCGGGCACCCTCACGGCCACCGCCGCGGCCGGCGACACCCCGGCCGTGCACCGCGAGGACGCGGTCCTCGACATGCCCGGCGCCGGCATCGACATCTCGTACTTCACCGACGGGGAAGCAGGAGGGGACGGTGGGGCGAAACGTCCCGCCGTGCTCCTCGCCCACGGTTTCGGCGGCAGCAAGGAGGACGTGCGCCCGCAGGCCGAGCGCCTCGCCCGCCACGGCTACGCCGTGCTGACGTGGTCGGCGCGCGGCTTCGGCCGCTCCGGCGGGAAGATCGGGCTGAACGACCCCGCGTACGAGGTCAAGGACGTCTCCCGGCTGATCGACTGGATCGCCGCCCGGCCCGGAGTGCGCCTCGACGCGAAGGGAGATCCGCGCGTCGGCGTCGCGGGCGGCTCCTACGGCGGCGCGATCTCGCTGCTCGCGGCGGGCAACGATCCGCGCGTGGACGCCATCGCCCCCTCGATCACCTACTGGAACCTCGCGGACTCCCTGTTCCCCGGCGGCGTCTTCAAGAAGCTGTGGGCCGGCCTCTTCTTCACCACCGGTTCCGCGGGCGGCCTGCAGCCGGGCGCCTCCGCCCAGGGCGCCGCTCCGCAGGCGGCCCCCGCCGCTCCCGGCTGCGGACGATTCCAGCCGGAGCTGTGCGCCATGTACGAACGGGTCGCGGTGGCCGGCAAGCCCGACCCCGAGGCCCGCGCGCTGCTGGAGCGGCGCAGTCCCTCGGCGGTCGGCGGCGCCATCAAGGTGCCGACCCTGATCACGCAGGGCCAGGACGACTCCCTCTTCCCGCTGGACCAGGCCGATGCCATGGCCCGGGCGATCGCCGCCAACGGCGCGCCCGTCTCCGTGGACTGGGCGGCCGGCGGTCACGACGGGGGCATGCGCGAGGCGGACCGGGTCGAGGACCGGGTGAAGACCTGGTTCGACCGCTACCTCAAGGACGACACGGCCGTGGACACCGGCCCCGCCTTCCGCGTCTCGCGCTCCGGCGGCATCGACTCCACCGACGGCCGGGTCACGCTGCGCGGAGCGAGCGGCTCCACGTATCCCGGGCTGCTGTCCGGCCCGCGCGAGTTCGCCCTGACCGGCCGGGAGCAGACCTTCGCCAACCCGGCGGGCGGAGCACCGCCGGCGCTGTCCGCCCTGCCGGGCATCGGCGGGCAGCTCGCCGCCCTCGGAGGCGGCCTTTCGCTGGACTTCCCCGGGCAGAACGCCCGGTTCGACTCGGAACCGCTGACCGGGGAAACCCGGATCACCGGGACCCCGACCATCACCCTAAAGGTGAGGTCTACGGCTGAGGACGGTTCGGCCGTCCTGTTCGGCAAGGTGTACGACGTCGGCCCCGACGGGCGACAGCAGGTGCTGCCCAGCCAGCTGGTGGCTCCGGTCCGGGTGGAGGACGCGCAGCAGGACAAGACCGTCGAGCTGAGGCTGCCCGCGATCGACCACGCGGTCGAGGCCGGGCACCGGCTGCGGCTCGTCGTCGCCGCCACCGACCTCGGCTACGCCTCCCCGGCCGCGCCGGCGTCCTACACCGTCTCGGCGCAGGGCCCGCTGGCCGTGCCCGTCGCGGGCGGGGTGCGCACGGCGTCCTCCGGGCTGCCCGCCTGGACCTGGTGGATGCCGCTCGGGGCCGCGCTGCTGGCCGCCGCGCTGGTGGGGCTCCGCAGGACCGGCCGGGGGGCCGGCGGGGGCCGGGCGGGCGCCGCGCAGCCCGACCCGGCGCTGGCCGCCGTACCGCTGGAGATCACGGGGCTGACCAAGCGGTATGCCAAGTCGCAGGACCGCTACGCCGTACGGAACCTGTCCTTCCGGGTGGAGAAGGGCCAGGTGCTCGGCCTGCTCGGGCCCAACGGCGCGGGCAAGACCACGACCCTGCGGATGCTGATGGGCCTGATCACTCCCGATGCCGGGGAAATCAGGGTCTTCGGGCACCAGGTCCGGGCCGGCGCGCCCGTGCTCTCGCGGGTCGGGGCGTTCGTGGAGGGGGCCGGCTTCCTGCCGCACCTGACGGGGCGCGCCAACCTGGAGCTGTACTGGCAGGCCACGGGCCGCCCCGCCGGGGACTCCCGCATGGAGGAGGCCCTGGAGATCGCCGGGCTCGGCGACGCGCTGGAGCGGGCGGTGCGCACGTACTCGCAGGGCATGCGCCAGCGCCTCGCGATCGCCCAGGCCATGCTCGGCATGCCGGACCTGCTGATCCTCGACGAGCCGACCAACGGTCTGGACCCGCCGCAGATCCGCGAGATGCGCGACGTGATGATCCGGTACGCGGCGGGAGGGCGGACGGTCATCGTCTCCAGCCACCTGCTGTCGGAGGTCGAGCAGTCCTGCACGCACCTGGTGGTCATGGACCGCGGCCGGCTGGTCCAGGCGGGCGAGGTCGCCGAGATCACCGGTGGCGGGGACGTCCTGCTGGTGTCGCTGGCGCAGCCGGTGGACGAGGCGGTGGTCGGGAAGATCGCCGCGCTGGAGGGAGTGGAGTCCGTGGCGAGCGCCGAGGACGGTCTGCTCGTACGGCTGGACGGCGCGAGCGCCGCCGAGCTGATCGCCGAACTCGTACGGCTGGAGGTGCCGGTGTCGGGAGTGGGACCGCACCGGCGGCTGGAAGACGCGTTCCTCACCCTGATCGGAGGCGCGGCATGAACACCGTGACGCATGTGGACGCGAACGCGGACGCGGACTCGCTCGCGAATGGCGACGTGACCCCGGACGGCATCGGCCGCGAGGTGGCCCACGGCTACCGGGCGAACCGGACGCTGCCGCTGCGCGTGGAGGCGCTGCGGCAGTGGCGCCGGCGGCGGACGCTGGTGATGGGCGGGATCCTGGCCGCGCTGCCCTTCATCCTGATGATCGCCTTCGCGGTCGGCGGCGGACCCGGCAGCCGCGGCGGCGACGACGGCCGGATCACCCTCATCGACACGGCGACGGCCTCGGGCGCGAACTTCGCGGCCACCTGCCTGTTCGTGTCGGCCGGGTTCCTGCTGGTGGTGCCGGTGGCGCTGTTCTGCGGGGACACGGTGGCTTCGGAGGCCAGCTGGTCCTCGCTGCGCTACCTGCTGGCCTCGCCCGTGCCCCGGGCCCGCCTGCTGTGGAGCAAGCTGGTGGTGGCGCTCGGGTTCAGCCTGGCAGCGATGGTCCTGCTGCCGCTGGTGGCGCTCGCGGCGGGTACCGCCGCCTACGGGTGGGGGCCGCTGGAACTCCCCGCGGGCGGCTCGCTGCCGGCCGGGGACACGATCGGGCGGCTCGCCATCGCCGTGGCGTTCGTCTTCGTGTCGCAGCTGGTCACGGCCGGTCTGGCGTTCTGGCTGTCGACGCGGACGGACGCGCCGCTGGGCGCGGTGGGCGGGGCGGTCGGGCTGACGATCGTCGGCAACGTGCTGGACGCGGTGACGGCGCTGGGGTCCTGGCGGGAGTTCCTGCCGGCGCACTGGCAGTTCGCCTGGGCCGACGCCTTGCAGCCGCAGCTCGAGTGGGGCGGGATGATCAAGGGAACGGTGGTGTCGGTGTCGTACGCGGTGGTGCTGTTCGCGCTCGCGTTCCGCGGGTTCGCGCGCAAGGACATCGTGTCCTGAGGTTCGGCCGTCGGGGGCCGACCCGGGCGGACCCGCTCGTGCCTGCCGCCCCGGCAGCAGGCACCCCCCAAGAATCGCCTCGGTCAGGACGTACGGACGCGTCCGAACGCACCGAGGGGTACGACCGATGGACAGAGCAGGACCTCCGCCCCGCAGGTTCGTGCTGACGGGGGGCCTCACGGCTGCCGCGGCCCTGCTCTCGGGGTGCTCGGCGAAGAGCGCACCGAAGCGGACGACGGCCGCGCCGGAGCCCCGGCCGAGCACCCCCGAGGGCGCGTACAGCCGCCTGCTGGAGGGCAACAAGCGCTGGGTGAGCGGCAGTCTCAACCACCCCGACCGGGATCCGGACCGCCGTGAGCTGGTGGCGCAGGCTCAGGACCCGTACGGCGTGATCCTGGCGTGCATCGACTCCCGGGTGCCGCCGGAGCTGCTCTTCGACACCGGGCTCGGCGATCTGTTCGTGCTGCGCACGGGCGGGCAGGCGGTCGGCCCGGTGGTGACCGGGTCGGTGGAGTTCGGGCCGATGACGGCGGGCACTCCGCTGATCCTGGTCCTCGGGCACCAGCGCTGCGGGGCCATCGACGCTTCGTACAAGGCGTTGCGGGACGGAAACCCGCTGCCCGGCAACCTGCGGGCGATCGAGAAGGCGCTGGTGCCGGCGTACGAGCTGACGGTCAAGGACCCGGGCTCCGACCCGGTCGACACGATGATCCGCAATCAGATCAAGGTGACGGCGGACGAGCTGAGGGCAAACGCGGATCTGGCGCCCCTGGTCGCGAAGGGTTCACTGGCCGTGGTCGGCGCCTACTACTCGCTGGACACCGGTCAGGTGGAGGTGCTGACGGGGGCGCCAACGGGCAGTGCTTCCGCCGGCCCGTCGGCCAGCCCGTCGGCCAGTACGTCGGCCAGCCCGTCGGCCAGTGCCTCCGGGAGCGCCTCTCCGAGCCCGTCGGCGTCCGCATCCCCGTCGGAGTCCGCTTCCGTCGGCCCGTCGCCCGACGCCTCCTGAGGGCCGGACCCGGTCAGCCGACGACCGCCGCGACGGCGTCGACCTCCGCCAGGAGTTCGGCGTCGAGCGGCCGGTCGGCGACGGCCGCGTTGGCCCGTACCTGCTCGGCGGAGGTGGCACCCGCGATGACGGAGGCGCAGCCGGGCTGGGCGGACAGCCAGCCGACGGCGAGTTCCAGGACCGTGCGCCCGTGCTTGTCGGCGAGCGCCGCCAGGGCTTCCACGACGTCGAGGCGCTCGTCGGTGAGGTAGGCGTCGCGCCCTTCGAGGCGGGAGCCCGCGGGGACGGGGGCGCCCCGGCGGATCTTTCCGGTCAGCAGCCCGTTGGCCAGCGGGAAGTACGGCAGGACGCCGACTCCGTAGTGCCGGGCGGCCGGGACCAGCTCGCGCTCCGCCGACCGCTGGAGCAGCGACCATTCGTTCTGGGCCGATACGAAGGGTGCCGCGCCGGTCTCGCGGGCCACGTGGGCGGCTTCGGCGAGCTGCCAGCCGCTGAAGTTTGAGTGCCCGATGTAGCGGATCTTGCCCTCGGTGACGAGTTCGGTGAGCGCGGCGAGGGTCTCTGCCACGGGAACGGCCGGGTCGGGGCTGTGGAGTTGGTAGAGGTCGATGTGGTCGGTCTGCAGGCGGGTCAGGGACGCTTCGACGGCGCGGCGGATGTAGGCGCGGCCGGCGCGGGAGCCGGCGGCGGGCCCGTAACCCATGTCCACGCCGTCGTAGCCGAACTTGGTGGCGAGGACGACCTGGTCCCGGCGGCCCTTGAGGGCCTCGCCGAGGTGGCTTTCGGAGCCCCCGGCGCCCCCGTAGATGTCGGCGGTGTCGAGGAGGGTGATGCCCGCGTCGAGGGCGGCGTCGACGACGGTGCGGGTGGCCCGGGCGTCGAGGCGGCCGCCGAAGTTGTTGCAGCCGAGCCCGATCGCCGAGACCTGGAGACCTGAACTGCCCAGGGGGAGATGGCGCATGGTTTTCGTTCCTCCGCACTCGTCCGGCACATGATCGACAAGACGGCAGTGTAGAGCGCCGCGGCTCCCCGGAACGGGGCGGGGGCGGCCCGGACCTCCTCCGGAACGCGCCGGGCCGCCCCCTCGGAAGAGGTCGGCGAGCCGCTTTCCGATGGCTCGGCCCTCGTCCACGGAGCAGACCGCGAGGCCGGGATCGGCCGCCGCGGCCGCCGCGGCCGGTTCGGGGGCCCGTAGAAGTTCACACGATCGCAAAAGACTTCGCGGATGTCGGCGCCGGTGGCCGGGGCCGGCGTGAGCGCAGCGGTCGCGGGAGTGAGGCCGCGGACTCCGTCGGGGGTGACGGTGAGGGAGATCGGGGCAGCGGTCGTGGCGCGACGGACCTGACCGCAGCAGATTTCCGTGAGCCCGCTCGCCGGTCGACGCAGGCTGCGCCGCGGGCCGCGCGGGGTGTCGTGGTGGCCCGGGACGCTCTTGACCGCATGATCGTCCGCGCAAAAGGATGAGGCTTGCGAACAGCTCCGGGGCCGCCTCTTTGGGGAGCGGCGGCCCCGGGGCCCAAATGCCGTGGGGATCGGCTCGCCGCCGACCCCGTACTGTTCCCGCCCCGTGTCGTTCCCGGCGCCGCGGCCGGGGTTTGTGACCATCGGGACTTCGGATCTCACCGCAGGAGCCGTCAAGTGACCCACCCCGCCTCCGACTCCGCCCCCTCCCCCCTCACCGCGCCCCGCAGGCCGGTCACCGTGCTCGCCATGAGCTCCGGAACCCGGGACGCCGTCCTCGGTGACCGGATCCTTCCGGAGCTGGTCCGGGTGGCCGATGTGGACCCCGGGCTGCTCGTCACCGACTTCGGCGCCGCCCGGTCCGAGGACGCCGTGCGACAGCGGCTGGCCGTGGCCGAGGTCCTGTTCACCGGGTGGGGCTGCCCTCCGCTGGACGCGCGGGCGCTGGAGCTGATGCCGGAGCTCCGGGCGGTCGTGCACGCTGCCGGCAGTGTCAAGCACCATGTGACACCGGACTGTTGGGAGCGGGGACTGCTGGTCTCCAGCTCAGCCGCCGTGAACGCCCTGCCGGTCGCTGAGTACACGCTCGCCGCGATCCTGTTCGCCAACAAGCGGGTACTGGACTCCGCGCACGCCTACCGGGCCGCCCGCGGCCACGTCGACCCGCTGCGGCACTATCCCGCCGTCGGCAACTACCGCCGTACCGTCGGCCTGGTCGGCGCCTCGCTCATCGGCCGCCGCGTACTGGAGCTGCTGCGCCCCTTCGACCTGCTGGTGCTGGTGCACGATCCGTACGCCGATCCGGCCGAGCTCGCCGCCCTCGGCGCCGAGGCCGTCACCCTGGACGAACTGCTCTCCCGCAGCGACGTGGTGAGCCTGCACGCTCCCGAGCTGCCGCAGACCCGCCGACTGCTGGACGCGGCCCGGCTGGCCCTGATGCGGGACGGGGCCACCCTCGTGAACACCGCGCGCGGCTCGCTCGTCGACACCGCGGCCCTGACCGGGGAGCTGGTCTCGGGGCGGCTGCACGCGGTGCTCGACCACACTGAGCCGGAGGTGCTGCCCGCGGATTCCCCGCTGTACGACCTGCCCAACGTGCTGCTCACCCCGCACGTGGCCGGCTCCCTGGGCGGGGAGCTGGACCGGCTGGCGGCCGCGGCCGTCGAGGAACTGGAGCGCTACGCCTCGGGCCTCGGCTTCCGCCACGCCGTCGACCGGGACCGGCTCGGCTACTCCGCCTGACGCGCCGCCTCGCGGACCAGCCGCTCCAAGTACGCCCGGCCCGGCCCGAGCCGCTCGGGCAGCTCGCCGGCGCCGGGGTACCAGCGCTTCTCGTACTCCCAGCAGATCCATCCCCGCGGCGGCACGAGGGCCACCGCCTCGGCGAGGGGCAGCGCTCCTCCGCCGAGCCCGAGCGGGGTCAGCTCGTGAGCGGACGCCACGTCCTTCACCTGCGTGTAGCCCAGGTGCCGGGCGAGGGTCCGGCTCGACTCGGCCGGCGACTCGCCCCCGAGCCAGGTGTGCAGTACGTCCCACAGCGCGCCCGCGCCCGGATGCGCGACCCGGTCGAGGACCCGGGCCGTGGCGGTCGCGGTGCGGTGCGAGTCGTGGGTCTCCAACAGGATCCGCACCCCGTGCCGCTCGGCGAAGGGAGCGGCGGCCCGGAGCCTGCGGACCGCGTGTTCGTCTGCTTCGTCCGGAGGCAGTTCACCGCCGCCGGGGAAGACCCGTACGTAGGGTGCCTCGAGGTCGGCGGCGAGCCGGACCAGGGCCTGGATCTCGGTGAGGACCGGCTCGTCGGGCCCGGGCGCGGCCACCCGGGCGTATCCGGCGATTCCGAGGGCCGTCACGCCGGCGGAGGTCAGGGTGCGCAGGCCTGCCGCGCGGTCGCCCGCGGGGCTGTCGGGATGCAGGGGCTCATCGGGGTGGGCCCGTAGCTCGAGGCCCTCGTAGCCGTGCGTGGCTGCGAGCTCCGCGCTGCGCTCCAGCGGGGTACCGGGCAGGCCGAGGGTGGAGAAGGCGTACTTCACGGACGGCCCCTTTCCGTGGCTGCCGACGGCCCGGCGGCGGGCGGCGGCGCGGTGGAGGGCGGCGGCGCGGTGGAGGCGCGGACCGTCAGCTCGGCGGGGAGCGTGGTGATACCGCCGGGGGGCAGTGCTCTGCGGCCCGTGACGAGCTGGGCCGCGAGGACCCCGGCCTCGCGCAGCGGCACCCGGACGGTGGTGAGGGCGGGGGAGGTGTCGACGCAGACGGGCAGGTCGTCGAAGCCGGCGACGGAGACGTCCTCGGGTATCCGCAGGCCGGCCTCGCGCAGGGCCGCGGCGACTCCGGTGGCGACGGTGTCATTGGCGGCGGCCACGGCGGTGAAGGGCGCTCCGCGGCGCAGCAGTTCGCGGGTGGCGTCGTAGCCGGCGGATCGCTCGAACCCGGCGTGCACGGTGAGGCCGGCGCAGTGCGCGGGCAGTGCGGGGTCGTGATCGCGCAGGGCGTCCTGGTGTCCGGCGAGGCGCTCCCGGGTGGTGCTCAGTCCGGGCGGACCGGCCACGTAGGCGATGTTCCGGTGGCCGAGCGTCAGCAGGTGCTCGGTGAGCCGGAAGGCGCCGCCCCGGTCGTCGAACATGACGGTGGCGACGGGGAGTCCCGCGGGCATCGGCAGCGGGGGCCGCCCGCACAGCACCACCGGGGCGCCGGTGGCCGCGATGCGCGTGAGGCGGGCGGCGAGGGCCCGGGTGTGCTCCGGCTCCTCCACGGCGCCGCCGGTCAGGACGACCCCGCCGGCCCGCTGGCCCTCCAGGAGGGCGAGGTAGTCCAGCTCGGCTGCCGGGGAGCCCTCGGTGTTGCACACGACGGCGAGCCGGCGCGCGCCGCCCCGTCCGCCGGGGGCCAGGGCCCCCTGCAGGGATCCGGCGAGGATCCCGAAGAAGCTGTCCGCGACGTCGTGCACGAGGACGCCGATGAGGTCCGAGGTCGCGGCGGCGAGCGCCCGCGCGGGGCCGTTCGCGATGTAGCCGAGGTCCTCGACCGCCCGCTCCACGCGGGTCCTGGTGCCGCCCGCCACCGGATACCCGCCGTTCAGTACGCGCGAGACCGTGGCGGGCGAAACGCCCGCGTGCGCCGCCACTTCGGCGAGTGTGACCGCCATGATCCCCTCCTTCCGATCCGTCCCGGGTCATCGTCTCACCCGGTGCGTGGATCTCCATACTCGCCGATGAAGAAAGCGCTTTCTATCACCCGTAAGAGTCTTGCATCCCGCCCGTTCCCGGCCCTAGCCTTCTCGGAGAGAAAGCGCTTTCTACACAGCTTTCCCAGTACCTCGGCACAAGGAACACGCAACAAGACGAAGGAGGGGGACACCGTGCAGCGCAAGACGATCAAGATCGCCATGAACGGCGTCACCGGGCGGATGGGATATCGCCAGCACCTGGTCCGCTCCCTGCTCGCACTGCGCGAGCAGGGTGGGCTCGACCTCGGCGACGGCACGGTGCTGTGGCCGGAGCCGGTGCTGGTCGGGCGCCGCGAGGAGGCCCTGCGGGCCATCGCGGAGCGGCACGGCCTGGAGCACGTGAGCACGGACCTGGCGGCGGTGCTGGCCGATCCCGAGGTGGAGATCTACTTCGACGCCCAGGTCACCAGTGCCCGCGAGGCGGCCCTGCGACAGGCCGTGGCAGCCGGCAAGCACGTGTACTGCGAGAAGCCCACCGCCCTCACCTTCGAGTCCTCGCTGGAGATCGCGCGCCTCGCCGACGCCGCCGGCGTCAAACACGGGGTGGTGCAGGACAAGCTGTTTCTGCCGGGTCTGCTGAAGCTCAAGCGGCTCATCGACGGCGGGTTCTTCGGCGAGATCCTGTCCGTCCGCGGGGAGTTCGGCTACTGGGTCTTCGAAGGCGACTGGCAGTCCGCCCAGCGCCCGTCGTGGAACTACCGGTCCCAGGACGGCGGCGGGATCGTCGCCGACATGTTCCCGCACTGGGAGTACCTCCTGCACGAGCTGTTCGGCCGGGTCCGCACGGTGCAGGCCCTGACGCGCACCCACATCGGCCGCCGCTGGGACGAGGACGGCAAGCCGTACGAGGCCACCGCGGACGACGCGGCGTACGGGATCTTCGAGCTGGAGGGAGGCGCCGTCGCGCAGATCAACTCCTCCTGGGCGGTACGGGTCAACCGCGACGAGCTCGTCGAGTTCCAGGTCGACGGGACGCACGGCTCGGCCGTCGCCGGGCTGCGCGGCTGCCGGATCCAGCACCGCGCGGCGACGCCGAAGCCGGTGTGGAACCCGGACCTGCCCCTGACCGAGACGTTCCGCGACCAGTGGCAGGAGGTCCCGGACAACGACCCCGCCGACAACGGCTTCAAAGCCCAGTGGGAGCTGTTCCTGCGCCATGTCGTCCGGGACGAGCCCTGGCAGTGGGACCTGCTCGCCGGGGCCCGCGGGGTACAGCTCGCCGACCTGGGGCTGCGCTCCTCGGCGGAGGGCCGGCGGCTCGTGGTCCCGGAGGTGGCGCTGTGAGCATCCGGCTCCCCTCGGCGGACGGCGGGCTGCGCCTCCACACCCCGGTCACCGCTCCGCTGGCTCCCCTCGCCTGCGGCCCCGCCCGCAGCCGGACCTTCTACTCGGCCGCGCACGTGGTGGCCGACCCGCTCGCCGCCTCGGCCGAATCCGGCCCGGTGATCGACTGGGAGAGCACGCTGGCCTTCCGGCACACGCTGTGGGCGCAGGGCCTCGGTGTCGCCGAGGCCATGGACACGGCGCAGCGCGGGATGGGCCTGGACTGGCCGGGCGCGGCGGAGCTGATCCGCCGTTCGACCGCCGAGGCCCGGTCGGTGGGCGGCCGGATCGTCTGCGGGGCGGGCACCGACCAGCTGGCTCCGGACACCACGCACTCGGTGGCCGCCGTCACCGCGGCGTACGAGGAGCAGCTGGCGCTGGTCGAGGAGTGCGGGGCGACGGCCGTGCTGATGGCCTCGCGGGCGCTGGCCTCGGCGGCGCGCGGCCCGGAGGACTATCCGGAGGTGTACGGGAGACTGCTGCGGCAGAGCTCCCGGCCGGTGGTCCTGCACTGGCTGGGTCCGATGTTCGACCCGGCGCTGGAGGGGTACTGGGGTCACGCGGACCTGGACGAGGCCACGGACGTCTTCCTGAAGATCATTTCCGAGTATCCGGAGAAGGTCGACGGCATCAAGGTCTCACTGCTCGACGCGGGACGCGAGGTGGACATCCGGCGGCGGCTGCCGGCGGGTGTGCGCTGCTACACGGGCGACGACTACCACTATCCGGACCTGATCGCCGGTGACGGCGAGCTGGCCAGTGACGCCCTGCTGGGCATCTTCGATCCGATCGCCCCGCTCGCGGCGCGGGCGGCGATCGCCCTCGACCAGGACGACACGGCCGGATTCCGGGAGCTGCTGGACCCGACGGTGGCGCTGTCCCGGCACCTGTTCGCGCCGCCCACCCGCTACTACAAGACGGGTGTCGTGCTGCTGGCCTGGCTGGCGGGACACCAGGAGCATTTCGCGATGGTGGGCGGGCTGCACTCGGCCCGTTCGCTCCCCCATCTGGCCACCGCGTACGAACTGGCCGACAACCTGGGCCTGTTCCCGGACCCGGATCTCGCCGAGGCCCGGATGCGACAGCTGCTCGCCCTGCACGGGGTGGCGTCATGAGCCCGGAAACGACGCCGGCGCCGGCCCGGTTCAGCCTGAACCAGGAGACGATCCGCCAGTGGTCGCTCCCCGAGCTGGTGGCCGGGTGCACCGCCGCCGGGGTCGGCGCGGTCGGGCTGTGGCGCGATCCCGTGCAGCGGTTCGGGGTGCGGGAGGCCGCCAAGCTGGTCGCCGATGCCGGACTCCGGGTCAGCTCGCTGTGCCGGGGCGGCTTCTTCACCGCGGCCGATCCGGTGGGGCGCGCGAGCGCCCTCGCGGATAACCGCCGCGCCGTGGAGGAGGCCGCCGAACTGGGAGCCGACACCCTGGTCCTGGTCTCCGGCGGCCTGCCGGACGGAGACCGTGACCTGGCCGGAGCCCGGCGGCGGATCGTCGACGTCCTGGGCGACCTGGTCCCGTACGCCGCCGGGCACGGGGTCCGCCTGGGGATCGAGCCGCTGCACCCGATGTACGCGGCGGACCGCTGCGTGGTCTCCACGCTCGGTCAGGCCCTGGACATCGCCGAGGAGTTCCCGGCGTCGCGGGTGGGGGTGGTCGTCGACTCCTACCACCTGTGGTGGGACGAGCGGCTGCCCTCCGAAGTGCGGCGGGCCGGTGAGGCCGGGCGGATCGTGTCCGTCCAGGTCGCGGACTGGGTGACACCGCTCCCGGAGGGCGTGCTGCTGGGCCGGGGACAGCTGGGCGACGGCTCGATCGACCTGCGGGCCTTCCGGGAACTGACCGACTCCGCGGGGTACCTGGGGCCGGTCGAGGTGGAGATCTTCCATCCCGGGCTGTGGGCCCGCGACGGCGAAGAGGTGCTGCGGGAGGTGATCGACCGCTACCGCGAGCACGTCGCATGAGGTGACGGGGGGGGAGGTGAACCGAACACACGGGGGCCGCAGCGTTTCAGGCGAAGCAGCGTTTCAGTCAAAGGAGACTGCGATGACAGATGTGTGGAGCCGCCGTGCCTTCCTCACGGCGGTCGGTGGCAGCGTGGTGCTGCTCGGTACCCCCGCGTTCCCGGCCACCGCCGGGACGGTGACCGCCGTGCACGCCGCCATGCGCGCGGTGTGGCAGGGCCTCGTCCTGGGGAACGTGTCCTCCCCCACCGCGGAGCCGTTCCGCACCCGGCTCACCGCACTGGGCGCACAGGCCGGCCAGTGGCGCTCCTCGATGGCCCCGGCGACCGGTTCCCTCTGGCCCGACCAGGTCTTCACCACCGACCCCGAATGGATGGCGCAGAGCTACTACCGGCTGCGGACCATGGCGGAGGCCTACGTCAGGCCGGGGACGGGGCTCACCGGCGACGCCGCGCTGCGCACGGCCGTGCTGACCGGGCTGGACCATCTCCAGGCCCAGGTCTACAACGCCGGCCAGACGCGGTACGGAAACTGGTGGTGCTGGCAGATCGGCGCCCCCCAGGCGCTGCTCGACACCGTCGTCCTGATGTACGGCCACTTGTCGGCGGCGCAGCTCGCCGGATACTGCGCCGCCGTGGACCACTTCGTGCCGGATTCTTCGGTCGGCTCGTACACCGGGACCAGCACCGGGGCGAACCGGGTGGACCTGTGCCGGGTGCTCGCGCTGCGCGGAGTGGTCGGCGGTGACGACGCGAAGATCGCCCTGGCCCGGGACGCGCTCACGCCGGTGTTCCCGTACGTCACCTCCGGTGACGGGCTCTACCGGGACGGCTCCTTCATCCAGCACACCTACGTCGCGTACACCGGCTCGTACGGTTCGGTCATGCTCGGCGGACTGGGCATGCTGTTCGGCCTGTTGAAGGGGACGGTGTGGGAGGTCACCGACCCCGGATCCCGGATCGTCTTCGACGCGGTGGAGCACGCGTGGGCGCCGTTCCTCTACAACGGGCTGATGATGGACGCCGTATCGGGCCGGGCTCCCAGCCGGGGGGTCCAGGTCGCCGATCCCCTCCAGGCGCAACTGGACGACCACACCCGCGGGCATTCCGTCCTCGCCGCGATCCTGCTCCTCGCCGAGGGCGCGAGCACCGCCGAACGGACGCGCTGGCGCGGCCTGGTGAAGGGGTGGACGGCGCGGGACTACTACAGCCCCCCGCTGGCGGACGCCACCCAGAGCCTGTCGGCCCTGGCCCGCCTCTCCGAGGTCTCGGCGGACGCCGCGGTCACGGCCGTGCCCGAGCCGGTGGCGCACCGGCTGTTCCCCTCGATGGACCGGGCCACGCACCGCAGACCGGCCTGGGCGGCCTCCCTGTCCATGGCCTCGAAGCGGATCACCCACTACGAGACGGGCAACGGCGAGAACCTGCGCGGCTGGCACACGGGCAGCGGGATGCTCTCCTGGTGGGGCTCCGCCTTCGGCAACGGCCAGTACTCGGACGCGTTCTGGCCCACGGTCAATCCGTACCGGCTGCCCGGGACCACCGCCTCCCGCAAAGTGCTGGCCGACGGAGCCGGGGGTGACTGGGGTGCTTCCCGGCCGGACGTCACCTGGGTGGGCGGCTCGACCGACGGGGAGTTCGCCTCGGTGGGCCAGCACCTGAAGGGGCTGGGCAGCACCCTCACGGCCCGCAAGTCCTGGTTCTTCCTCGACGACACGGTGGTCTGCCTGGGAGCCGGGATCAGCTCCACCGACAGCGCCGCCGTCGACACGGTCATCGACAACCGGAACCTGGGCGCGACCGGCGCCCACGCCCTGACCGTGGGAGGCGCGGTCCAGCCGGCCACGCTGGGCTGGACCGCCTCCTTCCCCGGCCCCGGCTGGGCGCACCTGGCGGGCTTCGGTGGCTATGTGATGTCGGGTTCGGGCACCTTCCGGGCGCTGCGGGAGGCCCGCTCCGGCCGGTGGAGCGATATCAACCGGAGCGCTTCCACCACGGTCCTCACCCGGCGCTACCTGACGCTCTGGTACGACCACGGGACGAACCCGGCCGCCGGCAGCTACGTCTACCAGCTGTTGCCGGGCGCCTCGGCCGCCCAGACCTCGGCACGTTCGGCCGCCACCGGTTGGCTCACGGTGCTCGCCAACACCCCGACCGCCCAGGGGGTGGCGGTGGGATCGCTCGGCTTCACCGGGGTCAACTTCTGGCAGCCCGCGACGATCGGCGCCCTGCAGGCGAGCGCGCCGTGTTCGGTCACGGTGCGGGAGCCCGGTGACGGCACGGCCGTGGTCTGCGTCTCGGACCCGGCCCGCACCCTGTCGGGACTGACCCTCGTGTGGAACCGGACCGTCACCCAGGTGCTGTCCCAGCCGGCGAGCCTGGTCTCGGCGGGCACCGGGAGCACGCTCCGGCTCGACTTCGGCAGCCTCACGGCTCTGGAGGGGGCGAGCCAGGTGGTGAAGGTGAAGCTGGGGTGATCTCCGGTCGGCCCCGGGCGATCCCCGGACAATCCCCGGTCGGCCCCCGGGCGATCTCCGGACGGCCCGCGGGGCGATAAAAGCAAAGCCCACAGCGTGACATAGCGTGACCCTCATGGATCAGGAGCACATATCCGGGGACGGCGAAGGCGCGGGCAGGCGGCGGTTCCTCGCCCTGGCGACGGGGGCGGCGGCCACCGCCGCCGGGCTCGGCGCCGTGGCCGGCTGCGCGAAAGGGGACGCCGGGGAGGCGGACGGGGCGGGACCCGGCGAGAGCCGGGACCCGTCCGGCCCCCCGGAGCAACAGGGAGGGCCGCGCGAGTTCGACGTCCGGGCGGAGAACGCCCGCCCGGGGAACGCCGACTGGCGGGTCACCCAGGCCGGCCCGGCCCGCGCCATCGAGGGCTTCGCCGACCGGGTCAGCGTGCTGCCCGGCGAGTCCTTCGCCCTGCACGTCTCCACCACCGCAGCCCGGTTCACCGTCTCCGCCTACCGCATGGGCTGGTACGGCGGCGCCCGGGCCCGCCTGGTCTGGCGCTCCGAGGCCCTGCCCGGGGTGCGCCAGCCCGACCACACGGTGGAGGCCTCGACCCGTATGGTCCGCACCCGGTGGTCCCGTAGCACCACGGTCGAGACCAAGGACTGGCCCGAGGGCTGCTACCTGCTGCGCCTCGACGCGCAGGGCGGCGAGGGCCAGCGGTTCGTCCCCATCACCGTGCGGTCCGCCGCCACGGCCGGACGTACCGTCGTGGTCAACGCGGTGGCGACCTGGCAGGCGTATAACCGCTGGGGCGGCTACGGCAGTTACGACGGCCCCAGTGGCGGATACGCCTCGCGCTCGCTCGCCGTGACCTTCGACCGGCCCTACGCGTACGACGACGGCGCGGGCCTCTTCCTCGTGTACGAGGCTCCGCTGCTCGCACTCGCCGAGCGGCTCGGCATCCCCCTGGCGTACACGACGACCACCGACGTGGCCCGGGAGAAGCGGCTGCTGGAGGGCGCTTCGGCAGTCCTCTCCCTCGGCCATGACGAGTACTGGTCGCCCGAGCAGCGCGCGCACGTCACGGCCGCCCGGGACGCGGGCACCAACATCGCGATCCTGGGCGCGAACTGCTGCTACCGCCGGATCCGGCTGGAGCCCTCCGAACTCGGACCGGACCGTACGGTGGTCTGCTACAAGTCCTCGTACGAGCAGGATCCCGGCTTCAAGCGCGGCCACCCGGCCACCGTCGACTTCCGTTCCCCGCCCGCCGCCGACCCGGAGAGCACACTGCTCGGCGTGATCTACGACGGCTACCCGGTGGACGCCCCGTACGTGGTGACGCACCCGGGCCACTGGCTCTTCGAGGGCACCGGAGCGAAGGCCGGCGACAGGTTCCCGCACCTGGTCGGCGTGGAGTACGACAAGGTCAACACCGGTTTCACGACCCCGCGCCCGATCGAGATCCTGGCGCACTCCCCCGTGGTCTGCGAGGGCCGCCCGAGCCACCAGGACACGGCGTACTACACGACGCCGAGCGGCGCCGCCGTGTTCGCGACGGGGACGATGCGGTGGGTGGAGGCCCTCGACGCGAAGGGCGACGGCCGCAGCGGAGCCAACCACGGCCTGGACGCACGCTCGGGCGCCCTGACCACCCGGGTGACGGAGAACCTGCTGCGCGCCTTCGCGGCCGGCCCGGCGGGACGGACGCATCCGGCACAGGACAACGTGAAGGCGGTGTACGGAGGATAGGCCCCGCCCCAAACGCACTGGACTCCACCCGTAAGGGGTGTTTAGGATCATGTCGCGGCATCGCGTGTCGGTCACCGGCTGGGTGAGGCATGGAGGTGCCGGGACGTGCCTTTCGGAGGCATCCACTCATGACGGTTCAGCTCAACCACACGATCATCCACTCCCGTGACCACCGGGAGTCGGCCGAATTCCTGGCGTACTTTCTCGGCCTGGAGGTCGGAGCCCCCTGGGGCCCCTTCATTCCCGTCGAGACCGCCAACGGCGTCACCCTGGACTTCGCGACCATCCCCGCCGAGTCCATCACCGCACAGCACTACGCGTTCCTCGTCTCCGAGGCCGAGTTCGACGAGGCCTTCGAGAAGATCAAGCGGGCGAGGATCACCTACTTCGCCGATCCGCACGGGCAGCGCCCTGGCGAGATCAACCACAACGACGGCGGCCGCGGCGTCTACTTCCAGGACCCCTCGGGCCACGGCATGGAACTGATCACCGTCCCGTACGGCGGCTTCACGCAGTAGGACGGGCACGGCGGCGGGGGCTCACCCGCCGCCGCCGGGCTCAGGAACCCGCCCGGACCCCGTTCTCCGGAAGGTAGACGATGTTGACCGCTCCCGTCGTCGGGTGGGTTGCGACGCGGGTGCGGACCCCGTAGACCTCGGCCAGCAGGGGCTCCGTCAGCACCTCCGCCGGGGTGCCCGAGGCGGCCACGCGGCCGCCCGCCAGGACGTACAGGCGGTCGCAGTACATCGCCGCCAGGTTGAGGTCGTGCAGGACCAGCAGGGCGGTGGCGGACAGGGCACGGACCAGCCCGAGGATCTCCAGCTGGTAGCGGATGTCCAGGTGGTTCGTCGGTTCGTCCAGGGCGAGCAGGCCGGGGTCCTGGACGAGGGCGCGGGCCACCAGGGCACGTTGGCGCTCGCCGCCCGAGAGCCCGTCGAAGCGGCGGCCCGCCAGGGCAGCCGCTCCTACGGTGTCCAGGGCCCGAGCGACGCGGCGTACGTCGTCGGGTCCGTCCTGCTCCCAGAAGCGTTTGTGCGGGCTGCGCCCCATGGCCACCACCTCGCGCACGGTCAGCCCGAAGGTTCCGGCCGCGTCCTGGGGCACCACCGCCACCCGCCGGGCGCGGTCCTTGACGCCCAGCGAGGCCGCGTCCACACCGTCCAGCAGCACGCGCCCGCCGGTCGGGCGCAGGGTGCCGTAGACGCAGCGCAGCAGTGTCGTCTTGCCGCTGCCGTTGGGGCCGACGACTCCGACCGTTTCGCCGGGGCGGGCGGTGAGGTCGATCCCGTGCAGCAGCGGCTGCCCGTCGATCTCGTAACGCACGGCCTCGACGGCGAGTTCCGCCGCCCCCGGCCCGGACATCGGCCCTGACACCGGCGCTGCCGCCAACTCGGTCGCCGGCCCTGCCGGACGTCCCGCCGTCATCCCACGACCCCTTCGGTACGGGTGGACCTGCGCAGCATCCACAGGAAGAACGGCCCGCCGACGAGCGCCGTGACCACGCCGACCGGAATCTCCTCCGGCGCGGCGGCGGTACGGGCGATCAGATCGGCCAGGGTCAGGAACACGGCCCCGCCCAGCGCGGCCACGGGCAGCAGCGCCCGGTGCCCGGCGCCGACGACCATCCGGGCGGCGTGCGGCACCATCAGCCCCACGAAGCCGATCGCTCCGCTGTAGGCCACCAGCACGCCGATGACGAGCGAGGTGAGGACGAACACCGCGGCCCGGAACCGGTTCGTGTCCAGCCCGAGCGTCTGGGCGCCCTCCTCCCCCGCGAGCAGCAGGTCGAGCGGCCGGGCCAGCGCGATGAGCAGCCCGGTGCCCAGGAGCAGGGCTCCGGCGGGCAGGGCCAGTTCGCCCCAGCGTGCCCCGCCGAGCCCGCCGAGGGTCCAGAACAGCACGCTGCGGATCTGGTCGGGATGGGCGGCCAGCACCAGGATCAGGCTGGTCAGGGCGGACAGGACGTACTGCACGGCGACCCCGGCGAGGATCAGCCGGCCGGTGCTCATGGCGCCGCCGCGCCGGGCCATCGCGTAGACGGCGACGAGCGCGCCCATCGACCCGGCGAACGCCGCGAGCGGTAGGGCGGCGCCGCCCGCGAAGGCGAGGAACCCGGCGCCGAAGACGATCACCAGCACGGCTCCGGCCGAGGCCCCGGAGGAGGCGCCGAGCAGGAACGGGTCGGCGAGCGGATTGCGCACGAGGGCCTGGAGCACGGTTCCCGCGACGGCGAGTCCCGCGCCGACGACGGCGCCGAGCAGGACGCGTGGCATCCGGACGTCCCATACGATCGCGCCGAAGGCGCCCGCTCCGCCACCGGGTCCCGGTCCGCCGAGCACGATGTCGAGCACCCGTTCCGCAGGGATCCGTACCGGTCCCAGGGCCAGCCCCGCCAGGGCCGACGCGGCCAGCGCGGCGGCGAGCAGGGCCAGTACGACCGGCGTACGGGTGAACGCACGGGCGGCCCGGAGCCTCACGCGGCGTCGGGGTGGAGCTGACCGCCCAGCGATTCGACGGCGTCGGCGACGCGTACGCCGAGCACGGCGGAGGACAGCGGCAGCACGACGAACCGCCGGTTCTTGATCGCCGGGACCTGGGCCAGTGCCGGGTCGTTCAACAGGCGCTGCTTCTTGGCTTCGACGGTGGTGCCGCCGTAGTCGTAGATGAGGACGACCTCGGGCTTCCGCTCGATGACCTTCTCCCACGACACGTCGCCGAAGGTGTCGGCGAGGTCGGCGAACACGTTCGTCCCGCCTGCCAGCGAGACGATCTCGTTGCCGATGCCGTTGCCGCCGGAGGTGAAGGCGGAGGCCTCGCCCGAGTCGTAGACGAAGACCGCGGGCTTGGCCTTGTCCTTCACGCGTGCGCTGACGGCTTCGATGCGGCGCTGTTCCTCCGCGATGAGCCGCTCGCCGCGCTCGGGCACGCCGAAGGTCCGTGCCACCTCGGTTATTTCGGTCCTGAGCTGATCGAGGCCGACCTTGCCCTGGGTGCAGTACTCCACGCTGAGGCGGGAGTTGATGCCGGACTTCGCGAGTCCCTCGCGATCGCGGCCCTGCGCCTTGTCGAACGCGCTGGAGTAGCCCCCGTACACGAAGTCGGGGTTGGCTCCGAGGAGGATCTCCTTGGCGGGGTATTCCTTCGCCAGCACCTTGATCTTGTCGTACGCGGGCCGGTAGGCGGGCAGTACGGAGTCGTCCAGGTAGGCCGTCCCGACCGTCTTCTCCTCCAGCCCGAGGGCCAGGAGGATCTCGGTGGCGTGCTGGTTCATGGCGACGGCTCGCTGCGGCGGCGCCTGATAGGTGCTGGTGACACCGCAGTTGGTGACCGTGTACGGGAAGCCGGGCGCGGCGCCCGCTCCCGCCTTCGCATCCTGTGCCGCGGGGGATCCCCCGCACGCGGCCAGCGGTATCAGGAGGGGGACGGGCAGGAACGCGCGCAGCAGCGCACGGGCGTACGAGGACATGGCGAAGCCTCTCCGGGGGATCCGCGTCCCCTGGTCGAACCGAAAGAGGCGGTGCGTCAGTGTCTGACTCCCGGGTCCCCGCACGGGGGTGTACCGGTCACAGTGGCGGGACCGCACCGGATTCGCACCGGTTTCCTGTCCTGCACCGCCTGGATAACCCGGCCCAGTGTGCCAGAAGGCCGGGGGGTCAGCGCTCCGGGCGCACCCCGTGGGCCCCCCGCACCGTCCGCGCCGTCAGGGAGGCGAGGGCCCGCAGCGCCTCCTCGGAGCGTGATCCCGGCTCTGCCGTGTAGAGGTAGAGGGTCTGGTCGGGGTCGTCCGGGAAGGTGGAAGAGGTGGGACCGCTCGGTGGCATCGAGCCGCAGCGCCCGGGCCACGGCGTCGAGGACCTCGTCGGACACGTGCCGGGTGCGGCCCTGCTCCAGCCGGGTGTAGTAGTCCACGCTGACCCCCGCGAGCTGCGCGACCTCCTCGCGCCGCAGCCCGGGCACGCGACGCCTTCCCGGATGTGCGGCGGCGCCCACTGCCTCGGGGCCGATCCGGGCACGGCGGGAACGCAGGAAGTCCCGCAGGTCGGACTGGGGCTCGCGCCCGGCGGTGGCGGTCATTCCCCCAGGCTAGGCCGTCTCGTTCGGATCCTGCCCGGCCCGCGCCGACCGGCTGTTCGGGGTGCCGTGTCACAGCCCGGTCACAGCGGCCCCGCGAGCACCGGGCCGGGGCGACCATGGCCCGATGCGCAGACACCACGTGATCATCGCCCTCACCGGCGCCGGACTGCTCGCCCTCACCGGGTGCGGCAGCGACTCCGACGCGCCGGCCCCCGGCAAGACCTCCGCCCCGGCCTCGACCGTGCCGAGCCCTGCCCAGAGCGGCAGGCCCAGCGCCGATCCGAGCGCGGTCCGCCCCGACAGCGGCCTCCCGCCGAGCCCCGCGCCCGCGCAGCGCGCCGCCTACCTGGCCGCGCTGAACACGATCGACCCCGAGATCGTCAACGGCAAGGACGACAAGGCCGTCTCGCGAGGCCTGGACCAGTGCCAGTCCATGAAGGGCGAGAAGGATCCGGCCAAGCGAGTGGCCGGGGCGAACCAGCGCTTCATCGGCCCCCACCACCCCGCCGGCTTCGGCCCCGTCAAGTCCGCCCTGATCGTCGCGGCCGTCCAGGCCAACCTCTGCCCGACCTACTGAGTCCCTCCGAGGGCGAAGGCGGGGGCGGGGCCCCGGCAGCCCGGCCACCGCCTCATGCCGTCTCGTCGCTCGCCGCGGCCAGACCGAGGAGTTCACCCTCGGACAGGCGCAGGCCGCCCGCGGCGACGTTCTCGGCGAGGTGCCCGAGATCGCCGGTGCCGGGGATGGCCAGTACGTGGGAGCCCTGGTGCAGGGTCCAGGCCAGCCGGATCTGGGCCGCGCTCACGCCGTGGGAGCGGGCGACGGAGCGGACTTCAGCGCTGTGGCCGTCGGTGGCGCCGGCGGTGCGACCGGTACCGGCGATCGAGTAGAACGGCACGAACGCGATGCCCTGCTCACCGCAGATGTCCAGGAGCTCCTTCTGCTCGGGGGCCGCGCCGATGCCGTACATGTTCTGGACGCAGACCACCGGCGCGATGCTCCGGGCCTCGGCGAGGTGGTGGCCGCGGACGTTGGACAGGCCCAGGTGCCGGATGAGCCCGGCCGCACGCAGATCGGCCAGTGCGCCAAAGCGTTCGGCGATCGAGTCGCTGCCGACGATGCGCAGGTTCACCACGTCGAGGTGGTCGCGGCCGAGCTGGCGCAGGTTCTCTTCGACCTGGCCGCGCAACTGCTCCGGGGTGGCGTGCGGCAGCCACTGGCCGGAGGGATCGCGGCCCGGTCCGACCTTGGTGGTGATGACCAGCTCGTGCGGGTAAGGGGCCAGCGCCCGGTTGACCAGCTCGTTGGCCGAGCGCGACGAGGAGAAGTAGAACGCGGCGGTGTCGATGTGGTTCACACCGAGCTCGACCGCGCGGCGCAGTACGGCGATCGCCTGGTCGCGGTCCCGTGGGACGGCCTCGGGCGCGAATGCCTCACCGTGCTGCGTCAGGCGCATCGTGCCGAAGCCCATCCGGTTGACCGTGAGGTCCCCGAGCGTCCACGTGCCGGATGCCGCCGCTGTGATCGTCTGTGAGGTCATGGCGCGATCATGTCCGCGCGCCGGGCCGGCCCGCCATTGATTAAGGCATGCCCGAATCCAACGCTTCTTCTTCGGTCTTGAAGGTCCGGAACCCGCGGCGGTGGTAGTTGGGCAGCGCGTTCGCATGGTCGGCCGAGGACGTGTGCAGCCATACCCGGCGCACGCCCGGCACCAGATTCCAGCCCTGCCGGATCGCGAGCGTCAGCGCATGGCCGCCGAGCCCCTTCCCGGTGAACTCCGGCAAGAGCCCGAAGGTCCTGATCTCGACGTCGGCGCCCGGGTGGAGGTCGTAACAGACCACACCGGCGGACTCGCCCTGCAAGGTCAGCAGCCGGCACGTCCGGTCCGGATGCTCGGCGAACCACGCCTGCCATTCCCGTGGTCCGCGACGGGCGCTGCGCCACTGGTACGGCGCGCCGATCCTGGCCATCAGGTCGGGAACCTTCGAGAGGTCGTCGCCGACGGCGACGAGTGCCAGTCCGGGGACCGGAGCGCCGGGAACGAGCTGACTCGGGTCGGTCATCTCGACATGGGTCACGATCTTCGTCACCCGGGGAAGGGTACGCCCCCAGGGCAAGAGAAAAGGGACCCCCGGAGTGTTCTCCGGGGGTCCCTTTTCCATGAATGATCCGGCCGAGAAGGACTTGGCCGAACGTGGCAGGGGTGGCAGGGCTCGAACCTACGACAACCGGTTTTGGAGACCGGTGCTCTACCAACTGAGCTACACCCCTTCGGTGAGACCAACCATGTCATGTCGCACGCCGAAGATCCACTCAATTCGGTGATCAACCGCGAGGAATTTCGTCACGGGTCCGGACTCCGGCGGATCCGAGCCGGTCGACCGCACGGCCCGTCTTCGCTGGTCAGGGCGACACCGAGGAGGGTCAGGCCGCCGCGGCCCGCCCCGGCCCGCATCCACTCCTTGAGACAACGACTATTGCGCCGTGGACAGTTGACCTCCGCGACACCCCGGGAAGGTGCCGATGGCTTCCTCCGCCCCCGGAAGCACCGGTTCCTCCCACCAGGGGAGGCGCCCGGCTACACCCTGGGGTGTATTTCTCCGGGACGCGCCCTCCTTCTTGCCCCCGCGGAGAACCGAGTCCCGTCCCGGCTGCGTGCTACCGGCGAACACGCCAGCGCGCACGCCGAATTGGGGGAAACGGGTGGCATCCAGGACAAGGGCGGGAACGGCGGCACTCACAGCCGCTGTGGCCGGAATGCTGATCATGGGGACGGCCGCGGCCGGCATCCAGCCGGCACTGGCCGCGAACTCCACCGCACAGGGCACGCACCAGGACACGCAGCAGACCCTGCACGAGGACACGAAAGGGAGTCCCGCCGGCGCGAGGCCGCCGGCGGACGCGACGGTGACGCTGATCACCGGTGACCGCGTGCTCGTCGGCGCCGACGGCGCCGTCGTCCGGATCACGCGGGGTGCGGGCCGCGAGAAGACCACCTTCTCGGTTCGGCGCGAGGGCGGGCACACGTACGTCATTCCGATGGACGCCCTGCGCCTGATCGGCGACGGCGTCCTGGACCGGCGGCTGTTCGACGTCGCCCGGTTGGCCAAGGACGGGTACGACGACGCTCACCGCGGCGCCACACCCCTGATCGTCGGCTATCGGAAGGAGGGCGCCCCGGTGGGCGCCTTCGCGACCGGAGACCCGCTCGCCCGGGTCGCGCGCGAGCGCCGTCCGCTGCCCTCCGTGGACGGCGAGGCCTTTGACGTGCCCAAGACCGAGACCGCGGCCCTGTGGTCGGCGGTCACCGGCAGCACGGACGCCCCTGCGCGGGGAGCCGCTCCCACTGCTCCCATCGCCCACGTGTGGCTGGACGGCAAGGTCCGCACCTCCCTCGACACGAGCGTGCCGCAGATCGGCGCTCCCGTCATGTGGAAGGCGGGCTACACCGGCAAGGGCGTCAAGGTGGCGGTCCTGGACACGGGCGTCGACCAGGACCACCCCGACCTCAAGGGCGTCGAGATCGCCGAGAAGAACTTCAGCGACTCCCCCGACTCCCTCGACCGGCACGGGCACGGCACCCACGTGGCCTCCACCGTCGCCGGGACCGGCGCGCGGTCGGGCGGCCGGTACAAGGGCGTGGCGCCCGGGGTGCGGCTCCTGGACGGCAAGGTCATCAACGACGACGGCTGGGGATCCGAGTCCGGCATCATCAGCGGCATGCAGTGGGCCGTCGACCAGGGCGCGAAGATCGTCAACATGAGCCTCGGCGGCCAGGACGATCCGGGCGTGGACCCGAAGGAGGCGGCGGTCGCCCGCCTCTCCGCCAAGGCCCTCTTCGTGATCAGTGCGGGGAACAGCGGCGACCGGCCCGGAACCATCGGCTCGCCCGGCAGCTCCCCCGCGGCGCTGACGGTCGGCGCGGTCGACAAGCAGGACCGGATCGCGGACTTCTCCAGCCGTGGCCCGACGGCCGACGGAGTGTCCAAGCCGGACATCACCGCTCCGGGCGTCGACATCACCGCCGCCCTGAGCACGCACAGCTGGAACCCCGACGGCGAGAGCTACACCACCATGTCGGGCACGTCGATGGCCGCCCCGCACGTCGCCGGCGCCGCCGCCCTGGTGCTCCAGCAGCACCCCACGTGGAGCGGAGCCCGGCTCAAGGCGCTGCTCACCGGATCCGCCCGGCCCGACCCTGTGCTCAACGCCTCCGAACAGGGCTCCGGCCGGGTCGACCTGGCACGGGCCGTCACGGCCGTCGTCGTCTCCGAGCCCGGCTCGCTCAACTTCGGCACGCGGCTCTGGCCGCACACCGACGACAAGCCGGTCGGCAAGTCCCTCACCTACCGCAATCACGGCACCAAGCCCGTCACCCTCAAGCTGAGCACCACCGCCACAGGCCCGGGGGGCGGCCCGGCCCCGGCGGGGATGTTCACCGTCAAGGACGCCCAGCTCACCGTCCCCGCCGGTGGCACCGCGACCACCACCGTCACCGTCGACACCCGCAAGGGCGGGGCCGACGGCACGTTCGGCGGCAGCGTACGGGCCGACGGCGGCGGCCAGTCGGTGCGCACCGGCATGGTGGCCGTCCGCGAGGTGGAGTCGTACGACGTCGTCCTGCGGCACACCGATGTCGACGGCGCGGCTCCGCCGGGCTACTCCAGCATGCTGACCAAGATCGACCGGGAGGTGCCGGGGCGCATCGAGTTCCCGGTCGTGCCGGGCGGGACCGTCGTGAAGCGGATACCCAAGGGCGACTACCAGCTGGAGAGC
Source organism: Streptomyces sp. NPDC006487 (assembly GCF_042870555.1). NCBI lineage: Bacteria > Bacillati > Actinomycetota > Actinomycetes > Kitasatosporales > Streptomycetaceae > Streptomyces > Streptomyces sp. NPDC006487. Next base: position 88,527 of record NZ_JBIAHN010000006.1, read on the forward strand.
GTCGTCCTCGGCGCGGGCGGCCGGATGGCCGTCTTCGTCCAGCCCGTCGTGAAGGTGACCGCGAAGACCACGATCGCGCTCGACGCCCGCAAGGCCAAGCCGTTGGCCGTCACCGCCCCGGACCCGGCGGCACGGCTGGTCGGCGGCACCCTCGGGTACTCCGATCCGAAGGCGCGGGTGGCCGGGTCCTGGACCTTCGACGGGCAGACACAGGTCCGCACCGCCGCGCTCGGCACGGCGAGCACCGGTATGCAGGCGCAGTTCAACGGGTTGTGGAAGAACCCCGGTGCGGCCGGCAAGAAGGTCGACTACCGGCTCGCCTTCAACCGCACGGGCAGCTTGTTCACGGGCCTCACCAAGACCGTCACGCGGGCCGAGGTCGCCGAGTTGAAGCTCGGCTTCGCGGCGTCCGTCACCGGGGCGAAGGGCCTGATCTGGATGACGCCCTACGACGTGACCGGCACGTCCGCCTTCGGCATGCGCGACCCCATCGAGCAGGACCTGCCGATGTCCGGCGTCCAGTACGTCAGCGCCATCGGGGTCCGCTGGACCTGGAACGTGTACCAGCTCGACGCCAGGGGTGACTCGCGCCTGGGCTACGACACCGGCCTCACCACCTACAAGCCGGGCAGCAGCCAGGCCGTGAAGTACAACTTCGGCGTGGTCGGCCCCAGCATGGAGGACGGGGACCCGGAGGCGGGCGCCCACCGGACCGGCGACTACGTCTACGCCGACCTGCGGCTCTTCAACGATGGCAGCGGCCATGTGGGCGGCTCGTACGTCACCGGGGGTTTCACCCGCCTGGAGTCCGGCGGCAAGGTCATCGCCGAGGGGTCGGACAGCGGCCAGGTCCACGGAGACGTTCCGGCCGGCTCGGCGGCGTACCGCCTGAGCGCGGAGTCGAGCCGCTCCCCCCTGGACACCTCGACCAGTACGAAGGTGGCCGCGTCCTGGACGTTCACCTCGGCCCGTCCCCCCACGGACGAGCCGGTCAGGCTGCCGCTGTCCACGGTGCGGCTCTCCCCGGCGCTGAGCCTGCGCGGGACGGCCCGGGTGGGCGCCGACCTGAAGGTTCCGCTGCACCTGGGAGGGCCGGCGGCGGGGGCCGGGCAGGTCGCCGCACTGACCGTCCGGGTCTCCTTCGACGAGGGGAAGACCTGGCAGCTCCTCGCGGTGACGACCGACGCGAAAGGGGCCCGCTCGGTGACCGTACGGCACCCGGAGACGGCCAAGTCCGTTTCCTTCCGGGTGGACTTGAGGGACAAGGCCGGCAACACCGTGCGCGAGACGATCACGAACGCCTACCGGCTCGTGCCCTGAGGTGACCGCGCCGGTCCGTCCGGCCTGACGTGACGCGACCGTGACGACACGGATGGGCTCCGCCGCCGGCGGGGCCCATCCGCGTTTGCCCACCGCGTTTCGCCCCGCCCCCTTGACCCACACTGGTCCAGACCAATAGTTTCCGCATGCACAGCGCACGCGCCCCGGCACCACTCACCGCATCCGCAAAGGAAGCCCATGCGCCGCAGCATGCTCGGCAGGCTGGCCATTGCCGCCTGCTCCCTCTCCCTGCTGACCGCCTTCGCCCCCGCCCACGACGGCGCCGGCCACGGCGACTCCGGGCACGGCCGCTCGTACAAGAAGGTCGGCTACTTCACCCAATGGGGCGTCTACGGACGGGACTTCCAGGTCCAGGACCTGGAGAAGAACGGCAGCGCGAGCAAGCTCACGCACATCAACTACGCCTTCGGCAACATCAGCGCGGACGGCAAGTGCTTCACCGGAAACATCCCCGGTGAGGCCGACGCGTGGGCCGACTACGTTCGCCCGCTGGACGCCGAGAACTCCGTGGACGGCGTCGCCGACGACTGGGTGCAGCCGCTCGCCGGCAACTTCAACCAGCTCCGCGAGCTCAAAGCCAAGCACCCCGGCCTCAAGGTCCTCATCTCCCTGGGCGGTTGGAGCTGGTCCACGCACTTCTCGGACGCCGCGCTCACCCCGGCCTCGCGCAAGGCCCTCGTATCCTCCTGCATCGACCTCTACATCAAGGGCAACCTCCCCCAGGACGGCAGCCGCGGCGGCGCGGGTTCGGCGGCGGGTCTTTTCGACGGGATCGACCTCGACTGGGAGTGGCCCGGCTCCTCGGGCGACACCGACACCACCTACCGCCCCGAGGACAAGAAGAACTTCACGGCGCTGGTGAGCGAGTTCCGCACCCAGCTCGACGACTACGCCCGCAGCCAGAAGCGGAAGGCGAAGTACGAGCTGTCCGCCTTCGTCCCGACCGCCCCCGCCAAGATCGACGCGGGCTTCGACGTCCGCCGGATCATGCGCGACCTCGACTTCGTGACCCTCCAGGGCTACGACTTCCACGTCTCCGGCGAGGCGACCACCGCCCAGCAGTCCGCGCTGTACGCGAGGAACGACTTCAGCGTCGACGGCACCGTGGACGCCTGGGAGCGGCGCGGCGCGCCCGCGCACAAGCTCGTGATGGGCATGCCGTTCTACGGGCAGGGCTGGACCGGCGTCAGTGGCGGCGGGGACGGCATGGGCCAGCCCGCGACGGGCCCGGCCCCGGCCGCCTGGGCCAACGGGTACGCGGACTACAAGGAGCTCAAGCAGCTTGCGGCGTCCGGTACTTACAAGCTCCACTGGGACCGCCGCAACGGCAGCGCCTGGCTCTTCGACGGCACCACCCTGTGGACCTACGACGACCCGCAGGTGCTGCGCACCAAGACCCGGTACATCCGCGAAGAGGGCCTCGGCGGCGCGATGTTCTGGTCACTGGACGCGGACACGGCCGACGGTGAACTGATGACCGCGGTCGACGAGGGCCTTCGCGGCCACTGACGGTCCCGCCCCTGAACAGCGCCGCCGGGCCGTGGAAAACGACGCGGCCCGGCGGCGCCCCAACCCTTACGCTCCCCCGCATGAAGACGAAGACGGTACGGGCGGTCAACGCGCTCGCCTCCCGGTGGGCCGGGCACGCCACGGCGGACGGCACGGGCACGGTGTTCACGGCCGCCGGGGTCTGGCCGCTGCTGGCCCTGCTCGCCGACGGCGCCGCCGGACCCGCCCGCAACGAACTGGAAGAAGCCCTCGGCATACCCGCCGACGCGGCGGCCGAAGCCGCCCGCGAGCTGCTGACCGCCCTGGACGGCGTACGGGGCCTGCGCTCCGCCTCCGGCCTGTGGGCGCGGCGGGACCTCGCCTTGGAGCCTGCCTGGTCGGACCGCCTCCCCGCCGGAACCCGGGGCACTCTGACCGGCGACGAAGACACCGACCGCAAGGCCCTCGACGCCTGGGCCGCCGAACGCACCGACGGCCTCATCGGGCACATGCCGGTCACCGTCGGCGAGGAGGCGCGCTTCGTGCTCGCCTCCGCGCTCACGCTGCGCACGCGGTGGATCCAGCCCTTCCACGCCTGGACCACCGAGGTCGACGAAGGCCCCTGGGCCGGGCGGACCGTGCAGGGCCTGAGCCGCAGTACGCCCCTCCTCGACCGGGTCCGCGTGGCCCGGGCACCCGGCGGCCCGGTCACCCTGCTGGAGGTGGTGGGCGACGGCGGAGTCGACGTCCACCTCGTCCTGGGCGAGCCGCAGGCCCCGCCTGGCCGGACCCTCCAGGCCGGTATCGCGGCCGTCACGCGGGCGATCCCGTCGACGGGCGCGAGCCTGCTGCCCGAAGGGAACCCGGGGCCGGGCCTGCGCATCGCCGGCGTCCTCTCGGATCGCCGCGAACACCGGCTCGGCATCGACACGGTGGCCTTCGAGGTGGAGGCGGACCACGATCTGCTCGACTCCGCCGGGCTGTTCGGCCTGGAGAGCGCCCGCGACGCCCGCAGCGGCCACTTCCCGGGCATCAGCGGCGAACCGCTGGCCGTCGGCTCCGCCCGGCAGTCGGCGGTGGCGCGCTTCCACTCGGAGGGCTTCGAAGCCGCCGCCGTGACGGCGATCGGGGCTGTCGGCGCCGGCGCGATGCCCCGGCTGAGGTACCGCGTCCGACACGCCAACGTGGCCTTCCACCGCCCCTTCGGCTTCCTCGCCGTCCACCGGACCTCCCGCCTGGTGCTCGCCGCGGGCTGGGTGGCGGACCCCCTCCCCTACGAGGAGACGGACCACGAGGCGGAGGAGGCGGAGGCCTGGGCCAAGCTGGATGCCGAGGAACGGGGTTGAGCCGTTTCCCGCTCCGTCCGGCCCTTGCCCGTAGGCTCCGTTCCATGGACAACTCGACGGTGGAGGCGGTCAACCGCCTGACGGCACGGTGGGCGGCACGAGGGTCGGCGCAGTCCGCGGGCACGGCCGAAGGCACGGTGTTCACGGCGGCCGGACTCTGGCCGCTCCTCGCCCTGCTCGCGGACGGCGCCGACGGCCCGGCCCGTAGCGAACTGGAGCAGGCCCTCGGCATACCCGCCGACGCGGCGGCCGAAGCCGCCCGCGAGCTGCTGACCGCCCTGGACGGCGTACGGGGCCTGCGCGCGGCCACCGGCGTGTGGGCGCGGCGGGACCTGCCGCTGGAGGCGGCGTGGGCGGACCGGCTCCCGGCCGGGACCCGGTCGGCCCTGACCGGTGACGAGGACGCCGACCGCAAGGCCCTGGACGCCTGGGCCGCCGAACGCACCGGCGGCCTGGTCGAGCAGATGCCGGTGGAGGTCGGCCCGCACGTCGACCTGGTCCTCGCCTCCGCGCTCGCGCTGCACCTGACCTGGGAGAAGCCCTTCTCCGAGCGGCAGGTCCGGCCGCCCCACGGCCCGTGGAACGGGCGCCACCTGCGCGGACTGGCCGTCACCCACGCCTTCCCCGAGCGGATCCGGGTGGCTCGGGGTGCCTGCGGCCCGGTCACCCTGCTCTCCGTACCCGGCGCGCCCGGCGCCCACGGCGCGGACGTCCACCTGCTGCTCGGAGAGCCCGGGGCGGCGCCTGGGGAGGTCCTGGCCACCGGGATCGCCGAGGTCACGGGCGCGCTGGCCTCCTCGACCGCGAGTGAGCTTCCCGACGGCGCCGCGGGTCCCGGGCTGTCGCTGCGCACCGTGGATTCGACCGGTCCCGATCCCGTGGTCCGGATCGCCACGGTGGCCTTCGACATCCGCGCCGAGCACGATCTGCTGCTCCACTGCGAACTGTTCGGGCTCACCTCCGCAGCCGCCCGCCCCGGCCATTTCCCCGGCATCTCCGCCGTCCCGCTGGCCGTCGGCTCGGCCCGCCAGTCCGCCGTGGCCCGCTTCCACGCGGAGGGGTTCGAGGCCGCGGCCGTCACCGCCGTCGGCATGTTCCGCGGGGCCGCGAGGACGCCCTCGCACCGGGTCCGGCAGGCCGAGTTCGAGGTGGACCGGCCCTTCGGCTTCCTCGCCGTCGACCGGGAGTCCGGCCTCGTGCTGTTTGCGGGCTGGGTCACGGACCCCGATACCCTCGCCTGATGACTTCCGACAAGATCACCGCGGTCGATTCCGGTACCTGGCTCCTCGGTGACCTCCCGGTCCGCCGCATCGGCTTCGGCGCGATGCGGCTCACGCACCTGGCCGACGGCTCCCCCAGCGACCGGGACCGGGTGACCGGGGTGCTGAGGCAGGCCGTCGAGCTGGGGGTCAACCACATCGACACGGCCGCCTTCTACTTCTCCCCGACCCGCTCCGCCAACGAGCTCATCAACCGGGCCCTCGCCCCGTACGCCGACGAGCTGGTCATCACCACCAAGGTCGGACCGGGCCGTGACGCCGCCGGCGACTGGTGGTGGGCCACACCCGGGCAACTGCGCGGGCAGGTCGAGGAGAACCTGCGCCAGCTCGGCCGCGACCACCTGGACGTGGTCAACCTGCGCGTCCCGCGCCAGGCGGAGAGCGGTTCGATCGCCGAGCACTTCGGCGCCCTCGCCGAGCTGCGGACCGCCGGGCTGATCCGGCACCTGGGCGTGTCCAACGTACGGCCGGACCACCTCGCCGAGGCGCTGGCCATCGCACCCGTGGTCTGCGTGCAGAACGCGTACGGCATCGGTTCGCCGGCCGAGGAGCACGCCTTCCTCGACGCGTGCGGCGAGCAGGGCATCGCCTTCGTCCCCTTCTTCGCGATCGCGGGCGCGGGCAAGGAGGCCGGAGGGGTCACCGAAGAGGGCCCGGCGGTACGCGATCTCGCGCGGGCCCACGGGGTGTCCCCGGCCCAGCTCCGCCTGGCGTGGACCCTGAGCCGGGGCCAGCACGTACTCGCCATCCCTGGCACCGGGAACCCGGAGCACCTGACGGAAAACGTCGCCGCCGGCGCGCTGCGGCTACCGCCGGAGGAGACGGCGCTGCTCGGGGCCGCGTAGCGGGGAGCGTCGCGCGGGGCCTGCGGGAGCCTCATGTCGGTCTTCGCGTCACGAGCGATCCCTTTCGTTTCGTACCCGCAGGTAGTCGCGAAGGGCACGCGATAGCCGTTCGCTCCACCGCAGGATGTGCAGGTTCTCCCGAACGGTGACCGTGCCGGGGTGGTCCGGTCCCAGCACCCGCACCATGTCGTCCAGCAGTCCGCGCAGCGCCGAAGCCGCACCGGCCTCGTCCCCGGCCGCGCCCCGCCAAAAGGCCAGGTTGGCCCGGGCGGTCAGGGTGTCGGGGTGTTCCGGCCCCAGCACGCGCTCTCTGTGCGGCACCAGTTCGGCATACCCGGCCTCGGCGCCGGCGGCATCACCCATCTCGCCCCGCGAGGCGGCGAGGTTCTCGCGGGTGGTCAGTGTGCTGGGATGGTCGGGGCCCAAGACCCGCACCACGTCCGGGAGCAGTTCGGCGAGCGCGGCGGCCTCGAACTCCGGCTCCCCCGCCACGCCACGGAAGTAGGCGTGGTTCGCCCGGACGGCCAGGGTGTCTGGATGGAGCGGTCCCAGCACCCGCTCCATGACCGGCACCAGTTCGGCGAGCGCGACGGCCGCACCCACCGGATCCCCCGCAGCCCCCCGCCACTTGGCAAGGTCGACCCGAGCGCTCAGCGTGCCGGGGTGCTCGGCACCCTGAATCCGATCGAGGTCGGGCAGCAATTCGGCGAGCGCGGCGGCCGCACCCACCGGGTCCCCTGCGGACCCCAGCAAGTCGGCGAGATTTCTCCGGCCACTGAGGGTTGACGGGTGGTCCGGACCATTGACTCGTTCCAGGTCGTGCACCAGTTGAGTGAAGGCGGCTGCCGCACCTGCTGGATCCCCCGCTCTCCCCAGCCAGAAGGCAAGGTTGCACCGGTGGGTCAAGACGAGGGGGTGGTCCGGCCCTTTCAGGCGCTCCAGGTCAGGGACCAGTTGGGCGAGTGAGTCCGCCGCACCCGCTGAATCTCCCATCGTCCCCCGCCATCGGGCAAGGTCCATCCGAAGACTCAGGATGAGGGGGTGGTCCGGGACTTTGATGTCGGCCAGCAGCTGTTCGATCGCGGCGGCTGCACCCGCGGGATCCCCCGTCCTCCCCCGCCAGTCGGCCAGACGGCTCCGCGTGCTCAGGGTGTCGTCGTGGTCGGGGCCTTGTACTCGCTCCACGTCGGGAAGCAGCTCGGCGAGGGCAGCGGCCGCGCCCGCCGCGTCTCCCGTGGATCCCCGCCAGCTGGCGAAGCTTCTCCGCACGGTCAGGGTGTCGGGGTGGTCGGGGCCCAAGACCCGCTCCACGTCGGGAAGCAGCTCGGCAAAAGCGGCGACCGCGCCCGCCGCGTCTCCCGCATGCCCCCGACAGCCGGCGAGGTCCCTTCTGACCGTCAGGGTGTCGGGGTGGTCCGGGCCCAAACGTCCGTGTGTGGTGATCGCGAGACTTCGGAGGTGGTCGAGGGCGGCTGAGAAGTGTCCGCTCTCGCCGAGACTTCTGCCGGTGCGCAGGAGCACCGGGTGCGCTCCGCTTCCCCACAGTGCCTCTTGAGCGTGGCCTGCAAGAGATGCGGCGTTGGCGCGCAGCGCCTGGGCGAGGTCGAGGTCGAGGTCGAGTGGGTTATCGGGCCAGGGATCCAGCAGCGCGTCGGCGGCGGTGCGGGCGAGTTCGCCGTACTGCTCGGCCAAAAGGCGCTCTCGGACGGCGCGTTGGATGAGCTGGTGGACGCGGACGGCGTGGTGGGGCGTTTCGGGGGTGTGGTCGATCAGGCTCAGCCGGTGCAGGGCCCGCAGGGCGAGCAGCGCGTCTCGGGGAGAGGCCGAGGTCGGTTCCGTGGGGGTGTCCGGTCCGGTCCGCGTGCGGTGCGCGGCCAGGTGGGTGAGGGCGGGAGGGCTGGTCAGCACGGCTTGGGGGATGCCGTTGGCGTCGAGCATCGAGGCGAGTTGGAGCATGGGGCGGGCCAGGCCGGCAGGGCGCAGGGTGTCGGCGCGGTCGATCGACAGCGACCAGGCGGCCGCCAGCGGGAGGGCCTGGTCGTCGGGCAGGCGGTCGGGAGTGGTGTCGGCGAGTGTGGTGGTGCGGTCGGCCAGTAGTCGGCGGTACGTGGCGATGTCGTCGCCGGAATCGATGAGGTAGGCGACTGCCTGGGCGAGGGCCAGGGGCAAATGCCCTAGGTCGGCGGCCAGAGCGGTGAGCCGGTCCGGGGGTTCGCTCCGGCCGTGTGCGGCCAGGGATGTGCTCAGGTAGGTGAGGGCTTCGTCCGCGGCGAACAGGCCGACCTCGACCGTGTGGCGGCCGTCTGCGGCCAGGGCGGCGTCGCGCCGGCGGGTGGTGATCAGGGAGCGCCCGTGGGGGCTCGCGGGAGGCCACAGGCGGTGCAGGTCCGCCGGGTCGGCGACATCGTCCAGGACGATCAGCCACCGGCACGGCCTGGCTCCGGTCTTGGGGGTGAGCCAGGCCAGGAAGGCCTCGGCGGCCTTCTCCGGATCGCCGGGATCCGCCCGGCACAACTCGACTCCGGCCTGGGCGTATCCGCTGACGACGGCCTCACGGGTGCTCGCCGTGAGCCAGACCAGTACGTCCAGGCCGCCGGTCGGGCTGCCGTCCTGCCATGCGGTGCGGGCGTAGTCGGCGGCCAGCTGCGTCTTTCCCACCCCGCCCATGCCGGTCAGAACCTGGCCCAGCACCGCGGTGCCACCGCCGGCGACCTTCGCCCGCAGCCGTTCCGCCTCGGTGCGGTCCTGGAAGGACCGCGCCCGGGAAGGGAGGACCCCCACCTGGTGTGGCCACGGGGCCGGCTCCCGGAGTGCTGGATGCTGCACCATGGTCAGGGTTTCCACACTCACCTGGTGGATGTAGCCGGTGCTGACGAGGGCGCCCTCGGATCCGGTGGCGGCCCCGGTCCCGGATATCCGCACCGCGGCGGCGGGGGCGCCGCCTGATCCCGGTGCCGGTCCACGGTAGCCGGTCACGGCTGTGGCTCCGGACGCGGCCGCGGCGTTCCCCGTCTCGGTCGCCGCGACGTCGGCGCCGGCGGCGTCCTCGGGCTGCCGTCGGCGCTTGTCCCCCCTGGGCACGCGATCGTTCCCCCGCTTTCCGTGTTCTGACCGACCCCCGGGCAGGGCACGGTTCAGGTGTAGTCGACGCCGCTGGAGGCGTTGCTGCCCTCGCCGGTGGCGGTGGCGTTCCCGGTCCTTTCGGCCCTCGCCGAGCCGCTGCCCCGGCCCTTGGGGCGTTTGACGCCCGTCAGCGCCGATCCGCCATGGCTCGCGCGCGCCTGCCCCGTCCGCACGGCCGTGTCGTCCGCACGGTTGCCCGGGCTCTGCAACAACGCCCAGACCAGGGCCGCGATACCGGCGGCGGCCTGGATCGAGGCACCGGTCAGCTGCCCGGCATCGGGGCTGTCCAGCAGCCAGATCAACGGTGTCGAGACGACCCCGGCCACCGCCAGCACGATGAGCGTTACCTTCCACCCCTGCGACATGCCGCTCCCCTCCGTCTCGGCGCTGCCAACCCCGTTTGGCAGGCCGCCACTTCATGGTGCGGCATCACGTCGTCCCCTGTCCGGTCCTGTGGATGTGTTCGCGGTGGGCGGCCGTCAGGGCGGCCGTCTCGGTGAAGCCGGGGATGCGGCCGGTGCCTCCGCGGCCGGACACGGAGAGGGAGGCGGCTGCCGTCGCGTAGGCGACGGCGGTCGCGAGGGTGTCGCCGAGTGCGAGGCGGGCGGTGGCGGTGCCGGTGAAGCAGTCTCCGGCGCCGGTCGCGTCGACCGGGTCCGGGTTCACCGGGACGGGGAGGTACGCCGCTGCCGTGCCGTCGTCGAGCAGCAGCCGGTCGGCGCCCGCGGTGACCGCGACGGTACGGGCGCCCAGGGCCCGGTACCGGGCGGCGGCCTCGGCCGGGTCGTCGGTGTCGACCATGGCCAGCGCGTCGGCCGGGCAGGAGGTCTTCAGCAGCCCGGTCAGCGGGGCGATGCGGGCCAGGAGCGTCCGCGCCTCACCTCGACTGGTGAGCCGGGAGCGGAAGTTGGGATCGTAGGAGAGGTGTCCGCCGGCTTCGTGCACGGTCCGGGCGGCGAGCAGTACGGCTTCGCGGCTGCTCGGCGACAGGGCGCCGGCGATGCCGCTGGTGATGAGGGCCGTGGAGTCGGTCAGCAACTCCCGCCAGGACTCGACGTGTTCCACCGAGAGGGTGGAACCGGCGCTGCCGGTGCGCCAGTACACGAACTCGCGGTCTCCCTCGGTGTCGGCGCAGAGCAGGTAGGCGCCGTTCGGGCGCGGGGAGCGGCGTACGTGGGAGACGTCCACACCGAGTTCGGCGGCGCGGGCCAGCAGCGGGACGCTCAGCTCGTCCTCGCCGACGACGGCGAGGAGGGCGGTACGGGCTCCGGCGGCGACGGCGGCGGCCGCGGCGTTGAGAGCGTCCCCGGAGAAGGAGACGCGGGCGGGGGTGCCGTCTGCGGCGTCCCGCAGGGCGGTCTCGGCGTGGATCTCGACGAGGACCTCGCCGAGGACGAGGACGTCGTACCCCTGGGGGATGTTGCACCCCTGAGGGACGTCGCGCCCCTGAGGCACGTCGTGCCCCCGGGGGACGGACGTGCCCCCGGACCCGGTCGCCGTCGTGGAGGCGCTCCCGCTCGCGTTCCCGGCCCCGGTCACGGCCGCCGCTCCGCGCCGGCGCAGTCGCCGCAGCAGGGCCGGGCGAGGTCTGCGAACACGGCGGCCAGTTCGCCCGGGTCCGCGGGCAGGCCGCCGCCTATCCCGACGGCGGAGGCACCGGCGGCGAGCCAGTCGCCGACCTCGCCGGGCTTGATCCCGCCGGTCGGGACGATCAGGGCGTCGGGGAGGACCGCCTTGAGCGAGCGGATGAACTGCGGGCCGCCGACATGGGCGGGGAACACCTTCGCCGCGCCGCCGGACCGGACGGCGGACGCGATCTCGCCGGGGGTGAAGCCGCCCTCGATGAAGGCGGCCCCGCGCTCCCGGGCGACCTCGCGGACCTCGGGGGCCGGGTACGGGGAGATGAGGAAGGCGGCGCCCGCGTCGAGTGCGGTCCGCGCGGCCGGGGCCGTGGTGACGGTGCCGACTCCGATGAGGGCGGTCCGCCCCCGCGCGTCGGTGAGCGGCACGGTGCGGGCCACCGCCTCGGCCCAGCCGGGGGTGGAGGTGGTCAGTTCGACGGCGCGGCAGCCGGCCGCGAGCAGGGCGGTGGTGTGGCGGACGGCCTCGTCGGCGTCGGCGTTGCGCAGGACCGGCAGCAGTCGCTGCGCGGTGATGACCGCGTACGGATGACAGGACAAAAGACCCTCCATTTGTTCCACGTAATGGAACTTGGTATCATGTAACGGAACTTCTGATGCAGCAGACCATACCCACGTGTGGAGATCCTTTGTCCATGGACGGACGGCCCGAGAACGCGGAGGAGGCCGAAGTGGAGGCCGATACGGAGGCCGGAAGCGCTGCGCGCGGCGGCCGGACCTCCGCCGCGGGTTCGGCGCTCGAGAAGTCGATGCGGATCCTGGAGGCCGTGGCCGCGCCCGGCGGCCCGCACCGGCTCACCGATGTCATGGCCGCGGCGGCCGTGCCGAAGTCGAGCACCTTCCGCATCCTGGCCTCGCTGATCGAGCAGGGCTTCGTACGCTCCGAGGGCGAGAGCCGGTACGGCGTCGGTGCTCGGCTGCGCGCACTGTCCGCCCTGGTCAGCGGCGGGGAGCCGGCCAGCATCGAGCGGATCCTGCGGGAACTGCAGGAGGCCACCGGGCAGGCCGTCCATCTGGCCCTGCACAGCGGGGAGACGATCACCTACATCCGGAAGCTGGAGAGCGATCAGCCCTTCCGGACCGCCTCGCGGGTCGGCATGCGGATGCCGCTGCACACGACCGCGATCGGCAAGAGCATCCTGGCCCGGCTGCCCGGGGGCGAGGCCCGCGAGCTGGTCGCGGCGGCCGGCCTGCCGCGCCGCACGCCGAACACGCTCACGACGCCGCAGGCCCTGGAGTCGGAGCTGGAGGTCGTGCGGGCGCGGGGGTTCGCCCTGGACGACGAGGAGAACGAAGCGACGATCCGCTGTATCGGCGCCGCGATCCTCGATCCCCGCGGCCGCCCGATCGGCGGTGTCAGCATCACCACCGTGACCTTCCTGGTCTCCCGCACGGAGATCGAGACCTACGCGCCCGCCCTGCTCGAAGCCACCCGGGCACTGGCGCCGCTGCTGTAGCCCGACGGCCGGGAGGGGTGCGAGCCGGTCACCCGGGGCCGGAAGCGCCTCGCGAACCCTCGGGCCGGCCGCCCGGCGAAGACGAGCCTGCGGCGGGGTCCCGGCCGGCGAGAGGGTCCCGCCCGCCATCAGGGTCCAGGCCGGGAGCAGGGTCCCGGCCAGCGGTGCGGGCCAGCAGTTCCCGGGCCGTCCGCAGGTGGCGGTGGCCCGGTTCCAGGACGGTTTCGGCCCGCGCCAGGGCGCCGGTCAGCACCGCGGCAGCCTCGGAGGCCCGATCCCCGGCGAGCAGCGCGCGGGCCCATTCCAGGCGGGAGTAGAACACGTGCGGGTGGTCTTCGCCGAGCACCCGGGTCCGGTCGGCGGTGAGCTCCGCCCAGGCCTCGGCCGCCTCGGCGGTGCGCCCGGCTCGGGCAGCCAGCGCGGCCCTGCTTCCCCGGATGGCGAGCGTGTGCGGATCGTCGGGCCCGATCCCCCCGGAGGCTTCCGCTTCGGCCAGCAGCAGCCCCAACTCGGTTTCTGCATGGGCTGGTTCACCCGGCCGAAACCAGATCAGGCTGCGCCGGGTCGCCAGCACCTGCGGATGGCCGGCGCCGTGGACCCGTAAGCGGTCGGCCAGCAGCACTTCCAACTGGTGTGCCGCCGAGCGGGGATCACCGCCCTCTCCAGTGAAGTAGGCCAGCTGGTGGCGGGCCGCCAGGGTGTCGGGGTGGTCGGGCCCCAGTATCTCCGCCACCTCCGCGAGCAGCTCCGCGAACTGGGATGCGGCGGCCAGGGGGTTCCCGGACTCTCCTACGAAGAAGGCCAGTTGATGCCGCGCCGCCAGGGTGTCGGGGTGCCTGGGCCCGAGCCGGCCGGCGCGCCTGTGGGCGATCCCGGCGAGATCGGCGGCGGCCCGGCGCGGTTTCCCGGAGTCCCCGATGGCGATGGCCAGTGGCAGTTCGGCGCCGGGAACGCCGCCGCGGGAGGCGAGTGCGAGGGCTTCGACGGCCCGCGCGAGACGGCCTTCCTGATGGGCGACGAGTCCCATGTCGTAGGCGTCGGCGGGCTCCACCAGGGGCAGCAGTCCGCGCCACAGGTGGTCGGGCACCGGACCGTTGCCCGGCGCGTTCAACAGGTAGTCGAATGCTGTGAATCCGGCCCCGAAGTTGCCGATGAGCAGCCCGCTCGTGGCGTAGGCGGCGGCGCAGGCCCAGTCCATCGCCTCCGCGAACGGTTCGGGCTGGAGGTCTCCGCCGCCCCGGGCCGCCAGGTAGGGGGCGTGCAGCTCGCGCAGCCAGGCCCGGCCCACCGGGCGGCGCAGTCCGGCCCGGCGGCAGTCCACCGCCGCCGCGACCACGGCGGCGCCGCGCGGATTGGCGCCCGGGGCCCAGGCGTTCTCCCAGGCCGCCAGGAGCTCCGGACCTGCCGCCAGCACCTCGGCCACCCCGAACCGCTCGCCCGCGCGCAGCGCGGCCCCGATGCGCGGATCGCCCTGGTGGGCGGCGGCCCGGCCGCGCTCCGCCCTGGACCAGTGCCGGGGCAGCCTGATGACGGCCGCCCGGTGGAGCAGGTCGCGCTGGGCCCGCCAGGCGTCCCGGTCGGAGCCGGTGAGCCGGCTCTCCTCGCGGGCGTCGTAGCGCCGGTATTCCTGCACCCGCATCGTCGCGATGACCACGGCCCTGTCCAGGGAGGCCAGTTGGCCGGCGCCGAGGCCGCCCGCGCCCAGGTAGTCCTCCAGGTCGTCCAGCCAGAGCACGGCGCGGCGCCGCCGCCCGGCGATGCGCAGCGCCTCGGGCAGTGCGGCGCGGGAGAGCGGGCGGACGAAGGCGTGCCGGGGGTACCGGGTGCGGGCCACTTCGTAGGCGAGCCGGGTCTTGCCCGCCGTGGACTCCCCCACCACGAGGACGAAGCGGGTCCGCTCCAGGGCGGCGCACAGCCCCGGTTCGGCGTCGCGCCGGATGTAAGCGGGCGGGGCCGCGGGGGCCTCGGCCGGGTGGGCTCCGGCCAGTTCGGGGCGGTCCACCTGGCGCAGCAGCGGGATCCGGCCCGCCGCCGTACGCAGGAGCTCCCCGGCGGCCCGGGGGTCGGCGGCCTCCCCGGGAGGCCGCATCCGCTCGGCGGCCAGTCCGGACAGCGTGGTGACGGCCGCGCCGATCCCGGCGGCCCAGGGCCCCGAGGTCCACACCGTCGCCAACGCCACCGCACCTGCTCCGAGCCCTACCGAACCGAGGTATCCGGCCCAGCCCCGTGCCCGGCCGGATCCCCTGAAGAGCAACGTCGACATGCCGCCCCCAACACGTCCCGTGGGAGCCCCATTGTCACCCCGGACCCGGCCGGGGGAACCCCAACGGGCGCACGTGCAAGGGATGTCGACCGTCAGTACGTCACGAAGAGGCGGCGGGCCGGCCCGTCCACCCTGATGCGGCCCCCGACGGGGATCACGATCTGCGGGTCGGTGTGTCCGAGGTCCACGTCGAAGACGGCCATGGTGTCGGGGGCGTACTCGCCGAGGGCCCGCAGGACCGCCTGGCGCTGCTCGTGGCGGTAGCGCTCCCGCTCCTGGGCGTCGAGGCGCTTCTCGAAGGACCAGCTCTTCGCCCGGCCCATCAGGAGGGCGGGGAACTGCCGCAGCAGTCCGCGCTCCCCCATGCCGCGCAGGATCCAGTAGACCTCCTGGGCGCGCGGCATGTCCTCCGAGGTCTCCAGGAAGAGCACCCCGCCGGCGTACTCCTCCGCGGGCCGCACGGCGCGGTCGGCCATCAGCAGCCAGGAGATGATCTCCAGGTTGCCGCCCCAGCCGGTGCCCTCGACCACCCGGTCGGCGTTGTGCCAGGTCCAGCCCTCGGCCGGGTCCAGTTCCGGTTCGGCGTCGAAGGTGCGGGGGTCGTCCCAGGGGCCGTTGACGTCCCCGCTGGCGTCGGCGGCGGTCAACTCGTACTCGCCGGACGTGAACAGCGCCGCCCGCAGGGACCCGGCCGTCAGCGGATGCATGGCGCCGGGCCGTCCGAGCTCGACCATCACCGAGCTCCCGTGATAGCCGACCAGCCCCAGGTCCCTCAGGTGCAGGAGCAGGTTGGTGTTGTCGCTGTAGCCGAAGAAGGGCTTGGGGTGGGCGCGCAGGAGATCGGAGTCGAGGTGCGGGAGCACCGTGATCTGGTCGTCGCCGCCGATGCTGGCGATCACCGCCTTGATCCCGGGGTCGGCGAAGGCCGCGTGGAGGTCGGCGGCCCGCTCCTGCGGGGTCGCGCCCATCTTCCGGGTGGTCGGATACTCCACCGGTACCAGCCCGAAATCCTCCCGGAGCCGGCGCAGCCCCAATTCGTAGGGCTGCGGGAAGAGCGCGGGCAGACCGGCCGAAGGGGAGAGCACCGCGACGCGGTCTCCGGGGCGGGGCTTGGCGGGGTAGCGAGGATCCGTCATCCGGTGATCTTAGGAGCGGACCCGGCCGCCACCGAAGGGGTTTTCGGACCTCAGTCTTCCCAAACCTTCCCTATCAGGCTGCATTAGTCCCTCCTAGGGTAGGATGCGGAAGCATGAGTGATGAAGGACGCGAGCTCTATTCGGTCGGCGAGGTCGCCGAGCTGCTCGGGCTGCACGTGCGCACCGTCCGGAACTACGTGCGCGACGGCCGGCTGAAAGCCGTCCGGATCGGCAAGCAGTACCGGATCAGCCGGGCGGACTTCGAGGCCCTGACCAGCCTCCCCGTCCCGGCCGCCGGGGATCCTCCCGCCGCCTCGGAGGCACCGCGGCGGCACCTGGAGGTGTCGAGCATCGTGCAGATCGACGCGATCGGCCCCGACGCGGCGAACCGGCTCGCGAACCTCGTCACGGCGAGCGCGCAGTCCCCCCGGGCCACCCCGGCCGCGCTGCGCGTCCAGACGGTCTACGACAAGGAGCGGGCCCGCATGAAGATCGTGGTCCTCGGCGACGCCGCCACCACCGCCGATCTGCTGCAGCTGGTCGACGGGGTGCTCGGACCGGGCAACGGCATGGAGAACGACCTGGACCACGACGCCGGGCAGGTGCACCGTGGCTGACCTCCTGATGGAACACCACGGCGTACCGGTCCTGGTCTGCGCCGCCGACGGTCCACCGGTCGCCACCGAGCAGGACGCGCTCGACCAGCTGATCGGCGGCGCCTTCTACCGGACCGACATCGTCGCCGTCCCGGTGGAACGCCTGGACGCCGGCTTCTTCGACCTGCGCAGCGGACTCGCCGGGGCGATCATGCAGAAGTTCGTGAACTACCGGGTCCGCCTGGTGGTCCTGGGCGACCTCTCGCACCACCTGGAGGCGAGTTCGGCCCTGCGCGATCTCGTACGGGAATCGAACGAGGGTCGCCACATCTGGTTCCTGCCCGATCTCGATGCCCTGGCCGCCCGGCTCGCCCCGGCCCGGGAAACGGGGCCGGAAGCAGAACCGGAAGCAGAACCGGAAACCAGGTCGGAAACAAGGCCGGAACCGGGGCCCGGCGCTCCGGATTCCGCATCGGCGAAACCGTTCGGCGGATAAGCGTTATCAAAGTCCCCCTCGACGGTCTCCCATGTATTGGGCATCATCGAGCGCCGGTACGGACAGGGACTTTTCTATGAGCACATCGCACACGGCAGCGCTGGTCGCCGCGGCCCGCGCGGGCGATCCCCGCGCACAGGACGACCTGGTCAGCGCCTATCTGCCGCTGGTCTACAACATCGTCGGACGGGCCCTGAACGGATCCGTCGACGTGGACGACGTGGTCCAGGACACGATGCTGCGGGCACTCGACGGGCTGGGCGGCCTGCGCGACGACCACAGCTTCCGGTCCTGGCTGGTGGCGATCGCCATGAACCGGGTACGCGCCCACTGGCAGGCCCGCCGGAGCGCCCCCGGCGAGAGCGGCCTGGAGGCGGCCTGGGATCTCGCCGATCCCGGCGCCGACTTCGCGGACCTGACCGTCGTACGGCTCCAGCTGGAGGGCCAGCGCCGCGAGACGGCCCGTGCCACGCGCTGGCTGGAGCCCGACGACCGTGCCCTGCTGTCCCTGTGGTGGCTCGAGTGCGCCGGGGAGCTGACGCGCACCGAGATGGCGCAGGCGCTGGAGCTGTCCGCGCAGCACACGGCGGTACGGGTCCAGCGGATGAAGGCCCAGCTGGAGGCGGCCCGGGTGGTGGAGCGGGCACTGGATGCCCAGCCGCCCTGCGAGGACCTGCGGGCGGTGGTGGCGAGCTGGGACGGCCTGCCCTCGGCACTGTGGCGCAAGCGAATAGCCCGGCACGCCCGCGCGTGCATGCGGTGCGGCGGACTGTGGAACGGCCTGCTCCCGGCCGAAGGACTGCTGGCCGGGCTGGCGCTGGTGCCGGTCTCGGCGGCGCTGCTCGCGGGCGTACGGGCCGCCGCGGCCTCCGGCTTCCCGTCCGCCTTCACGTCCGCGGGCCTGTCCACCACCGCTTCGGCGTACGCCCCGGAGGGGCTCTCCACCCCGGGCGCCGGCCCCGCCGCCGGCAGCGGCAGCGGCAGCGGCAGCGGCAGCGGCAGCGGCAGCGGCAGCGAGGAGCATCTCGCCGCGGTGGCCGGCCCGGGCGACGGGCGTGCCTCGCTGCGCAAGCAGCGGCGCACTCGCGGCCGGCGCCGGGTGATCGGCGGCGCGGTGCTCGCCGCCTGTGTCGTGGGAGGCGGGCTGACCTACCTCGGCACGCGGCCCGGCACCGCCTCCCCCGAGGCGCCCGCGGCCGCGCTCGTGGCTCCGGATTCGGGGACCGCGTCGGCCCCGGAGCCGGCCTCCCCCACCCCGAGCCCCTCGGTGTCCGTCTCCGCGAGTGCCTCGCCGAGCCCCAGCCCGAGCCCCAGCGCCACTCCCACGCGGACCCCCACGCCCACCCCGAAGCCGAGCCCCAAGTCCACGCCGCCGAAGAGCCCCGCTCCCGCCCCGCCGGGCGGCAGCACCGCCGCCCAGGTGATAGCTCTGGTCAACTCCGAGCGCTCGAAGGCCGGCTGCGGGCCGCTCAAGGACAACGCGCAGCTGCGTACGGCCGCCCAGGGCCACTCCGACGACATGGCGCGGCGGGACTTCTTCTCGCACACCAACCCGGACGGCGCGGACCCGGGCGAGCGGACCACCGCCGCCGGGTACCGCTGGTCCACGTACGGGGAGAACATCGCGAAGGGACAGCGGACCGCCGCTCAGGTCATGGATTCCTGGATGAAGAGCCAGGGCCACCGCGAGAACATCCTCAACTGCTCGTTCAAGGACATCGGCGTGGGCATCCACCAGGGCTCCGGCGGCCCGTGGTGGACGCAGAACTTCGGTGCCCGGATGTGACCCTCCCGGCCCGGCGCCCCGCCGCGGCCCGGCCCTGCGCTCCCCCTGCCGGCTCTTGCCGCACCCCGTCCCTGCGATCTCCCCGCAATGATTCAAAATGGGGGCAAGATAGGAGCTGGAAGCAAACGGGCAGATCACGGTGGAGGTGGGACGCATCAGCAGGCAGAAACTCCGCCCGCACCAGCGCGAGGCCGTGGACGCCGCCGTGCGGGCGCTGGAACTGCCCGCAGGGCGCAGGGTCCCACGGACCGGGCTCCGTACGCAGGTGATCATGGCAACGGGCTCCGGCAAGTCGCTGGTCGCCGTGCACGCGGCCGAGGAACTGCGGGCCGGCCGGGTCCTGGTGCTCGTCCCCTCCCTGGACCTCCTCGTGCAGACCGCGGCGTCCTGGCGGGACGGCGGCCGGACCGGCCGCGCCTTCGCGGTGTGCTCGCTGCGCGGCGAAGACGCGGGGATGCCCACCACCACCGACCCGGCCGAACTGGCCGACTGGGCGGGCCCGCCCGTCGACCGGGTCACGGTGTACGCCACGTACGCCTCGCTCGGTCTGGGCACCATCGAAAGCGCGCACCGCGAGGGGCTGCCGGGCTGGGACCTGATCGTGGTCGACGAGGCGCACCGGACCTCGGGGCGCATCGGCAAGCCCTGGGCGGTGGTGCACGACAACCTGCGGATCCCCTCGGTCCGCCGCTTGTACATGACGGCCACGCCCCGGGTCTGGCAGTCCGCCGAGGGGTCCGCGTCCACCGAGGGCGAGGAACCGGCCGAGGGATCCGCCGAGGGGTCCGGCCGGCCGGAGGGGGTGCGCGGCCGGAGCGACCTGGTGGCCTCCATGGAGGACGATCCGGACGGCCCGTTCGGCGCGCGCTGCTACACCCTCACCCTCTCCGAGGCCGTCGACCGGGGCATCTGCGCGCCCTACCGGGTGGTCTGCGTGGACGTCAGCGATCCGGAGTTCCAGGCGGCCGTGCTGCTCGGGCCGGACGGGCGCTCCGACGCCGTGCGCGGCGTACGGCTCGCGGCGCTCCAGACGGCGCTGGTGACGGCCGCCGTGCGGCAGGGGTTCCGGCGCACCCTCGTCTTCCACCACCTGACCAGGGAGGCCGAGGCCTTCGCGGCCGGGCTGCCCGCGGTGGCCGCCCGGCTGCGCGCCACGAGCTGGGCCCCCCGGCCGGTGTACCCCCGTACCGTCTGGGCGGACTGGCTGTGCGGACAGCACACGGTCGCGCACCGGCGGCGGGTGCTGGGCGCCTTCGCGGACGACCGGGTCGCGGACAAGGCCTTCCTGGGCAGTGTGCGCGTGCTGGGCGAGGGCGTCGACACCAAGGAGTGCGACTCGGTCTTCTGGGCCGACGTACGGGGTTCCATGCCCGACCTGGTGCAGGCCGTCGGCCGGGCGCTGCGCATCCGGCCCGGGGAGGGCAAGGTCGCCTCCCTCGTGGTGCCGGTGCTGCTGGGCCCCGGCGAGTCCCCCGAGACGATGCTGACCTCACGGGCGTACGGGGACCTCGCGCGGCTGCTGGAGGCGCTACGGGCCCACGACACCCGGCTCGTGGAGTCCCTGGCGCAGCCGCAGGCGCCGAGCCGGAGCGGAGCGCGGGGCGCGGGCGGCGCGGAGTCCGTGAGCGGCTCCGGGCTGCGCGGTGGCGCCGAGTCCCTGCTGAGCTTCTCCACCCCCCGCGACCCGGCGCTGCTGGCTGCCTTCGTCCGGCTGCGCGTCCTGCACCCGGAGCACGAGCACTGGCGGCGCGGGGTGGAGGCGGCCCGGATCTACGCCGGGCTCGCCGGGGACCTCAAGGTGCCGTTCGCGTTCAAGGTCCCCGGGAACGGCGGGGCCGGTGGCGCCCCCGGGGCCGGTGGCGCCCCCGAGGCGGGTGCGGCCGGTGCGGCCCTCGACTCCGGGGCCGCGTGGCCGCCGGGGCTGGCCCGGTTCCCGCTCGGCCAGTGGATCGCGGATGCCCGGCGCACGTACCGGCGCGGGGCGCTCGGCCGCCTGCGGGTGGCGCAGCTCGACGAACTGGGCATGGTGTGGAGCCACTTCGACGTGGCCTTCGAGGAGGGGCTCGCGGCGGCGAGCGGCTGGGCGGCCGAGCACGGCCACCTGCTGCCTCCGGTGGATGCCACCTGGCGCGGCGCTCCGGTCGGGGTCTGGGTCAAGAACCAGCGGGCGGCGGCCCGCCGGGAGGGTCCCGGAGCCCTGTCCGAGGAGCGCCGGGAGGCCCTGGAGGCCGTCGACGCGTCCTGGTGTCCGGCCTGGGACATCTCCTGGCAGCGGGCCTTCCACCTGACCAGGGTCCATCTGGACGCGGGCGGCCGGCTCCCGGCCCGCCCCGGGGAGGCCGTCGTCCAGGGCGAGGACCTCGGTGTGTGGCTGCGCGGCCAGCGCGCCTCGTGGGAGCGCCTCGCGTGGGCCCAGCGCTGGCTGCTGGAGCACACCCTCGGGGTGACCCCGGCCGAGGGAGCGGACCGGCCGAGGCCCCGGGTCGCCCACGCGGACGCGTGGGCGGCGCACTTGGAGGCGGCCCGGCGGTTCCACGACCGCGAGCGGCACCTGCGGGTGCCCCGTACGCACGTGGAGCGGGTCGGCGACCGGGACGTGCGCCTCGGTTCCTGGATCGCCAACCAGCGCTCCCGCGCCGCGTCCCTCACCCCCGAGCGGACGGCCGCGCTGACGGAGCTGGGGATGCGCTGGCCGGCGTCCTGAGCGCCGGGCCCGCCCCTGGGCGGTGCGGGCCCGGCCGCGCGGTCAGTGGTGGAAGCCGGACCGGGGCGGGGCCGCGGGCACGGGCTGGGGGTGCGCGATCAGGTGTTCCACGGCGCTGCGCAGGTCGGAGACGAGCAGCGCGATCTGGTCACGGGTCACCCCGTGCCGGATCAGGACCCGTTGGATGACGGTGTCGTCGCGCTCGGCGGGCAGCGGGTACGAGGGCACCTGCCAGCCGCGCATCCGCAGCCGGTCGGAGAGGTCGTAGAGGGTGAAGCCGGCGCCCTGCGGATCGGTGAGCCGGTAGGAGACGGCGGGCAGCGCGCCCTGGCCGTCGTAGAGCAGGGTGAAGGGGCCGACGGTCTCGATCTCGCGGGCCAGGTACTGGGCGGTGTCGGCGCAGGCCTGCTGGACCCGGCGGTAGCCGCCCCGTCCCAGGCGCAGGAACAGGTAGTACTGGGCGATGATCTCGCCGCCCGGCCGGGAGAAGTTGAGGGCGAAGGTGGGCATGTCCCCGCCGAGGTAGTCCACGGAGAAGACGAGGTCGGCCGGGAGCAGATCGGCGGTGCGCCAGACGATCCAGCCGACGCCGAGGGGGGCGAGGCCGTACTTGTGGCCGGAGGTGTTGACGGAGGCCACGCGCGGCAGCCGGAAGTCCCAGACCACGTCGGGGTGGAGGAAGGGGGCCACGAAGCCGCCGCTGGCGGCGTCCACGTGGATCGGCACGTCCCAGCCGTGCTCGGCCTGGATCCGGTCGAGTTCGGCGGCGATCTCGGCGACGGGCTCGTAGACGCAGGTGTAGGTGACGCCGAGGATGGCGACGACGCCGATGGTGTTCTCGTCGACGTGGGCGGCGAGCTGCCCGGGGCGCAGGCCGGTGGCACCGGGCTCCAGCGGGACCTGGCGGAGCTCGACGTCGAAGTACCGGGCGAACTTCTCCCAGCAGACCTGCACCGGCCCGCACACCAGGTTCGGCCTGTCGGTGGGCAGTCCGGCGGCGCGGCGGCGCTCGCGCCAGCGCCACTTGAGGGCGAGGCCGCCGAGCATGGCCGCCTCGCTGGATCCGGTGGTGGAGCAGCCGGTGCCGGTGGTGCCTGCGGGGGCGTTCCACAGATCGGCCAGGATGTTGACGCAGCGGGCCTCGATCTCGGCCGTCTGCGGGTACTCGTCCTTGTCGATCATGTTCTTGTCGAGGCACTCGTTCATCAGCCGGTGGACCCCGTCGTCCGACCAGGTGGTGCAGAAGGTGGCCAGGTTCTGGGCGGCGTTGCCGTCGAGGAGCAGCTCGTTGTGGAGGAGCTCGTAGACCACCTCGGAGGGCGAGTGGTCTTCGGGCATCCGGTACTTGGGGAGGATCTCGCCGCTGAGGGCGGACGCGAACACGTCCGTCTCGGCGTCGCGGGCACGCAGGTCCTTCGTCTCGTGGAGAGCCATATCGGGACTATAACGGGACGGAACCTGACAGATCGCCCTGAACCGGCCTTCAGGTTGCTTCAGGGAGGGGGCAAGAAGGGCCGGTTCCAGCTGCGGCTTCCGGCCTACTCTGCGGTGTGATCCCTTCCATACGCCCTTCATGCGACCGTAGGATTTCCCGTCGGTTAAGCTTTTTCGCGCAGGTCTTCCCGTCCGGGCCGCTGGAGCCGGTCCGGACGGGAAGATCATCCAAGTGGTTCGACGGGCAACTTATCCGCGCATGTCCGGATAGCGGCCTCCTGTTCTCCGCGCCCTGATACCTCTCGGGCCATGAACAAGATCACCCGCCGTCAGGCCTTAGGCACCACTGCCGGCGCACTCAGCGTCCTCGGCCTCGCCGGCGCCACCGCGCACGCGGCCGTCACCCGGTCCCGGCCCGCCACCCCGGCCACCCCCGCCGCACCCGCCACCCCCGCGGGCACCGTCGACGAGGTCTACCAGGGCCGCCGCATCCGCATAGTCCCCGCCTCCGGCGGCGGAGACGACCACGGCGGCCACCACGGCGGCCACCAGTCCCCCGGTCAGCCGACCGTCCTCATAGACGGCCGCGAACTGCACGTGATGCGCAACGCCGACGGCAGCTGGATCAGCGTCGTCAACCACTACGAGACCTTCTCCGGACCGCTCCCGCTCGCCCGCGCCGCCGTGCGCGAACTCCAGGGCGCCTCCCTCGTCCCGATGGGCGGCATGCGATGACCATCCGCAAGAACCAGGCCTCGCTCACCTCCGAGGAGAAGCGCGCCTTCGTCGCGGCGCTCCTCGAACTGAAGCGCACCGGCCGCTACGACCGCTTCGTCACCACCCACAACGGCTTCATCATGAGCGACACCGACTCGGGCGACCGCGTCGGCCACCGCTCCCCCTCCTTCCTCCCCTGGCACCGCCGGTTTCTGCTGGAGTTCGAGGCGGCGCTGCAGGCGGTTGATCCGGCAGTGGCCCTTCCGTACTGGGACTGGACGGCCGACCGGACCGCACGCTCCTCGCTCTGGGCCGCCGACTTCCTCGGCGGCACCGGACGGGCCCGGGACGGGCAGGTGCTCGACGGACCGTTCGCGTACGCGACGGGCAAGTGGGAGATAGCCGTACGGGTGGACGGGCGCTCCTACCTGCGGCGCGCGCTCGGCACCGGCGTGGCCCAGCTGCCCACCAGGGCCGAGGTCGACTCCGTCCTCGCGATGCCGGTCTACGACGCGGCGCCCTGGAACAGCTCCTCCGGCGGTTTCCGCAACAACCTGGAGGGCTGGCGCGGGGCCAACCTGCACAACCGGGTGCACGTGTGGGTGGGCGGCCAGATGGCCACCGGAGTCTCCCCCAACGACCCGGTGTTCTGGATGCACCACGCCTTCATCGACAAGCTGTGGGCCGACTGGCAGGCGCTGCACCCGCAGTCGCCGTACCTGCCCGCCGCCGGCACGCCCAACGTCGTGGACCTGAACGACACGATGCGGCCGTGGAACGACGTGACCCCGGCCGACATGCTGGACCACCGGAAGTTCTACACCTTCGACACCGAGCCGGCACCGGCACCGGCCGGGGCCGCCGCCAGCCAGCGGTAGTGCAGTTCGGGGCGGCCGACCTGGCCGTACCGGGGGGTGCGGTCCGCGCGGCCCGTGTCCACCAGGTGCTCCAGGTACCGGCGGGCGGTGATCCGGGAGATCCCGGCCGCCTCGGCCGTCCCGCCCGCGGTCAGCCCGTCGGGGGCGGCCCGCAGCAGCGCGGCGACCCGGTCCAGGGTCGGGCCGCCGATCCCCTTGGGGAGTTCGGCCGGCCGGGGTGAGCGCAGGGCCGCCATGGCACGGTCCACGTCGTCCTGGCCGGCCGCCTCGCCCGCCGCCGTCGCGCGGAACTCGGCGTAGCGCAGGAGCCGTTCGCGCAGGGTGGGGAAGGCGAAGGGCTTCAGTACGTACTGCACCACCCCGAGCGAGACGCTCTCGCGGACGACCCCCAGGTCCCGGGCCGAGGTCACCACGATCACGTCGGCGGGGTGGCCGGCCGCCCGCAGGCCGCGGGCGAACCGCAGCCCGTGGCCGTCGGGCAGGGTCAGGTCGAGCAGCAGCAGGTCGATCCGGGTCCGCTCCAGGACGCGGGTGGCCCCGGCGAGGGAGTGTTCGACCGCGACGGCGGTGAAGCCCGGCACGCGCCCGACGTACAGCGCGTGCGCGTCGGCGGCCACGGGATCGTCCTCGACGACGAGGACCCGCACCTCGGGCGTGCTCATGCGTCCACCTCCCCGCGCACCGGCAGCCGTACGGTGAACCGGGCTCCCCCGTCCGGCAGTTGGTCGGCGTCCGCGCTGCCGCCGTGCCGGTGGGCCACCTGACGCACCAGTGCGAGGCCCAGGCCCCGCCCCTCTCCCTTGCCCGACCAGCCGCGCCGGAACACGTCCTCGCCCTCGGGAAGTCCGGGGCCGTTGTCGGTCACGCCGATCAGCACCCCCTGCCCGTGGGGTCCGGCCGGGCCGTCCGGGCGGATGGTGACGGAGATCCGGCCGCCGGGCACGCCGGTGAGGGCGTCGACGGCGTTGTCCACGAGGTTCCCGAGCACGGTGACGAGATCCCGGGCGGACGGACCCCCGGGCCGGGCGTCGATGGCTCCGCTGTCCGGGGTGACGACCAGCTCGACCCCCCGTTCGTGAGCCTGCGCGGCCTTGCCGAGCAGCAGAGCGACGAGCACGGGCTCGCCGACGGCGGCGATCACCTCGTCGGTCAGTGCCTGGGCGAGGGACAGTTCGGCGGTGGCGAAGTCCACCGCTTCCCGGCTGCGGCCGAGTTCGATGAGGGAGACCACGGTGTGCAGCCGGTTGGCCGCCTCGTGGGCCTGCGCGCGCAGCGCCCGGGTGAATCCGCGTTCCTGGTCCAGTTCACCGGTCAGCGAGAGCAGTTCGGTGTGGTCGCGCAGGGTGATCACGGTGCCCCGGCGGCCGCCGCCTGCGACGGGCGCGCTGTTGAGCACGAGCACCCGGTCCGCGGTCAGGTGGACCTCGTCCACCCGGGGCCGGTCGGCGAGCAGTGCGCCGGTGAGCGGGGCGGGGAGGCCGAGGTCGGCGACGCCCGTGCCCTTGATCTCCCCGCTCAGGCCCAGGAGTTCGCGGCCCGCGTCGTTGACGAGGGTGATCCGGCGCCGGCCGTCGAGCATGAGCAGCCCTTCGCGGACCCCGTGCAGGGCGGCCTGGTGGTAGTCGTACATCCGGCTCAGCTCGGCCGCGTTCATCCCGTGGGTGTGGCGGCGCAGCCGGGCGTTGACGACGTAGGTTCCCGCCCCGCCGAGGGCGAGCGCCCCGCCCGCCACCCAGGCGAGGGCGGAGAGCCGCTCGGCGAGGCGGGCGCTGACCGCGCGGACGGTGATGCCTGCGGCGACCATGCCGATGACCCGCCCGTCGTCGGTGATCGGGGTGACCACGCGGAGCGAGGGGCCGAGGGTGCCGGTGTAGGTCTCGCTGAAGGTCTCGCCCCGCAGGGCGGGCGCGGTGTTGCCGAGGAAGGGTTCGCCGATGCGCATCGGGTCGGGGTGGGTCCAGCGCCGTCCGTCCGGAGCCATGATCGTCACGAAGTCCACGCCCGCGTCGACGCGGACCCGCTCCGCGTAGGGCTGCAGGGCCGCGGTGGGCCCGCCGGGGGCGCCTGCCCCGCGCCGGGCTCCCCGCAGGGCCTCCGGGACGGACTCCGCGTCCGGCTCGCGGGCGCCCTCCCGCGCTTCCTCGCGCGCCGCGTCCCGTACCGACGGGGAGTCCGCGACGGCGCGGGCCACCGCCCCGGCCTGGCGCCGGGCGGCCTCCTCGGCCTGGTCTCGGGCGGTCGCGTACGCGAAGACGGCGCAGCCGGCGACGACCGCGGCGACCAGCACCACCTGCATGGCGAAGAGCTGACCGGCGAGGCTGCGCGGCGGCCGGGGAAAGCGGAACATGGCGCTCAGTGTGCACCCGGGCGTGAACTCAATGAACGCAAGGGTGACCGGGGTCACAGCGGCGGGCGATGGTCCTCCCGGGACGCCTTCGCCATCGGGGAGGCGAAGGGCACTACCAGGAGGCATCGTGGCCGCCAGGCGCGACAAGACGCATTATCTGTACATCGCGGTGATCGGTGCGGTGCTGCTCGGCATCGCCGTCGGGTTCGCCGCGCCCGGCACCGCCGTGGAGCTCAAGCCGCTGGGCACCGGATTCGTCAACCTCATCAAGATGATGATCTCGCCGGTCATCTTCTGCACGATCGTGCTGGGCATCGGCTCGGTGCGCAAGGCCGCCAAGGTCGGAGCGGTGGGCGGGCTGGCGCTCGGCTACTTCATGGTGATGTCCACGGTCGCGCTGGCCATCGGGCTGCTCGTGGGCAACCTGCTGGAGCCCGGCAGCGGGCTGCACCTGACCGAGGCGGCCCGCAGCGCGGGCGAGGCGCAGGCCAAGGCGGGCGGCGCCGAGAGCACTCCGGAGTTCCTGCTGGGGATCATCCCGACCACGCTGGTGTCGGCCTTCACCGGGGGCGAGGTGCTCCAGACGCTGCTGGTGGCACTGCTCTGCGGGTTCGCGCTCCAGGCCATGGGCGCGGCGGGCGAACCGGTGCTGCGCGGGATCGGGCACGTGCAGAAGCTGGTGTTCCGGGTGCTCGCGATGATCATGTGGGCGGCGCCGGTGGGTGCGTTCGGCGCGATCGCCGCGGTGGTCGGGGCGACCGGAATGGACGCGCTGAAGTCCCTGGCGGTCATCATGATCGGCTTCTACACGACCTGCCTGCTCTTCGTGTTCGTGGTGCTGGGCACGCTGCTGCGGCTGTGCACGGGGATCAGCGTCTTCGCCCTGCTGCGCTACCTGGGCCGGGAGTTCCTGCTGATCCTGTCCACTTCCTCCTCGGAGTCGGCGCTGCCCCGGCTGATCGCGAAGATGGAACACGTGGGCGTCTCGCGGCCGGTGGTCGGCATCACGGTCCCGACGGGCTACTCCTTCAACCTGGACGGGACCGCGATCTATCTGACGATGTCCTCGCTCTTCGTCGCGGAGGCGATGGGCAAGCCCTTGGCGCTGGGCGAGCAGATCTCCCTGCTGCTGTTCATGATCGTGGCCTCGAAGGGTGCGGCCGGGGTCACGGGTGCGGGACTCGCCACGCTGGCCGGAGGACTCCAGTCGCACCGGCCTGAACTCGTCGACGGCGTCGGCCTGATCGTGGGCATCGACCGCTTCATGAGCGAGGCGAGGGCCCTGACGAACTTCGCGGGCAACGCGATCGCGACCGTGCTGATCGGTACCTGGACGAAGGAGTTCGACCGGGACCGGGCCACCGAAGTCCTCGCGGGACGGCTGCCGTTCGACGAGAGCACGCTCACCGACGACGCGCACGGGCAGGCCCCGGCCGTACCCGCCCAGCCGGAGGGCGCCAAGGACGGCGTCCCCGCCTGACGGGGACGCCCCGCGGACCGGCCGGGCAGGGCTCGCCCCCACGGTGCCCAGCCCGGCTGGACCCGACACCTCTGGCGGGAGTCATTTTTCAGCCAAGATCCGATGAACCGTCTCGCTGTAAAAGGTACTTCCATATCGGGGCACGCTTCTGACATCTTGCGTCCACCACTCGTTTCGTACGGACCGGTAGGTGCCACCCGCACCGCCGGACCGTCTTCGGAGGACGCATTGATACCCCACATATCCAGCCGACCTCGACGCACCCTCGTACTGGCGGCAGCCCTGGGCGCCCTGGTCCTCGGGGCACCGGCCGCGCTCGCCGGCACGGCGCCCGTCTCCCCGGCCGGCATCCCCGGCACCTCCGCCCCCGCCAAGGCCAAGGCCCAGGCCCCGGCGCCGACTTCCCAGAGTGCGACCTGGGCTGCCGGCACCCGCGCCTACGTGGTGATCACCGCCGCCGGTGACAGCTCCGCGGTCCGTTCCGCCGTCACGGCGAACGGCGGCACGGTCTTCTCGTACTACGACCAGATCGGCGTGATCGTCGCCCACTCGACCTCCTCGACCTTCGCCGCCACCATGCGCGGGATCAGCGGGGTCCAGAAGGTCGGCGCGACGCGCACCTCGGACGTACCGGCCGACGCCTACAACCCGGCGCTGCCCGCCAACCCGTCCCAGTCGACGACCCCCGCGGGCGAGCCCCTGCGCGCCGACATGACCCAGATCAAGGCCGACCAGGCCTGGGCCGTGACCACCGGCTCGGCCTCCGTCAAGGTCGGCATCCTGGACACCGGCGTCGACGACCAGCACCAGGACCTGGCGCCGAACTTCAACGCCGCGGACTCCGCCTCCTGCGCCTACGGCAAGGCGGACACCCGGGTCGGCGCCTGGCGCGACGTGGACACCCACGGCACGCACGTGGCCGGCAGCGTGGCCGCCGCCAAGAACGGCAAGGGTGTCATCGGCGTGGCCCCGGGCGTGAAGATCTCCTCGGTCCGCGTGGCCGAGCCGGGCACCTCGCTGTTCTACGCCGAGAACACCATCTGTGCCTTCGTGTGGTCGGGCGACCACGGGTTCAAGGTCACCAACAACAGCTATTACACGGACCCGTGGCAGTTCAACTGCCCGGACAACATCGACCAGGCCGCGATCATCGAGGGCGTCAAGCGCGCCCAGGAGTACGCGGAGAGCAAGGGCTCGCTCCAGGTCGCCGCGGCGGGCAACGAGAACTACGACCTCGCCAACAAGACCACGGACTCGGCGAGCCCCAACGACTCGACGCCGACCACCCGGACCATCACCAACGCCTGCCTGGACATCCCGACCGAGCTCCCGGGCGTGGTCACGGTCGCCGCCAACGGCACCGGAACCACCAAGGCCTCGTTCTCCAACTTCGGCCAGGGCGTCATCGACGTCGCGGCGCCGGGCAGCAACGTCTACTCCACCGCTCCGGGCGGCGGTTACAGCACCAAGAGCGGTACGTCGATGGCCACCCCGCACGTCGTGGGCGTCGCCGCGCTCATCGCCAGCGCCAACCCGGCCTTCACCCCGGCGCAGATCCGCACCGCGCTGGCCACCCAGGCCAACGACACCGCCTGCCCGTCGGACAGCCGCTGCAAGGGGACCACGGCCAACAACGGGTTCTTCGGCGAGGGCCAGGTCGACGCGCTGAAGGCGGTCGGCGGCTCGACCCCGCCCCCCGGCAAGTACTTCGAGAACCTCACCGACGTCGCGATCACCGACAACGCGACCGTGAACAGTGCCATCACCGTCAGCGGCGTGACCGGCAACGCGCCGGCCACCCTCAAGGTGGGCGTGGACATCAAGCACACCTACATCGGTGACCTCAAGGTCGACCTCGTGGCTCCGGACGGTTCCGTATACGTCCTGAGCAACCGGGCCGGCGGCGGCACGGACAACATCGTCCAGACCTTCACCGTCAACGCCTCCACCGAGGTCGCCAACGGTGTCTGGACGCTGCGCGTGAACGACAACGCCAACCAGGACACCGGCAAGATCGACGCCTGGAACCTGACCTTCTAGCCGGCCGGCCGGCTCCTGCCCGCCCGATCAGCGGTGCAGGACGTCGGCCAGCCAGTCGAAGACCACGTCGCAGTGCTGTTGCGGGGCCATCGGGGAGCAGTGCAACTGCGCCCCGATGGCCTCCGTGTTCCACACCCGGAAAGGCTCCGGCTCCGACGGCGAGGCCGGTCAGGGCCGTACGGCGGGAGACCCCGCGGACGGGGCGGCGGCGGGGGCTCCGGACGCGGTGTGTTCGTGCTTCACGGCAGGGAAGGCAGGAGTGCCACCGGGCGCGTCGCCGCCGCCGCACGCTCCGTCGCTCCGAACGGCCCCGGGCCCGGCTACCGGGTCCGCAGTACGCAGTCCCCGCAGAGCCCGCCGCCGGGCACCTTGTAGTACAGGCAGCAGCTGCGGCGCACGAAGGCCACCCCGAGGCCGGGTTCGTGGAGATAGGTGCCGGTCCCGCCGAGCGGGCCGCCGTCGGCCAGCAGGCCGGCGGCGAGCGAAGCGGCCGCCTCCCCCGGCACCCGGTCCGTGAGCACCCGGACGGCGCCGACCAGCCCGGAGGCGGCGTTGCCGCGCAGCACCAGCGGCGAGACTCCGAACCGCTCGCGCAGCGCCGTGTCGAGCACCGCGAGGTGGCCGAGCACGGTGTCCGCGAGGGCCCGCGCCGGGGTTTCCCCGGGGAATTCGGCGGGTTCGGGCAGCCACAGCTCCAGCGAGCCGGAGCCGGGCAGCCGCCACCACAGGCGGCCGGGTCCGAGGTCCGGGACCCGGCCGGAGAGCACGGCGCAGCCGAGCCCGAGCGACCAGAGCCTCGAGGCGATCCCGAACTGCGCGGTCGAAGCCGCCACCCGCCCGGGTCCGCTCCCGATGCGCCGGCCGACCTCTCCCACGTAGGCCCCGAGCAGCTCCCCGTACAGCTCGTCGAGCGGCCGGAAGCCGGGGCCGGGCGGCTCTTTCCCGTACGCCACGGTGAAGAAGGGGCCGACGGAGCCCAACTGCCTCAGTACGCCGTCCATCCCGGGCTCCGTGTCCATCCGCCGATGATCTCACCGAGCCGGACCCCGCCGGACCGGCGGGGTCCGGCGGGGTCCGGCAGGGTCCGGCAGGGTCCGGCAGGGCTCCCGCGACCGGCCTATGCCTGGGTGAAGGCCGCGACCTCGAAGTCGGACATGTCGAGGCCGCCCTGCTTGGTGTCGTCGTTGGCGAAGACGAAGGACTCGATCGGGACGTCCCGCTCGGCGCTGAGCTGGGCCACCAGCTCCTGCAGGACCACCGTCTCCAGGACCACCCGGACCGCGTCCGCGACCTCGGGCAGGCGGACGACCGACAGGCTGTCCGCCGGCTCCACCTCGGCCGTGGTCATCAGCAGCGTGAGGTGTCCGGCACCCGCCAGCGAGCGGGCCAGCTCGATCTCGCGGCCGTCGCCGTAGACGAGGTGCAGGGTGTTGCCCGCCGATTCCATCTCGCCGTGCAGGTAGTTGCGGGTGGCCGAGTGGGCCGCGGTCATCCGCACCACCTCGCGCAGCAGCAGCGCGCCCTCCTCGGCGGAGGCCCGGGAGGCCCCGGCGGCCACGCCGTCGGAGGCGATGCAGCGGGCGCCGCGCTCGCGCAGCCCCGCCACGACGGCGGTGGCCTGCGAGTGGATCGCGGTGGTCTGCTCGGCGATCTCGCCCCAGGGGTCGCCCGCGCGGCCCGCGACGGCCCCCGCGATCAGGTCGAGGGCGACGATGGTGCCGGTGTAGCCGATGGTCGAGGCGTACGAGTCGGGCTCGTTGCCGAGGTCCACGGTGAGGTCGGCGAGGTCGCCGAGCGGCGAGGGGACCACGTTGAGCAGCGCGGTCTTCGTGATGCCGGGGGCGGCGCACTCGAAGGCGGCGATGGTCTCGGAGCTGCGGCCGCCCTGGGAGACGGCGATCAGGCAGTCGGTGTCGAAGCCGGCGGTGCCGGTCTCGATCTCGCTGGACAGCACGCGCTGGGTGACGATCCCGGCCTCGCGGAGCTGCTGCACGGGGACGGCGAGGGCGGCGTACGAGGCTCCGATGCCGGTGAACAGGGGGCGCTCGGCGGCACGCAGCCCGGCGAGCGCCGGGGAGGCGAGCTGGGTACGGACACGGTCGGCGATCCGGGCGAGGGCTGCGCCCTGGTCGGCCTGGCCTTCGAGGAAGGTGATGCGGGATCCGGACATGGTGGGGGTCCTTAGCGAAGTCTGGGGGTCGCGGGCCCCCGCCGGTTCGGGCGGGCGGGGGCGGGGCGGGGCGGGCGGTCGTGCGGGGCTGGGTCGGCCGGGGTTGGGCCGGCCGGGGTTGGGCCGGCCGGGGTTGGGCCGGCCGGGAGAAGCCGCCGGCTCGGGCTCAGGAGGCGTCGGCCTTGGTGAGCGGCTTGCCTTCCTCGTCGCGTTCGCGGCCCGGGGTGGGGAGGTCGAACTTCACGATCGCCCAGCGGAAGAGCACGTAGTAGATGGCGGCGAAGGCCAGGCCGATCGGTATGAGCATCCAGGGCTTGGTGGCGATGCCGTAGTTCACGACGTAGTCGATGGCGCCGGAGGAGAAGCCGAAGCCGTCACGGATGCCGAGGGCGTAGCAGACGGCCATCGAGACGCCGAAGAGGAAGGCGTGGATCGCGTAGAGGAGGGGAGCCACGAACATGAAGGCGAATTCGATGGGCTCGGTCACGCCGGTGACGAAGGAGGTCAGGGCGACGGAGATCATCATGCCCTTGACCATGGTCCGGTTCTCGGGGCGTGCGGTGTGCGCGATGGCCATGGCGGCGGCCGGGAGCGCGAACATGTAGATCGGGAAGCCGCCGGTCATGAACTGGCCGGCCGTCGGGTCGCCGGCGAGGAAGCGGGCGATGTCCCCGTGCACCTCGGTGCCGGTGGTCGGGTTGACGAAGGAGCCGGCCTCGAACCAGGGGAAGACCGAGAAGAAGTGGTGCATCCCGATCGGGATGAGGGCCCGGACGACGAGACCGAAGAGGCCCGCGCCCCAGGCGCCGGTGCCGACCAGCCACTCGCCGAAGTGGAAGAACCAGCCGCCGACGGTCGGCCAGACCACTCCGAATACCACTCCCATGCCGACGCCCGCGAAGGCGCTCAGGATGGGGACGAGGCGGCGGCCGCCGAAGAAGCCGAGCCACTCGGGCAGCTTGGTCCGGCTGAAGCGCTGGTAGAGGAGGGCCGCGATCAGGCCCATCACGATGCCGCCGAGGACCTTGGCGTCGAGCGGCTCGCCGTCCACTCCCTTGGGGAAGGCGGGGCTGGCCAGTACGGCCTTGAAGACCAGATAGCCGACCACGGCCGCCAGGGCGGTGGAGCCGTCCGACTTCTTGGCGAAGCCGATGGCCACGCCGACCGCGAAGAGCAGCGGGAGGTTGGCGAAGACGGTGTCGCCGGCGGCCGCAAGGACCATCGCGAGCTTCTGGATGACCAGCGGGAAGTTCTCGCGGCCCAGCAGGTCGGCGCCGCCGAGCCGGGTCAGCAGGGCCGCTGCCGGCAGCGTGGCCACGGGCAGCATCAGGCTGCGGCCGATGCGCTGCAGGACCGGCATGACCCGGCCCGGCTTCTTTCCGGCGGCCGGCGCGCTGGCCGGAACGGTGGCCGTACTCATCTGGTGCTCCTCGTCGAGCGGGGTGGTGGGGACGACTCGAAGGTAGCCAGTGGTTTTGGATTGGTCAACAGTGGTCTCTTGTGGTCTTTAAGGAAATGTCACGGTGGGGCCGTAGGTCCCGGCCAGGCCGGGACTGAAGCCGAAGCGAAGTGGTAGCAAGTGGTATGGTTTGCGCCATGACCGACGACGCTGCCATCGCCGCCGCCTCCTCCCCGATCGCGGCGACTGCCCGCGCCGCGGACCCCCTGTGGGCCCAGGCCGCGGACCGCATCCGCGAGGAGATCGCCCGCCGCGGCCTGTCCGAGGGCAGCAAGCTGCCGCCCGAGCGCGAGCTGTGCACCCGGCTGGACGTCTCCCGCGTCACCCTGCGCCGCGCACTCGCCCGTCTCGTCGAACAGGGCCTGGTCACCGCGTCCCACGGGCGCGGCTGGTTCGTCGCGGCGCCGGTGGCACCCGCTCCCGCCCGCGAGTGGCCCAAGGACCTGGAGTCCTTCACCGCCACCGCGCGGCGCAAGCACATGCGCGCCAGCTCGGTGGTCCTGCGCCACGACACCGTCACCGCGTCCCTGGACGACGCCGACCGCCTCGACGTGCCCGCCGGCACCCCGCTCCTGCGCCTGGAGCGGGTCCGGCTGCTCAACGACGTGCGGATCGCCGTCGACCGGACCCTGGTCGTCGCCGAGCTCGCGCCCGACCTCGCCCGTACCGACTTCCGCGAGACCTCCCTCTTCGAGGAACTGCGCCGCTGGGGCGTCCAGCCCGACCGCGCCGAGGCGACCATCGAGGCGCGCAACGCCGACGGAGAGCTCGCCGGGCACCTGGGCATCGCCGAGGGCGCGCCGGTACTCGTACTCGACCAGACGGTGTACACCAGGGACCAGCGGCCGCTGCTGCTGTCCACGGTGGAGTACAGCGGGGACCGCTACCGGCTGCGCACCACCCTGCAGACAGACTGACACCGGCCGTACGGCGGCCGGTAGCCCCGTTCGGCACCCTCCGGACAGGCGAAAGCCCCGGCCCGGGTGGTCGTCCGCCCGTCCGGGGCCCGGTGGGACCGGTCAGATTCCGGCGAGGAACTCCAGCAGTGCCCGGTTGAAGGCCTCGGGCTGTTCCACGCCCGGCAGGTGCCCGGCCCGCTCCACCACGGCGAGCACCGAGTGCGGGACCAGCGCGTGCAGGGACTCGGCCTCGGGGACCGGGGTGTAGACGTCGTCGCGGCCGACCACGATCAGGCAGGGCACCTCGGCCGGCAGCGCCGCGAGCACCGGGGCGTAGTCGGGCCGTTCGGCGCGCCCGCGCAGGGCGGCGGCGGCGCCCTCGGGGGCGGTCGCGCACATCATCCCGGTGACCTTGTCCGCCGTCTCCGGCATCCCGGTCACGTTGTACGGCGCGAGCATCTTGTCGATGACCTCGTCGGCATAGGGCTTCATTCCCTCCGCGAGGAGCCGCTCCGCGAGGTTCCGGCGGAAGGATTTGCCGTCCTCCGTTTCGGGCGGGGAAGAGGTGTCGGAGAGAACGAGGGCCCGCACCCGGCCCGGGTGGCCGAGCCACATCTCCATGGCGATCTGACCGCCCATGGACACACCGCCGACGACCGCCTGTTCGACGCCCAGACGGTCGAGCAGATCGGCCAGATCGTCGGCGAAGTCCGCGAGCAGCGTTTTGCCCGGCAGCACCGGGCTGTGCCCGTATCCCCGCAGGTCAGGGGTGATCACACGGTAACCGGCCGTGGTCAGTGCCGCCGTCTGGGGGGCCCACATCGAGTGGTTGAACGGATGTCCGTGGATCAGGATTACGGGGGCTCCCTCGCGGGGACCCAAGTCCTCGAAAAAGAGTGTCACGCCATTGCCAATTTGGGGGTTCATGAGAGGACCCTAAGGGGCTACATTGAGCCACTCGCGTTCACCTGACAGCCCGTTGCCTTTCACCCGTGTTTTGCACTGGGGGCGACGTCAGGGACGCAGACTGTGCAACCACCCCACCGCCTAGAAGGACCGAAGGCTCCGTGCCCGTACCCGTACTCCTCGCCGGCCGCTCCGTGCGGCTTGAGCCCCTCGCCCCCCACCACACCGAGGCCTTGGCCCTGGCCGGGGCCGAGGATCGTACGACTTACGCCTTCACTCCCGTACCCCACGGGTTGCAGGCGTCACACGAGTACATCGACCGCGCCCTCGCTGATCAGGCAGCGGGTCGATCGCTCCCGTTCGCGGTGGTCAGAGCCACCGACGGTCGGGTGGTCGGTTCGACCCGGTTCCTGGAACTCGACTACTGGCAGGGGCCCCTGGTGTGGCCCGCCGTGCCGGGGGTCCCGTTCGGCGATCCGGCGACGGCGATCCCCGATGCCGCCGAGATCGGCAATACCTGGCTGTCCCCGGCGGCCCAGGGCACCGGCATCAACACCGAGGCGAAGCTGCTCATGCTCCGCCATGCCTTCGAGACCTGGGGGGTCCGGCGGATCTCGCTGCGCGCCGACGCCCGCAACGGTCGCTCGCGCGCTGCGATGGAACGGCTCGGGTTCACCAGCGAGGGGGTCCGCCGGGCCCATTCGCGGGGCCTGGACGGCGCCGTGCGCAGTACGGCCTTCTACTCGATCCTCGACGAGGAGTGGCCGGCCGTGCGGTCGGTCATCGAGCTGCGGCTGTCCGCCGCGGCGCAGCGCAAGCGGCGCCGCAAGACGCTCATCCCGGCGTAACGGTCCTTCTCCGAAGATCCGTACGCCCGGCTCCCGATCCCGCTCCGGGCCTGCCCCTGCCCCTGCCCCTGCCCCGCCTCCGTCTTCCCGGTGTCAGCCGAGGAAGGCGGGGGCGAGGGCCGAGGTCATCAGCCGGGCCGGGGTCCCGCCGCCGTCGGCGGGCAGGGAGTACAGGTCCGCGCCGAAGTCCCCGGGCAGCGAGTAGACGACGGTCCTGTCGTCGGTCCACACCACCTGATCGTCCACGCTGCGCTCCTCGGCGAGCGGGGCCTCGGTCATCGTGGCGAGGTCCAGGACGTGGAGGCGCCACGGCGCGTCCGGGGACAGGCCCGGCACCCGCTTCTTGAACACCAGCCGGGTCCCGTCGGGCGACAGGGACGGGCATTCCAGGTTCTCGCGCAGTGTGGTCACCGTGCGTGCCGCGAGGTCGCCGCGGACCAGGTGGGTCCGGCCGCCGGTGGCGAGCGTCGCGTAGAAGGTGCGCTCGTCGGCGGCGAAGGTGACCCCCCAGAAGTTGACGTCCGCGTTGCGGTACGTCTTGCCGTCCTTGTGGATGGTGAACTCCTCCAGCGAGGCGTCGTACGTCCCGCTGCGCAGGTCCAGCAGCGAGGTCCGGGTCGAGAAGTTCGTACCGGCGTACGAGTCCCCGCCCACGAAGACCGTCCAGGCGACGAGGTGGCCGCCGGGCGAGACCCGGGCCCGGGTCGGGATGCCGGCCAGCGGGCGTGAGTCGACCTCCTTCAGCCGGGCGTCGAGGACCACCGCCTTGTAGGCGTCCTGCATCCCGCGCTTGTCGGCCTGGAGGCAGACCCCGGTGCCGGCGGCGGCGTGGAAGCGCAGGCAGCTGACCCCGGAGGCGGTACGCGGGCCTTCGGGCGCTCCCGCCGCCGCGGTGGCGAGCTCGTCGCGGTGGGGGCCCCAGGCCATGTTCCGGAACACGATCCGCCGGCCGCCGTCGCCCGGGGAGAGGGAGACCTCGCCGGGCGTGATCGGCGGCCCGCCGGCCTGCTCCTGGTTCTTCTCCTCGGCGCGCGAGGAGGCTCGTACGATCGCGAGCGCGCCGATGGCGGCGAGCAGGACGACGGCGGAGACGAGGATCAGGATCCGGCGTTGGAGGGGCATGGGGGGCCTTTCTCGGGCGGCGGGGGGGCGGGGTCAGGCGGGTGCGGTGTCCGGCGCGGCGGCTCCCGACCACAGCCGGACGCAGAGCGCGAGCGCTCCGGCCAGCAGTACGGCGGCCGCGGCCAGCGCGGGGCGGGCGCCCCAGCACGTCCAGGCGGCGCCGAAGCCCAGCGAGGCCGCGAACCGGGCGAGGGCCTGCCCGGTCTGGACGAGGGCGAGGCCGCCGCCGCGCTGCTCCTCGGGGACGGCTCCGGCGGCCGCGGCCATCAGCACCCCGTCGGTGGCGGCGTAGAAGCCGCCGTGCAGCAGGAGGACGGCGTACGGCAGCGCCGGATGGTGGCCTCCGGCGAGGAGGATCCCGTACGCGGCGAGCAGGGCGAGGTGACCACCGAGGAACACGGACCGGCGGCCGATCCGGTCGGCGAGCCGGCCGAGCGGCAGCGCGAGCAGGAAGAACGCGGCGGCGGTGCCCAGCGGCAGCAGGGCGAACCAGCGGTCGGCGAGGCCGGTGGTGTCCTGGATCAGCAGGAAGACGAAGGCGTCGCTGACGGTGCACAGACCCAGGAGCAGCGCGCACAGGCCGATCCGGCGCAGGTCGGGGCGGCCTAGCAGGCCGAAGGAGGCGCGCAGCGAGACGGCGGGACCCGGGGCGGCTGCCCCCGAGACGGCGGGACCCGGGGCGGTACGCCCGGGGACGAAGAGCACCAGGACGAGGACGCCGAGCGCGGCCACGCAGGCACTGACGGTGAAGACGGCGTCGTAGCCCTCGGCGGCGCCGCGCAGGATCAGGAAGGCCAGGATCGGCCCGATCAGCGCGCCGGCGGTGTCCATGGCCCGGTGCACGCCGAAGGCCCGGCCGCGTTCCCCGGGTGTGGCGGCCAGGGAGATCAGCGCGTCGCGCGGGGCGGTGCGCAGGCCCTTGCCGGTCCGGTCCAGGGCGAGGACGGCGCCGATCGCGGGCAAGGTGTGGGCGAGCAGCAGCAGCGGTTTGCACAGGGCGGAGAGCCCGTAGCCGATGCCGGCGAGCGCCTTGTGGCGGCCGAAGCGGTCACCGAGGTGGCCGCCGGTGAGCCGGACGAGGGCGCTGACCCCGTTGTAGAGGCCGTCGAGCAGACCGAAGCCGAGCGGGCTGAGCCCGAGCCCGGCGACGAGGTAGAGCGGCAGCACGGCCGTGACCATCTCCGAGGAGACGTCGGTGACGAGGCTGACCGTGCCGAGGGCGAGCACCGTGGGGGCGAGCGCGGCGCGCCGCCCGGGGCGGATGCCCTGGGCGGCGGCCTGCGGCTCGGGGGTCACGGCGGACGCGGGGGTGGCGCGACTGTCCGCAACGTACATGGTCAGGAAGTCCAGATCCCCGTGATGTCCTTGGCGGTCGCCGCGTTCCCGGCGTGGGCGGTCAGGCCGGCCAGGCCTTCCAGGGTGCGCAGCACGTCGTAGTGGTTGTAGGTGGTGGAGGCGCTGGAGCCGGGGGTCACGGACTGGCCGTAGAACACCGTCGGGATCTTGTTCCCGGCGAGACGGTTGTCCTCGTCGAAGGTGACGACGAGCAGGCTGTTGTGGGTCTTGGCCCAGTCCGCGTAGGCCTTGACCTTGTTCTTGAGCCAGGTGTCGCCGGTGCCGACGGAGCAGTCGTGCATGTCGTTGCAGAGGTCCGGGACGACGAAGGACATCTTGGGCAGGGTGGTGAAGTCCGTGGGGAACTGGGTCATGGTCTTCGCGGTGTTGGTGGGCACGTTGGAGAAGGCGAACCAGGGGTTGTGCTTGCGCGCGTACTTGCCGCTGGAGCAGGTGGTGGAACCCGCGCTGGGCAGCCCCTCGTTGTAGCTGGCCCAGGTCTTGCCGGCGGCGATCAGCTCGGAGGCCAGGTTGGGCGCGGAGCTGAAGGCCGGCGTGTAGCAGCTGTCGCCGGTGACGCCCTGGTTGGAGCCCGAGAAGAGCTGGAGGTAGTTGGGCTGGCTCGGGTGCGTGATGCCGTAGGAGGCGGTGAGGTTGGCTCCCCCGGTCTTGAGGGAGTTGATGTACGGGGCGCTGGAGCTGCCGATGACCTGGCTGTAGGCGTGGTTCTCGAAGACCACGACGACTATGTGGTCGGGTGCGGGCAGGCCTGCCGCGTGTGCGGGCTGGGCGGAACCGATGCCCGCCCACAGCGCGGCGCCGGCGGCGGTGACGCCGAGGACGGTGGCGAGGGCGGTCTTGCGACGGGACCGTGAAAAGGGCATGCCGAACACGGGAATTACCTCCGGGCAGGGTGGTCTGGGGGCGGCGCGGACGTACCGTACCGATCGGCATGTGCATGGGCCAGAGATACTCGGCGAACAGCACGGAAACTCGGCAGGCCGTTTTCGCGTCGGGCAACGTCCGTCCCTTCGGAACACCAAGAGACGTAAAAATCGGGAACCCGCGAGCACGTACGCTCATCTTTCGATCGAAAGCAGTCCCACTCCGCCCCAACGGGGCAGCACCAGCCGGAGAGCAACCCCACATGTCGCACTCACCCGACGGACAGCAGCAGCCGTACCGGTCGGAAGGGCCCTACCAGCAGCAACCGCCCTACGGCGATGCGTACGGGCAGCAGCACGGCCAGCAGCAGGCACAGCAGTACGGGCCGCCCTACGGGCAGCAGAACGCGCAGCCTCACGGACAGCAGTCTCAGCGCTACGGACAGCAGTACGGGCAGCAGGCCGGCGGGCCGTACGGCGGGCAGAACACGCAGCCCTACGGGGAGCAGGACACCCAGCAGTTCGCGCCCCAGTACGAGCAGCAGTACGGGCAGCCCCACGAGCAGCCGCACCCGCCGCAGTCCGAGGAGCCGCGCCGGCCGTCCCGGGTCCGGCGGTGGGTGATCGCGGGTGCCTCCGTCCTCGCGCTCGCGGGCATCGCGGCGCTGGTCATGAACCACTACGAGATACCGCCCTTCACCGACAAGGGCGAGGCCGTCTCCTTCGGGCAGCCGCCCGCCGGGGGCGACACCGGTGGAGCGGCGGTCGCCTCCCCGCCGCCGAACTCGAAGATGTCGATGCCCACCGGCCCGGCGGCCGACTTCAAGAACTCGATGACCCTGTCCGACGGCACGCACGTCGCCGTCACCACACTCACCGGCAAGAAGTCCGGGTTCAAGGGCAAGGTCTGGGTGTGGGCGCCCAAGGAGTACAACGACCCGAAGTTCGCCAAGAGCGGCTTCCCGGTCATGATCGCACTGCCCGGTGGGGCCGGTTACCCGAACAACTACTGGATGGGCACCGACCTGGGCCTCCAGAGCAGCATCAGCAAGTGGTACTCCCAGGGGAAGAGCAAGCCCTTCATCCTGGCCATGCCGGTGCTGAACCCGGGCCCGGACGACAAGGGCGTCTACTGGGACGGCTCCGACATCCCCGGCCAGCCCAAGATGGGCACCTGGCTGACCGACGACGTCCCGGACCTGATGCGGGCGAACTTCCGCACGATCAAGTCCCGTGACGGCTGGGCCTACATGGGCTCCTCCACGGGCGGCTTCGCCAGCCTGAAGGCCGTGCTGAAGCACCCGGAGAAGTTCAAGGCCGCGATCTGCTCCGGCCCCGACATCGTCCCCGACTCCTCCCTGTGGAAGGGCCACGACAAGGAGAAGGCGGAGAACAACCCCGAGCTGCTCGCCAAGGCGCTGATCGCCAAGAAGGGCGGCCCGGACGTCTACCTGGCCTTCCAGGTCGGCACCAACGAGAGCAACAAGAACACCCTGCCGAACGTGCAGAAGTTCATCGCCGACTACGGCAAGGGGCCGATCCACACCAACCTGAGGATCATCCAGGGCGGCCAGCACAACGCCAAGACCTACGTGCCCAACATGGGCGAGGGACCGATCCAGTTCATCAGCAAGGTCATGGAAGGACCCGTCGAGTAGTCGCCGCGCCGACCCGCACCGGCTCCTCGCGCCCCGGCCCGCCGAACACCTTCGGCGGGCCGTCGCCGTTCCAGGGCGCCCAGCCCGGGTCCCCGTCGACGGCGAAGCGCACCCAGGCCGCGTGCATCTCCCCCGCCAGTTCCCGCGGGGCGTCCGGTCCGGCCAGCCAGGACGCCTCGGGTACGTCCAGGGTGTCGAAGACGAAGCCCAGCTCCAGGGCGTGGCAGGACCCGAGGCCGGCGACCCCGGACGGCCAGGCGAACTCGTACACGAAGCTCGGCGCGCTGCGCCCGGCCGCGCCCGCCAGCGCGCGCAGCGGATCGCGCAGCAGCCGGTCGGTGAGCAGGTGGCCGAGGAGGTCGGCCGGTCCCGCGCCGGGCCGCTCCGCGCGCAGCGCCCGTACGGCGGCCCGGTCCTTTCCGGACCGGATCCGGCCCAGGGCCACGGACAGCGGCCCCAGCCGGTCGAACAGCCGCATCGCCCCGGTCGGGGCGAGCCAGAGCCGGTACTCCTCGGCGGTCCAGCCCAGCAGCAGCGCTACGTCGCCCCGCGCGGCCGCCGCTTCGAGCGGATCGAGCGGCAGCGTCTCCGGGTCGGCGACCAGGCCGAAGGCGGGGCCGCCCAGCAGCGGTGAGGAGCGGCGCAGTACGGCCGCCTGTGCGGCGAGCAGATCGGGCAGGGCGGCCCCGGCGAAGGCCTCGGCCGTGGCCGGCACCTTGAGCAGCGCGGCCATCCGCCGGACCATGGTGCGCACCTTGTCCCGCGGCAGCACCTCGGGGGCGCCGCTCTGCAGGACGGCCCGCTGGAAGAGGCCGGCGGCGCGGGGTGCGGCGAGCAGGGCGCCGATGCTGATGGCTCCGGCGGACTCCCCGAAGACGGTGACGCGGGCCGGGTCGCCGCCGAAGGCCGCGATGTTCTCCCGTACCCAGGACAGGGCGGCGATCTGGTCGAGCAGCCCGCGGTTGGCGGGGGCGTCGGGGAAGAGGCCGTAGCCGAGGACGCCCAGGCGGTAGTTGACGGAGACGAGCACCACCCCGTCGCGGGCGAAGGCGGAGCCCTCGTAGACGGGCACGGCCGAGGAGCCCCGGGTGAGGGCGCCTCCGTGGATCCACACCATGACCGGCAGCCGGGCCCCGGACGTCTCCCCGCCGAGGGGGGCGGGGGTCCACACGTTGAGGT
Organism: Streptomyces sp. NPDC006487; assembly: GCF_042870555.1. Classification (NCBI taxonomy): domain Bacteria; kingdom Bacillati; phylum Actinomycetota; class Actinomycetes; order Kitasatosporales; family Streptomycetaceae; genus Streptomyces; species Streptomyces sp. NPDC006487. The sequence continues at coordinate 131,384 of NZ_JBIAHN010000006.1, forward strand.
TCAGGCAGTCCTCCCCGGGGACCTCGGGATCCGGCAGCAGCGCGGCGAAGGCCTCGGGGTAGGGCACCTTGGGCGCGGTGGGGCCGTACGCACCCGCGTCGCGTACGCCGTCCCAGGCCTCGGGGGGCTCGGGCGCGGCGAACCGGAGGGCTCCGACGGGCGGGGCGGCGTAGGGGATGCCCCGGAAGACGGCGATGCCGCCCGGGCCGGTCCTGCCCTCGACCTCGCCGTGGGCGGTCCGGACCCGGGGACGGGGGCTGTCCGGGGTCCCGCTCGCCGCTGCGGCCATCAACGTCCTCCAAGTGTCCGGGCGCCTGGTGTCGGGGCTCCGCGCCGGTCGCACGGTCGCACAGGCATGCGCGGGGTGACAAGGCGTGACCCCGCCGGGGGCGCGGCGGGTTGGGCGGGCATGCGATCCCTGTCTCTCCCCCACACCATTCGGAGCCTCGTCCGGGCCGGATCGGTCCCCGTCCTGCTGCTGGCGGCCACGGCCACCGCAGCGGCGGCCGGCGGCAGCGCGTACGCCGCCGACGGCCCGACCGCCGCCCTCGGGACCCCGACGGCCGTCGGGCCCGCCTTCCAGTACCTGGGCACGGACGACCGCCCGCACGGCATCGACTCCCCCAAGGGCTGTGTGGAGGCCCTCGGCGGCGGCGGGCGGGCGGTGACCAACAAGACGAACCGCTCGGTGGCCCTGTACCGGGAGCCGGGCTGCGTGGGCACCCCGGTGGAGGTGCTGGCACCGGGCGCGGTCAAGCCGGTGCCCCGGTACTTCTCCTCCGCCCGCTTCTCGGCCGGCTCGTAGGCCGAAGCGCTCGTGGTCCGAGATCACCGGCGGCTCAGCGACCGTGACCCTTGGGCGCTCTCCGCGTTGTATGCCATGTCAAACGCCGCAACTTCTGTTTCCTGCGGCACCCACGTTCCTCTCTAGGAGATCTTGATGTCGCGTATCGCGAAGGCATTCGTCATCACCGCTGCCGCCGGTAGCGCCCTGGCCGCCGGTGCGGGTCTGGCGGCTGCCGATGCCGGAGCGCACGGTGCGGCGGTCGGCTCCCCCGGTGTCCTGTCGGGCAACCTGCTCCAGGTTCCGGTGCACGTCCCGGTCAACGTCTGCGGCAACACCGTCAACGTGATCGGCCTGCTGAACCCGGCGTTCGGCAACACCTGCATCAACGCGTCGGGCCACGACGGCGGCCACCACACCGAGGGCAACTACGGCGGCTGAATCGCCTGGTGACCCGAAGGGCCCCCGCCGTACGGCGGGGGCCCTTCCTCGTGTCGTGCCGCCGGGGTGCCCGGCCGGCCCCGCCGGCCCGCCGGGGCTCACTCGTAGCGGTAGAGGCCCTGGTGTCCGAGCATCTCGCGCGGGGTGACGTCCCACGGCGGCATCGGCTCGTCGAGGGCGATCACCCGGCCGCGCTGGAGGTCGCCGAGCGCGAGCGGGGCGGCGGGCAGGTAGCCGGAGGCCGGGTGCCGCTGCTGCCAGCGGTCCCAGAGCAGGTCCACGAAGGCGTGGTGCAGCCAGAAGGCGGGGTCGTTGGGGGCCGTGCCGCCGGTCATGTGGCCGCCGATCCACTGGTGCACCTTGTTGTGGTTGCGCCACTTCTCGCTCTTCGGGGCGGCCCAGCCCTCCAGTTTGTTGCGGAAGCCGCCGCGCCCGGCCGTCGAGTCCCAGGGGGAGCTGTCGTACAGCGGGTCGTCGATCGCCCACTGCAGCTCGGCCGGGGTCGGCAGGCTGATCGGGTTCTGCGGCCGGCCCAGGTTGCGGGTGAGGAAGGCGGCCTCCGTGATGCCGACCGTGACGGTCCAGTTGCCCTTGTTGTAGGCGAACGGGCCGGTCATCACCTGGCGGTCGCTCTCCCGGCCGGTCCCGCCGAGGAAGTCCTCCGCCCACAGGGAGGAGGCCGGGCTGGTGTCGGTGGTCCAGTCCCAGTACGGGATGGTGACGCCCGCGTCGACGCTCTGTAGCTGGCGTTCGAACTCCAGCAGGTAGCGCCGGTGCCAGGGGAAGAAGGACGGTGACATGTGCCCGACGCGCCGTTTGCGGTCGCGGTCGGGAACGAAGTACTTGTCGTGGGTGCGGACGAACGCGTCGTAGGTGCCGTTGCGCTTGAGCTCGATCACGGCCGCCGTGAAGCGCTTCTTCTGCGCGCTGGTCAGGTTCTTCTGGTTCTGCCGGATGTACACGCCCTGCTACTCCTGTCCCCCGTGGTGCGCGGCGGCGAACGCCAGCTGGGTGGTGCCCAGTTCGTCGACGGCCGCGCGGGCGAGCTCCAGCGGGGTCGCGTAGGACTGGAAGTGGTTGATCCCGCTCAGGTACGTGCCGTCGGAGCGGCGCATGACGTGCAGGGCGCGGCCGTCGATGCGGACACTGGTCCCCGTCGGGTCGACGGCGATGTGCCGGCCGCGGTACGTCTCCTCGCCCGCCGGGGTCAGCGGAGCCGGTGTGAGGGTCTGCCGGGGACGGCGCGCGCGCAGTACGGGGGCCAGCGCCGCGGCCGTGCCGGCGAACACGGCCGCGGTGAAGGCGGTACGGAGGACCGCGCGGCGGGTGAGTGGTGCGCCTGGTGCTGCGTACATACGGTCTCCCTCGCTCGGTGGCCGGTGGCTACGGGTCTAACGCGGCGCGGCGGGCGAGGTCACCGGGGACACCTACTCCTGTTCGGTGTGTTTGTAGTAGAGGGTGGTCGCCACCAGACGGCCGGCCGGGTCGGTGGCGTAGTCGGGGATGGAGCCGGCCTCGGTCCAGCCGGCGGCGCGGTACACCCGCTCGGCCGCGCTGCCGCTCTCGGTGTCGAGGAACAAAAGCACCACCCCGGCACGGGCCGCGGCGGACTCGGCCTCGGCGAGGAGCGCGCGGCCGGTGCCGCGGCCGCGGGCGTCGGGGTGGACCATCAGCTTGCGGACCTCGGCGCGGTGACGGCCGTTCGGCTTCGTCTCCCGGCTCCAGCTGACGGTGCCGTCGATCCGGCCGTCCGGCCCCCGGGACACCCACAGGGCGAGCGAGCCCTCCTCGACGGCGGGGAGCAGGGAGTCCCACCAGGCGGCGGCCTCCCGGTGTTCGAGGTCGGCGAGGAAGCCGATCGAGGAGCCCCCGCGCACGACGGCGAGGAGCAGCGCGGCGAGCTCCTCGCGGTGTGCGGTCAGGGCGGCGGCGTCGTCGATCCGGGTGAGGGAGGGGTTCATCCGACCGAGGATAAGGATCAGGCGGTGGTGCGCTGGAGCCGGGGCAGGTGCAGATCGCGGAAGATCGCGGTCATGCGCAGGGCGAAGACGAGGCCGGCCGACACGACGATGTCGACGGTGTCCGGGACACCGGCCCAGTGCAGGCCGAGGTAGGACAGCGCCCCCGCGAGGGCGGCGGTCGCGTACACCTCTTCGCGCAGGAGCAGCGGCGGGAACTCTCCGCAGAGCACGTCGCGGACGACCTCGCCGGTGACGCCCGTCAGGACGGCCAGGATGAGCACGGCGACGGGGGTGACGTGCGCGTCGATCGCGGCGCGGGCGCCGATCACGGTGACGACGGCGAGGCCTACGGCGTCCACGACCATGAGCGCGCGCTGCGGAAGCTGCCTGCGGCGCAGGTAGAGCATGGTGGCGACGGCGACGGACCCGATGAGGACGAGCAGCAGCCAGTCGTGCGTCCAGTAGAGCGGGTGCCGGTCGAGGATGAGGTCGCGCAGGGTCCCGCCGGAGATGCTGGCCGCGAAGGCGAGGACGAGCCCGCCGAAGGGGTCCATGTTGGCACGGTGCGCGGCGAGGACGCCGGAGGCCGCGAAGGCGGCGATGCCGAGGAGGTAGAGGGCGTGCAGCATGGCGCCTCCTTCGAGGGGCGGGACCGGGGGGACCCGTAGAGGTTGCCGGATCCGCCCGGGCGCCCGCATCGGCCGTTCGGCCAGGACGGCGGTGGTCCAGGTCGACTGCGCGCCCGGGCGGCGGTGCGCCCGAGGCGGTGGCGCGGGCGCCGCCCGGGCCCCGGCCCGCCCGCGACTCCGGCCCGCCCGCAACTCCGGTCACGACCCGCCCGTGACCGGTGCGCGTGCCGGTCCGTGAACCGGGCCGTGAACCGGGCCGTGAACCGGGCCGTCAGGCTCCGTCGCCGAGCCGGTCGCGCTGGATCCGGTGGGCGAGGGTGCGGCGCACGGAGGCCGGGGTGTCCGTGGTGGCCCCCGAGGGGACGTCGAGGCCCCGGCTGATCGCGTCGTACGCCTCCCGGTAGGCGGCGGGCAGCTCCTCGCGGTGCAGCCTCAGATCCTCCTCGACGAGGCGTCGCAGCTCGTCCACGTCCCGGGGGGTGAACCGCTTCTTCCCCCGGGCGACCGCATCGACCTGGCGGGCACAGCGCGCGCTGTCCGGGTACGCCTCGGCGATCTCCTCGGCCAGGCCCCATAGGCGCCCTTCGAGCCACGGCGCGTCGCCCTGGTCGAGGGAGAGCCCGACCGCCGGGAGCGGTTCCTGCTCCCTGTACTTCGCCACCTGCTTGGACACGGCGGGCTGGCTCATGGCCGTGAGCCGGGCGATCTTGTCCTGGGTCCAGCCGAAGCCCGCGAAGACCTTGATCATCTCGGTGCGCAGCCTGCGCATCTCCTCGCCCGCGCGGATGACCTCGTTCATCTCCGCGAGCATCCGCCCGGCCTGCTCCTCCGTCAGCGACTCGGGGATCCGGCTCGCACCCTCTTCACCTGTCATAGCTCGGTTATACACCGGAACCGCGCCACGGCGGGACGGACCCATAACCAGGTTGTACAACCTGGTTATGAATGGCAGGCTGCCCCCATGCCCACCTTTAGCGCACCCGATGGAACCCGGCTCGCATACCACACGGCCGGAGACGGCGAACCGCTGCTCTGCATCCCCGGAGGCCCTGCGGACTCCCGGTACCTCGGCGACCTCGGCGGCCTGTCCCGCCACCGCCGGCTGATCCTCCTCGACCTGCCCGGCACGGGCGGTTCGGCCGTTCCCGAGGACACCGCCTCCTACCGCTGCGACCGGCTCGTCGAGGACGTCGAGGCGCTGCGCGAACACCTCGGGCTCGACCGGACCGACCTGCTCGGCCACTCCGCCGGGGCGAACGTCGCGATGGGGTACGCGGCCCGGTACCCCGGCGCCCTCGGCAAGCTCGCCCTGATCGGCCCCGGCACCCGGGCCGTCGGGATCGAGATCACCGGTGACACTCGGCTCGAACTCGCGCGGCTCCGCGAGGACGAGCCCTGGTTCCCGGCGGCGTTCGCCGCCCTGGAGGCCGTCTCCGCGGGCACGGGCAGCGACTGGGACGCCCTCACCCCCTTCTTCTGCGGCCGGTGGGACAGCGCGGCGCGGGAGCACCACGCCGCCGGCCGGCCGGTCAACCGGGATGCCGTCGCCCACTTCGGCGCCGAGGGCGCCTTCACTCCGGAGACCACCCGCGCCGCGCTCGGCGCCTTCGGGGCACCCGTCCTGCTGCTCACCGGGGAGTTCGACCTGAACAGCCCGCCCCGGTCGACGGCCGAGCTCGCGGAACTGTTCTGCGACGCCACCCTCTCGGTGCAGCCCGGAGCGGGCCATTACCCCTGGATCGACGATGCCGAAGGGTTCGCGGCGGCCGTCGAGGCGTTCCTGGGATGACGACCCGCTCGCCGTCACAGCACTAGGGCGTCGGCGCCGGGAGCTCCGCGAAGTCCGCGACCAGGCCCCGGTGGTGGCCGGCCGTGCCCAGGGCCAGGGAGTCGGCCTTGGCCCGCTTGAGGTGGAGGTGCGCGGGGTGCTCCCACGTCATGCCGATGCCTCCGTGGAGTTGCACGCACTCCTCTGCGGCCCTGACCGCCACGCCGGAGCAGTAGGCCTGGGCCACCGCCACCGTGAGCGGCGCGTCGGCGGCGCCGGTCGCGAGGGCGTCGGCCGCGGCGCGGGCCGCCGCGCGGGCGGAGGCCACGTCGAGCCACAGTCGGGCGAGACGGTGCTTGAGGGCCTGGAAGGAGCCGAGGGGGCGGTTGAACTGGTGGCGGGTGCGCAGGTACGCGACCGTCTCCGACAGGCACCACTCGGCGGTCCCGAGCTGTTCCGAGGCGAGCAGTCCGGCTCCCGAGAGCAGTGCTCCGGCGATGGCGGCGCGGGCGGTGGCCGGGTCGGCGAGCCGGATTCCGGTGGCTCCGCCGAAGGTGACGCCTGCCAGGGGCCGGGTCAGGTCCAGCGCCACGAGCGGGGTCCGCGAGACCCCCGCCGCGTCGGCCGGGACCGCGTACAGCCCGGTGTCGGCGAGGACCAGCAGCACGTCGGCGCAGACGGCATCGGCGACCGAAGTCACGCTCCCGCTCAGCGACCCCGCGCCGGAGTCCCGGACCGGCGCCGGCAAGGGTGCGCCGGGGGCCAGGGTCAGCGGCAGCGCGGGCACGCAGACGCGGCGGCCGGCCGCGAGCTCCCGTAGGAGGTCCGCGGACTCCGCGCTCTCACAGCCGAGCAGGATCTCCGTCGAGAGGACCGCGCTCGTGAGGTACGGAACCGGCGCCGCGGCCCGCCCCAGCTCCTCCAGGACCACGGCCGCCTCCCGGTGGCCCGCCCCCTGTCCGCCCAGCTTCTCCGGTACGAGGAGCCCCGCCGTGCCGATGTCGGCGGCGAGCACCCGCCACAGACCGGGGTCGTGCGGGCTGCCGCCCTCGATCCGGCCGAGGACGGCCGCGGGGGCGCAGCGGGCGGCGAGCAGGGACCGTACCGCCGTGCGGAGTTCCTCCTCCGCCTCGGAGTACAGCAAGTCCAGCGGGGCTGCGGCGGGAGAGCTCATCGGGCCAGGTCCTTCCACGCGAGGTCCTTGTCGTCGCGCGGCTCGGCGGGCAGGCCGAGGACGCGTTCGGCGACGATGTTGAGGAGGATTTCGCTGGTGCCGCCCTCGATGCTGTTGCCCTTGGCGCGGAGGTAGCGGTAGCCGGCGTCACGGCCGGTGAAATCGACGATCTCGGGGCGGCGCAGGGTCCAGTCCTCGTACAGCAGGCCTTCCTCGCCGAGGAGTTCCACTTCCAGCCCGCTGATCTCCTGGTTGAGGCGGGCGAAGGTCAGCTTCATGCCCGAGCCCTCGGGGCCGGGCTGGCCCTGGGCGAGCTGCTGGCGCAGCCGCTCCCCCGTCAGCCGGGCCACCTCGGCCTCGACCCACAGTTCCAGCAGCCGCCCGTGCAGGTCGTGCGTGCGCAGCTCGGGGCGCTCGCGCCAGGCTGCGGCGACCGGGGCGATCATGCCGCCCTCGCGCGGGATCCGCATGCCGCCGATGGAGACGCGTTCGTTCATCAGGGTGGTGCGGGCCACGGCCCAGCCCTGGCCCACCTCGCCGAGGCGGTGGGCGTCGGGGATCCGGACGCCGGTGAGGAAGACCTCGTTGAACTCGGCCTCCCCGGTGATCTGGCGCAGCGGACGCACCTCGACGCCCGGGGCGGTCATGTCGCAGAGGAAGTAGGTGATGCCCTGGTGCTTGGGCAGCGCCGGGTCGGTGCGGGCGATCAGGATGGCCCAGCGGGCGGTGTGGGCGCTGGAGGTCCACACCTTCTGGCCGTCGACCACCCACTCCTCCCCTTCGCGCACCGCGCGGGTGCCGAGGGCGGCCAGGTCGGAGCCGGCGCCGGGCTCGCTGAAGAGCTGGCACCACACTTCCTCGCCGAGCCACAGCGGACGCAGGAAGCGCCGCTTCTGCTCCTCGGTGCCGTACGCGAGGATCGTGGGCGCGGCCATGCCGAGGCCGATGCCGATCCGGCGCGGGTCGTTGTCGGGGGCTCCGGCGGCCTCCAGCTCGGCGTCCACGACGGCCTGCAGGGAGCGGGGCGCGCCGAGTCCGCCGAGGCCTTCGGGATAGTGCACCCAGGCCAGTCCGGCGTCGAACCGGGCCCGCAGGAACGCTCCGCGTGCGGTGGCGGCCGGCGGGTGTGCGGCGAGCAGTTCCCTTACGCGGGCGAGCAGTTGGTCGGCGGTGAGCGCGGCGGCCGTCATCGGGAGCCCCCTGCGGGGGAGCCGGGCAGCGTGGCGTCCAGGGCCGGTACGACGACCAGCCGGCCGGTGGTGGTCCCGTCGGCGAGGCGCTGCACGGCGTCCGCGGCTCCGGCGAGCGGTACCCGTTCACTGACCAGCGGTTTGATGGAGCCCTCGGCGGCGAGCCGGGTGAGCTCGGCGTGGCAGGCCGCGATCGCGGCCGGGTCCTTGGCCGCGTACAGGCCCCAGTGGAGTCCGAGGATGGCGTAGTTCTTGACGAGGGCGTGGTTCAGCGCGGGCGCGGGGATGGTGCCGCTCGCGAAGCCGACCACGATGATCCGTCCTTCGAAGGCCACGCACTTGGCCGAGGCGGTGTAGGCCTCGCCGCCGACCGGGTCGTAGACGACGTCGGCTCCGCGCCCGCCGGTGAACTCCTTGACCCGGGCGACCAGTTCCTCGCTGGTGCGGTCGATGACGAGATCACAGCCGAGCTCCTCGGCGACGCGCGCCTTGTCCTTGCCGCCGACGACCCCGATGACGGTGGCTCCGGCGGCCTTGCCGAGCTGGACGGCCGCGCTGCCCACCCCGCCGGCGGCGGCGTGCACGAGGAGGGTCTCGCCGGCCTGGAGCCGGGCCCGGCGGTGCAGGCCGAACCAGCCCGTCTGGTAGCCGATGTGCAGGGCGGCCGCCTCGGCGTCGTCGAGGGTGTCCGGGGCGGGGAGCAGGCCGCGCGCGGGAGCGGTGACGTACTCGGCGAAACCGCCGTGCGGCAGGCTCGGGTTGGCGATGACGCGGCGGCCGTCCTCGGTCTCGCCGCAGATCTCGACGCCGGGGGTGAAGGGGAGCGGCGGGCGGATCTGGTACTGGCCGCGCACGAGCAGCGCGTCGGGGAAGTTGACGTTGGCGGCGAGCACCTTGAGCCTCACCTCGCCCTCGCCTGGTACCGGTTCGGGAACCTCTTCGAGGCGCATGGCCTCGCGGGGCTCGCCGGGTGTGTGTACTCGCCATGCCTGCATCCGGGGCCTCCAGCCGCCGACGGGAACCGCGCTCGCGGGCATACTAAGCGGTCGCTTGCATCCATGGGAACCAGTCGGAGTCCATGGGAACCGGTCGGTCCGCAACGACACGCGCCGAGCCGGTCACATCCCGCCCGCTTTCGGGCAACATATGACACGAGCACGTCACGAACAGACATGACTGACTGACGGGCACGGGGACCCCGCCGTCCGGGCGGGGCGTTTCACACATCCTGGGGGAAGCACCACATGAGCAGAAGCATGTCCGCGGCCGGAGCCGCCGTCGTCCTGGCGGGTCTCATCACGGCTGCCGCTCCGGCCTCGGCCGCGCCGGCCGCGCACCCGACCGCCGCCCCGGCGGCGGCCACCACCACCACGTGCGTACCGGACGTCGTCCGACTGCCGGCCCTGCCTTCCGGCCCCTGGGCCTCCGGGGTCGTGAACGGCCTCGGAGCGGACGGCCTCGCCGTCGGCGAGAGCCTCGGCCTCCCGGCGTACTGGACCGCGGACCACGCGGTCCACGCCGTCCCGCTGCCGGCCGGCTTCCAGAACGGCAGGGTCATGGCCGTCAACGCCAAGGGCCTGATGGTCGGCACCGTGGAGCGTTCCTCGGACCGCGCCCGCGCCGCCTTCACCTACCGTCCGGGGGACACGGCGGTACGGTTGCTGACCGGCGCCGCCACCGGCACCGACGCGGCGGACGTCAACGACGCGGGCCGGGTCGTCGGCATGGACGCCGGCACGCCGAAGGAGTGGGCGAACGGCACCGTGGTCCGCGAACTGCCGGTGCCCGAAGACGCTCACCCCAGCACCCGGATCGTGGCGGTGGACGGCATCAACAAGCGCGGGGACGTGCTCGGAACCGCCCACACGGAGTACGAGGACCTGGAGAACGACCGGATCGTCAGCAAGACCTTCCCGGTGGTCTGGCCGGCCGGTGGCGGCTACCCGCCCTACAGCCTGCCCGTCTGGAACGAGACGGACTGGACGACGGGCACCCAGGCGAGCGGCATCGACGACAAGGGCCGCGTCGTCGGATTCGAGGCGGAGAGCTACCGGGACCTGCGGCGCCGGACCCCGGCCCTCTGGAAGAAGCCGTACGACGCGCCGCCCGCCGCCCCCGGACTGGTCACCGGCTACGAGACCCTGACCTTCGAAGCCATCAGCCCGACCACGAACGTGACGGTCGGCACCGCCGCCACCTTCGTCGAGGGCTACGCCCGCTACGTGCAGGCGGCCTACTGGCCGGGCACGGGCACCCCGCTCGTCCTCCCGAACCCGGCGGGCGTGAGCACCGACGTCAACACCGAGGCCCATGCCGTCTCGGACGACGACCGGGTGGGCGGCTCCTTCCGCGATCTGACCGTCCTGGCGGACAGCCCGGTGATCTGGACCTGCGCGAGCAAGCAGGCGTACGCCCCCAAGAAGTAGCTTGAAGCAACTGCCCCCGGCACGGCCATGGTGATCTCGGCGCCTCCACGCTATCGATGGGCGCATGGAGACCCCCACGCGCGGCCTGCCCGCGCCTCCCCCGCTCGGTTCCGCCGCCCTGCCGCCCGGCACGTTCACCGGCCGGGCGGTGCTCGTGACCGGCGGCGGGACCGGGCTGGGAAAGGCCATCGCCACCGAGTTCGTGCGGCTCGGGGCGGATCTGGTGATCGCCGGCCGCCGGATCGAGCAGTTGAAGGCGGCGCAGGAAGAACTGGCGGCCGTGCCCGGAGCGGGCCGGGTCACGGCCGCCGTCTGCGACATCCGCGACCCCGAGCGGATCGCCGAGGTCTTCGACGCGGCCGGCGCCGCCTTCGGCGGGGTCCCGGACGTGCTCGTCAACAACGCGGCCGCCAACTTCCCCTGCCCGGCAGAGGACTTGTCGCCCAACGCCTGGCGGGCGGTGGTCGACATCACCTTGACCGGCACCTGGTTCGTGACCCGGGAGTTCGGCCGCCGCCACCTCGCCGCGGGCAGCGCCGGGTCCATCGTGAACATCGGCGCCTCGTACGCCTGGACCGGCGGCCCGGGATACGCGCACAGCGCCGCCGCCAAGGCGGGGGTGAAGAACCTCGTCGAGACCCTCGCCGTCGAGTGGGGCCCGTACGGCATCCAGATCAACGGCCTGGTCCCGGGGCTCTTCCCGCACGCGGACATGACCGAGGACATCCGGGGCGGCCTGGACCGGGCCGCTCCGGACGACAAGGACACCAGGCAGCCCGCCCTGCGGGTCGGTGCACCGCGCGAACTGGGCTGGGCCGCCACCTTCCTGGCCTCGCCCTACGCCCGCTTCATCACCGGCCACACCCTGGTGGTGGACGGGGCGAACTGGCAGCGGCGCTCGCTCGTCAACCCCGAAGTGGTTTCGGTGCGCGACCAGTTGGGGCGCGGCCCGTTCGCTCCGTGAAGCGCCCGCGATGACCTCCGCACACGGATGGCGTGGTACGTCTTCACGGCAGGGCATGGCACAGTGCGACCGTGTGGCACATTGGCCCCGGCTACCCCTGGAGGTGTTGCGGTGAGCACGGCGCGTACGGACCGCCCGTCGTTGACGGAGCGGCGCAGGGAGACCACGCGGTACGAGATCGCGGAGGCCGCGGCCGCGCTGTTCTCGGAGCGGGGGTACGAGGCCACGACGGTCGACGACATCGCGCGGGCGGCCGGCATCTCGCTGCGCACCTTCTACCGGTACTGCCCGACCAAGGAGGACGCACTGACCCCGGTCCTCACCGCCGGGGTCGCCACCCTGGTCGAGGAGCTCGCCCTGCGCCCCGCGTCGGAGCCCCTCACCGAGGCCGCGCAGGCCGCGTTCACCATCGCGACGGCGGGCGCGCGCTACGAGGAGCCCGGGCAGACGGTCCGCCTCATCCAGGTGATGAGCCGCGTCCCGGAGATCCGCCTGCGCTGGCTGGCGGCCGCCCGCGCGATGCAGGACCGCCTGGCGCCGGTCCTCGCGGTCCGCACGGGCCGTCCCGAAGCCGCCCTGGAGACCCGCCTGTTGGCGGCCGTACTCATCGACGCGGTCACCGTCGCCCTCGAGCACTGGGCCGCCGAAGACGGCCTCGAAGCGCTCCCCGCGGTCTCGGCCCGCGCCCTCGCCCTGCTGCGGATGGAGGAGTAGCGGGGTCAGGTGGCCGGTGGAGGGGCCCGTGCCGGAACGCGTCAGCTGAAGCTGCGGCGGTAGGTGTACGGGCTGACGCCGGTGGTCTTCTTGAACCGGTCACGGAAGGCGGTGGGCGAGCCGAAGCCGACTTGGGCGCCGATCCGTTCGACGGAGTGCCGGGTGGTCTCCAGGAGATGCTGGGCCTGGCGGATGCGGGCCCGGTGGAGCCACTGGAGCGGGGTGGTGCCTGTCTGGTCCCGGAAGCGGCGTATCAGGGTCCGGGTGCTGGTTCCGGCACGGGCGGCGATCTCGGCGAGGGAGAGATCTGAGCCCAGGTTGTCCTGCAGCCAGACCAGCAGCGGCTCCAGGGTCGACCCCTGGGGGGTGGGCGCGTAGTCGCGGACGATGAACTGCGCCTGTCCGCCCTCGCGTTCCAGGGGCATGACGGACAGGCGGGCGGCGTCGGCGGCGACGGCCGAACCGTAGTCGCGCCGAATCATGTGCAGGCACAGGTCCAGGCCCGCGGCAGCGCCGGCCGAGGTGAGGATCTGGCCGTTGTCGACGTACAGGACGTCCGGGTCGACCTCGATGTCCGGGTACGTGGCGGCCAGCAGGTCCGCCGCGATCCAGTGGGTGGTGGCCCGCAGGCCGTCGAGGAGCCCGGTGGCGGCCAGGGGGAAGGTACCCGAGCAGATGGAGGCGATGCGCGTGCCGTTCGCGGCGGCCGCGAGCAGCGCGTCACGGACGGCGGGAGCGAGCGGGGCCGCGGGGTCGGCGGTACCGGGAACGATGATCGTGTCCGCCGCCTCGAGTCCTTCCAGTCCCCAGGGCGCGCGCAGGGTGAAGGTTCCGGCATCGATCTCCGGCAGCTCGGCGCAGACCCGGATCTGGTAGCCGGGGCGTCCGTCCGGGAGGCGGGTGCGGGTGAAGATCTCGATCGGGGTGGCCAGATCGAAGGGGATCACCCGGTCCAGCGCGAGGACGGCAATGGTGTGCATGGCCAGAAGATACCCGCCCTGCGATGGTGCGCTCCGGCCTCGGTCTCCTGAATTCTCCACTTCCTGGCAGGTCGGGGCCCCGCTTGCGCCGGTGGCGCTATTCCGTTGGAAGGTGTCAGTAATGCCACTGGGAGACGGATGGGCATCCGCTTAGCGTCGGGAGCGACTCCGGCACGGGCCGGACGCCGCCGCACCCGAAGGAACCCTCTCCGTGCATGCCCAGATCATCCTGTTCGACGGCTTCGATCCACTCGATGCCATCGCCCCCTACGAGGTGCTGTACGCCGGCGGCACCGCCTCCGGCGGCGCTGTGAGTGTGGAACTGGTTTCCGCCGAAGGCCCGCGCGAGGTGATCAGCGGCACCGGAGGCTTGGTGCTGCGCGCCACCGCCGTCCTCGATCCCCGGCGTGGGGGCCTGATCCTGGTCCCGGGCGCCTCGGGCCGCGTGGGCGAGCCCGGCGAGGTCCCCGACCTCGACGCGGGGGCCGGGGAACGGCAGCAGGACGAGTTCATCCCCCTGCTGCTGGGCCGTGCCCTGACGACCGAGCTGCCCACCCTGTTGAAGGCGGCGATGGACAACCCCGAGGTGACCGTCGCCGCGGTGTGCGGCGGCTCGCTCGTCCTGGCCATGGCCGGCCTGCTGGAGGGCCGCCACGCCACCACCCACCACCTGGGCCTGGACATGCTCGATGCCACCGGCGCCCACGCGGTGAGCGCCCGGGTCGTCGATGACGGCGACCTCGTCACCGGAGCCGGCGTCACCTCCGGCATCGACCTGGGCCTGTACCTGCTGGAGCGCGAGGTGGGCCCGCGGATCGCCCGGGCCGTCGAAGAGCTGTTCGCCCATGAGCGCCGCGGCACGGTCTGGCGCAACGAGGGCCCGGTGCCCGCCGGCTTCTGACCACGCGTCCCACCCCCACCCCCACCTCGCCCCGCCTCGCCCCGCCCCGCCCCGCCCCCGCACCTCACCGCCACCACCGCACACGTACGTAAGGAAGAACAGCAGCATGTCCGTAGAAGGCGTCTGGGACCTGTCCGTCTCCACCCCCATCGGAAGGATCAAAGCCGTGGTCGAACTCTCCCTGAAGGACGGTGTCCTGACCGGGTCCGCCCATGGGGCGAGTGAGGAAGTCCCTCTCGGCGACATCACCCTCGAGGGCGACCGGCTCACCTGGCAGCAGGCGATCACCAAGCCCGTCCGCCTGAACCTGGCCTTCGCCGTGACGGTCGACGGCGACACCCTCGCCGGCACGTCCAGGGCCGGGCGCCTCCCGGCCTCGAAGGTCACCGGACAGCGCCGCACCGCCGGCACGGCCACGGGCCGCTGACCATGACCAAACTCCTTCTCTCCCTGCACGTTCTGGCCGCGGTGCTGGCCATCGGCCCGGTCACCGTTGCCGCGAGCATGTTCCCCAAAGCGCTGCGGAGCGCCCACGGCAACCCGGGTGACCGCGAGGCGCTCGCGACCCTGCGGACGTTGCACCGCATCTGCCGCGTCTACGCCGGCATCGGCGTCTCGGTTCCCGTCCTGGGGTTCGCCACGGCGAGCAGCCTCGGCGTCCTCGGCAGCGGATGGCTGATCACCTCCATCGTCCTGACCACCGCGGCGGCCGCCGTCCTGGCCCTGCTGATCCTGCCCGCCCAGGACGGCGCCCTCGACGCCGTGCAGGCCCTCGACGCCGTGCAGGCCCTCGACGCCGTGCAGGCCCTCGACGCCGTGCAGCCCCTCGGCGCGACACAGGCCCTCGGCGCCGCACAGGCCCCCGACACCGCGCGGCCCCCCGGCTCCGGACCCGGCATCCGCTCCGCCGCCCGGCTCGCCATGCTCACCGGCGTCTTCAACCTTCTGTGGGCAACCGTCACCGTGCTGATGGTCATCCGGCCCGGGTCCACCACGGGAGCATGACCGCGCTGTCAGTGGTCCGGGGCACCATGGACCGCATGTCCCACGCTGATCTGACCCTTGACCGGTGGCGCTCGTTCGCCCTGCCGGACGTCCGCCGGTTCGCCCGGGAAGCCGCCGACCTGGTGGGCGGCCGGGTGAGCCTGATAGATGCCGTCCCGCACCTCGGCGGCCCCCTCCACCGCGTGTTCGTCGAGCGGGACGGACGGGAGTTCGCCCTGATCCCCGGGGGGACGGTCCGACTCGGCTTCGACCTGGACGCCTGGGAGCCGACCCCGGAGCAGACCGCCGACTTCGAGGAGAGCCTGGCCGAGGAGTTCGGGTACGGCCCCGATCTCAAGGCGCACCTGGGCGAGTTGATGAGCCCGCCCCGGACCGTCACCCTGGCGACGGTGTTCATGGCCGTGGCGAACGAGCCGCTCACCGAACCCCCCGCCGACATGCCCGCCGCGCTCGCGGGGCACGGGCTGCGGTTGCCCGGCGCCGACGAGTGGGAGCACGCCTGCGGGGCCGGGGCGCGCACCCTCTTCCGGTGGGGCGACACCTGCCCGATCGGCGAACCGTCCTACGGCAGCGGCGCGGGCGGACCGCGGTGCGAGCCCAATGCCTTCGGGCTGCGCATCGCCTACGACTCCTACGCCGCGGAGATCAGCGGCGACCCGGGCGCCGTGCACGGCGGGGATGGGGGCGAGTCCGTGTGCGGTGGGTACGGAGACCTCTGGGCCTGGCTGACGCTGGCCACGGCGAACCGCAACCCGGCCATGGCCGAGTTCGTGTACGGCCCCGAGGGCGAGTCCGCGTGGGAGGCGTTCTCCGTACGGCCCGTGCTCGGCCTGCGGTGACCCGCCCTCAGCCGCCGGTGAAGTGCGGGGGCCGGCGCTGCGCCTTGGCGGTGTAGCCCTCGCGGGAATCCTCCGAGGTGAGGGTGAGGGCCGCCGTCATCGCCACGCGGTCGAGGGCCGCGGGCAGGGCGGCGTCCGCGTAGGAGTCGATCGCGCGCTTGATGCCCTGGACGGCAAGCGGGGCGTTGGCCGCGATCTCCGCCGCGAGCGCGCGGGCGACCGGCTCCAACTCGCCTTTCAGCACGACCTGTTGGACGAGGTTCAGGCGCTCCGCCGTCCGGGCGTCGATGCGGCGGCCGGTCAGCGCCAGGAACTTGGCCCAGCCGGCGCCCGCCTCGCGGGCGATGCGCAGGTCGCCGCCCGCGTCCACCGCCACGCCCAACTGGGCTTCGGGCAGGGCGAAGACCGCGTCCTCGGCCGCCACCCGGATGTCGGCCATCAGGGCCAGCTCGAAGCCGAAGCCCAGGCAGTACCCCTGCACCGCGGCCACGACGGGCTGCGGCAGCCGGGCGAGGACCGCGAAGCGCTCGTGCACCCAGCGGATGCCTTCGTAGTAGTTGCGGTTGCGTTCGGCCGCCGAGGCCCCGGTGATCGCCCCGCCCGGGGCCGTCACGTCGATGCCCGCGCAGAACGCCCGGCCCTCGGCCCGCAGCAGGACCACGCGCACGGCGGGGTCGAAGCGGATCCGGTCCGCCAGCAGGCCGAGCTGGCGCGTGGACTCCCAGCTCCAGCCGTTGAGCTTCTCCGGCCGGCAGAGGGTGAGTTCGGCGATCCCGTCCGCGACGTCCAGACGGATCCGTTCCTCACCCTCCGCGATCTCCGTGCTCAGGGTGTCGATCACGCGGACACCTTAGGTCGGTCCGCTCAGCGCGGGAAGACCTCGAACGGCACCGCCGGGCGGCCCCCGAACCGGGCCGCCGCCTGCTGGGCGTAGCCCGTCAGGAAGGAGCGCACGTACGTCTCCGGATCCTCTTGCGTCAGCGCCGCGATGTACGCCTTGTGCTCCATCAGGGACTTCACCGAACGCTCCATCCCGGGACCGGCGTCGGCCGCGTGCGTCGGCGTCGTGGTGCCGGACACCGCCACCCAGCGCACCCCGTTCCACGGCTCCAGGCCCTGTTCCGTCAGGAGTTCGGGGAAGATCCAGCGATTGCCGGCGTCGCCCGCCGCGTCCAGGGTGGCCCGGCCGACCGCCTTGTGGTCCGGGGTGTTCCAGTAGCCGCCGCCCTCGGCCCCGCCCCACGTGTCGCGGTGGTTCATCGTGATCACCAGCTCGGGGCGGTGGCGCCGGATGGCGGCCGCGATGTCCCGGCGCAGCTCCAGGCCGTACTCGAGGACACCGTCACGGTGGTCGAGGAACTCCACCGTGGGCACCCCGACGACGGCCGCGCTCGCGCGCTGCTCCGCCTCGCGCAGCGGGGCGCACGCGGCGGGGTCGATGGTGTCGATGCCGGCCTCGCCGCGCGTGGCGAGCAGATAGACGACCTCGCGGCCGCCGTCCGTCCAGTCCGCGATGGCCGCGGCGCAGCCGTACTCCAGGTCATCCGGGTGCGCCACGACGGCCAGCGCACGCTGCCAGTCGGTGGGCATGGGCTCCAAGGGCGGGGGCCCGTCCAGTCGTTGGTTCATACGTCGCACAATAGGCGAATGGACACTCAGGGGCAGGTGGTGGCCCTGCTCGACGCCAGCGGGTCGTTCTTCGAGCCCGCGGCCACCGCGTTCCCGGGGGCGGGCGCCGCCGCCTGGGAGGGCGCCGCGCTACTGGATCCGGTGCGGCCGGGCCCGGGGGTTCCTGGCGGCTGGACTTCCGGTGCTTCGCCGTGTCCCGGCCGGGCGGCCGCTGGGTGCTGATCGACGCGGGGATCGGCCCGGCCCGGGGCCCGGCGGCCGGCTGGGCCCCGGTCCCGGGCCGGCTGCCCGCGGCGCTCGCGGAGGCCGGGATCGCCCCGGCCGACGTGGAGTCGGTGGTCCTGACCCACCTGCACGAGGACCACACCGGCTGGACTCAGGACGAGGCCGGGCAGCCGTTCTTCCCCGATGCGCGGTACCTCGTACAGAGCGCGGAAGTGGCGGCCCTGGACCGGGCGGATCCCGTGTGGGACTGGACGGTCGGCCCGCTACGGGCCGCCGGACGCCTCCACGAGGTGACCGGGGCGTACCGGCCGGCTCCCGGCATCACCCTGCTGCCGACACCCGGGCACACGCCCGGCCACCAGTCGGTGCTGGTGGAGGGGACGGCCGGGCCCGGCGGCGGGGGCCGCGGCCGGGACGTGCTGGTCACCGGGGACGTACTGGTCCACGCCGTGCAGCTGGCCGATCCGGCGGTCCCGTACTCCCACGAACGCGACCGGGCCGCCGCCCGCGCCTCGCGGGAGGAGCTCCTGTCCCTGGCCGTCCGCCGCGGCGCGCTGCTGGCCACCGCCCACCTGACCCGGGCCTTCGTGGAGCCGCCCGGCCGGGGTCGTTGAGCACCCTCACACCTGCCCGCGGCCGAGGTGCGACCGCTTGGGGGGCGCCCTAGCATGAAAGACGGCGCTCCCGAGGAGGAAGCCATGCTCCCGCTACCGGAGAAGCACCTCGCGAAGGACCTCGCGCGCGGCGCGAAGCCGCGGCTCGTCCGGTTCGTTCGGCTCCTGCCCGCGGCCGTCCTGGCCGTCGGCGCCCTGCTGCCGACGAACGGCGCCCTGCCCGCGGCGGCCCAGGTCCGAGCCCCCGCGGAGGTCACGGCCCCGGCCGGGACGGCCCTTCCGGGGCGGGCCGATGACGAGCGGCTCGCCCTCGACACCCTCGACGAGGTGGTGCGGGGCGACTTCGCCGCCGTCTCGGCCCGCTTCGACGAGACGCTCCGCCACCAAGCGTCTCCCGAGGCGCTCGCACAGTCCTGGAAGGACTACCAGGAGCAGTACGGGCCCTACCAGTCACACGGGGACCCCCGGCAGGTCACGTCCATCCACGGGTCCGTGGTGAACGTGCCCCTCCACATGGAGAACGGGACCGGAGAGTTCCGCGTCACCATCAACGAAGGCGGACGCCTCATCGGCCTGTTCTTCCTCCGCATGGGCATCCCGGTCCCATAACTCCCTTGGATTCAGGGAGAGGTCAGGCCTCGTCGCGTACGAGCGCCAGCAGCCGGTCCAGGACGCGCGGGCCCGAGGCACGGACCCCGTCGTGCTCGAACTCGTCCGTCACCCAGGTCTTCAGGCCGCGGATCGCCCGGGCGGTGGCCAGGGAGTGCGCGGTGTCCACGTACATGTCGTCGTGGTAGACGGCCGCGGCCACCGGTACCTCGTTGACGGCGAGCCGCGCCGGGTCGTAGAGCGGGGTCCAGCCGGTGCGGGCCAGCAGCAGCTCGGCGGTCTCGCGCAGCGGGGCGAGCGCCGGGTCACAGTCGAAGTGCCAGGGGTGGATGGTCTCGCCGGTGAAGTACAGCGGCTCCGCACCCGCGAGGGTCTTCGCGGCGTCGAACCGCGGGTGACCGGAGCGGACCCGCTCGGCGGCCCAGCCGATGGGCGCGCCCGGGTCCTGGGCGTAGATCGCCTCGTGGATCAGGGCGTAGAGGGGGTGCCCGGCGAAGGAGAGCTGGGCGTGCACGGCCTCCAGGAAGGCGTCGGAGAGGGCGGGCCCGTCCGGGGTGGGGACGAAGGCGTCCTCCAGCAGGTAGTGCAGCTGGTGGCTGCCGTCGGAGACGCCGAGGAGCAGACCGAGGGACTGGAATGCCTCGGCCGTCAGCAGGTACCCGCCGGGGAGCTCGGCCGGACGCTCGACGAGGTGGGCGGCGATGCGGCGGGCCCGCTCCACGTCCATGGGGTAACGGGCGTAGTGCGCCCGGTTCTTGCGCTCGACGCGGGGGTACGCGGCTTCGTACACCTCGGCGGCGGTGGCGTCCAGGGAGGGCAGTCCGCCGGTGATGAGGGCGGCGGACAGCCCCTCGGGGGCGGCGCCCAGGTAGTGGGTGACGCAGAAGCCGCCGAAGCTCTGGCCGAGGACCGTCCAGGGCGCGCCGCCGGTGAGGAGCGGGCGGATGGTCTCGGCGTCGCGCACGATGGAGTCGGCCCGGAAGTGGGCGAGGTACTCGGCCTGCTCCACGGGGCCGCCGCGCAGCGGCAGGGTCTGCCGGTTGACGGGGGTGGAGCGGCCGGTCCCGCGCTGGTCGAGCAGGAGCACCCGGAACTCGGTGAGGGCCCGCTCGAGCCAGGCCTGCCGGCCGATGAACCGGCGGGCGCCGAAGCCGGGTCCGCCCTCCAGGTAGAGCAGCCAGGGAAGCGACTGCGGGTCCTTGCCGGTGGCGACCAGTTCGCGCGCGTACAGGTCGATCCGCTCGCCGTCGGGGCGGGCGTGGTCGAGGGGGACGCTGAAGTGGTGGTCGGTGAGGACGACACCGGGCTGGCGGTAGCCGGCGGCGGCCGCGATCTCGGAGGTCACGGGGTTCACGGGGGTCACGGGAGGTCCCAGGGGTCGGCGCGGTGCGGTGGTGTACGCGGCAGCCGTCCCGGGGCCGGTGGGTGATGAGGAACCGGGGCGACGGGCCCGCCCGAGCTTACGCGAGGGCCCCGGCCCGGGACGGGCCCGCCCGAGCTGCCGCCCTGGTCGGTGCTGCCGGTGCTGCCCGCGGCCCACCACCCGCACGCCGTGACGGCCGGCTTCAGCGGGCGTGCTGCCACCAGTAGCGCCCGACGATGAGTTCCTCCAGCGAGCGGAGCCGGTCCGCGGCCATCCGCGCGTGGACGTCGGGGCGTTCCAGTGCGACGCGGAGGTCGGCTGCCAGGTGGGTCGCTTCACGGATCTCGCATCCTGCCCGAAGGGTGTCCGCGGAGGTGCCCGTCGCACGGGCGACGACGTCGAGGACGGCCTCCATGTGCGGACCGCTGAACCGGATCAGGAAGAACCAGTCGTCGACCGGATCCCCGAATCGGGCCCATTCGAAGTCCAGCAGGGCCGTCACGCTCCGACCGTGCGCGAGCCAGTTGTCCCAATGGCAGTCCGCGTGGACCGGGACGGCCGCACGGGCGTGCGGGGGTGCGTCCCGCGCGATCGTCTTCAGTCCGTCGAGCAGGTGGGCAGGTACGAATCCGTGCCGGTCGCGATCGATGAGGCCCTCGATCCCGGCGAAGAACGCGGCCCGGCCGGTGAACCCTCCGTGGTCGAGGGGTTCCCTCAGCGTCCGGCCGGCCCGGCCCCCGGGCACCCAGGCGTGGAGCCGGCCGAGCCGCTCGACCGCCTCCTCGGCCAGCGCGCACGCGGTCGCCCCGTCCACGCCGGGCATGCCCATGCCGGGAGCCGTCCCCGGCACGCGGGTGTAGCAGGCATAGCGGACGTCGCCCGCCTCCAGCCGGTGGGTTCCGCTGTCGAGCAGCGGGGCCGTGAGGCCGGCGGGCAGGTGGGGCGCGAGCGCGATCTCCCTGTTCAGCCGCGCGTGGGAGGCCGCATCGATCAGCTTCACGACCACGTCCGAGCCGACGTACACATGGTGGGAACCGCTCGCGGCGGTGGCCATGGGGCCGGGGTCGCGCCCCAGGGCCGCCGCCGCGAGCGCGCGAGCGGCAGCGCGGGCCTGCCCCGGGTCGGTCATCGGTTCGCGGGCGGTCACAGGTCCGTCGGTGGCCGGCGGCCCGTCAGTGGTCAGCGGCCCGTCGGCTGTCAAAGGTCCGTTGGCGGTCAGAAGTCCGTCGGTGCTCAGAACTCGACCACCGAACGGAGCACCTCGCCACGCTCCATCCGTCCGAAGGCCGCCTCGACGCCGTCCAGGGCGATGCGCTCGGAGACGAACGCGTCGAGGTCGAGCCGGCCTTGCAGGTAGAGGTCGATGAGGAGCGGGAAGTCCCGCTCCGGCAGGCAGTCCCCGTACCAGGAGGACTTCAGGGCGCCGCCGCGCCCGAAGACGTCCAGCAGCGGAAGTTCGAGCCGCATCTCCGGAGTGGGGACGCCGACCAGCACCACCGTGCCGGCCAGGTCGCGTGCGTAGAAGGCCTGCTTGTACGTCTCGGGGCGGCCGACGGCCTCGATGACCACGTCCGCGCCGTTGCCGCCGGTCAGCTCCTGGATCGCCTTGACCACGTCCTCGGAACCACCGTTGACGGTGTGCGTGGCGCCGAGTCCCCGCGCCCACTCCAGCTTCCGGTCGTCCAGGTCCACGGCGATGATCCGAGAGGCTCCGGCAAGCTTGGCTCCGGCGACGGCGGCGTTGCCCACTCCCCCGCAGCCGATGACGGCCACCGAATCACCGCGCCCGACGTTGCCCGTGTTCAGGGCGGCGCCCAGGCCGGCCATCACCCCGCAGCCGAGCAGCCCGGCGGCGGCCGGCGAGGCGGCCGGGTCCACCTTGGTGCACTGGCCGGCGGCGACCAGCGTCTTCTCCGCGAAGGCTCCGATGCCGAGCGCCGGGGAGAGCGGGGTGCCGTCCTCCAGGGTCATGGGCTGGGTCGCGTTGTGCGTGGCGAAGCAGTACCAGGGGCGGCCGCGCTTGCAGGCCCGGCAGCTCCCGCACACCGCGCGCCAGTTGAGGACGACGAAGTCGCCGGGCGCCACGGAGGTGACGTCCGGGCCGACCGATTCGACGACCCCGGCCGCCTCGTGGCCGAGCAGGAAGGGGAACTCGTCGTTGATCCCGCCCTCCCGGTAGTGCAGATCGGTGTGGCAGACCCCGCAGGCCTGGACCCGTACGAGCGCCTCGCCGGGGCCCGGGTCCGGCACGAGGATCGTCGTGGTCTCCACCGGTGCGCCCTTGCTCCGGGCGATGACCCCTCGTACGCGATGCGTCACTGCTACCCCGATCTCGATCACTGTTCCGTCGACTGCACCGGAGGCGCCGCGAGGGCTCCGCCGGTCCCGCCAACGTACACGCGCGGCCCCGTGTGCGGGAGTTGCCCCGCGCCCCGGTGCGGTGACTCACACGGCGGCGGGCGCCGTGCCACGCCGTGCCGGCTTAGAGGGGCCGTCCGGAGAGTTCGGGCGGCAGGGCCGCCCGCAGGGCCGCGCTGAGGGCGGCCACGGCGGGATGGGCGGCGGCGCCGCTGCGGAAGGCCACGTTGGTACGGCGCTCCATGACGAGGCGGGTGAGCACGACGGCCGGATCCGCGTGTCCGGTGATCCCGAGCTGCGGCACCACGGCCACCCCCTGCCCGGCCGCGACCAGGGCCAGCACGGTGGCGAACTCGTCCACCTGATGGCGGATCCTCGGCACGAACCCGGCGTCCTCGCAGGCCCGAACGGTCATGGCGTGGCAGAGCGTGCCCGGCGTGGCGGTGATCCACGGCGCGTCGGCATGCGTACGGAGCAACGCGCGCTGCCCGGCTCCGCCCGGGCCGGATGCACCGGCCCCACCCGCCGCGTCCCCCGGATTCCCGGTTGCCGGCGCCGCCGGGGCCCGCTCCGACGGCGTCGCCAGGTACATCGCCTCGCGGTAGAGCGGATCCGTGGCGAGCCCCGGCTCCTGCGGCGCGGCGACGAAGTCGTACGCGTGGATCAGGGCCACGTCCAGGTCCCCGGCGCGCAGTGCGTGGGCGACCACCGCCGGGTCGGTTTCGGACACCATCGGCTCCAGTCCCGGATGGCGGCGGGCCAGCTCGGCCAGGGCCGCGGGGACGATGGCCCGGGTCGCGGTGGGGAAGGAGCCGATCCGCAGCACGCCGGCCAGCCCGCCGCGCGCCTCCGCGAGCTCGGCGTCGGCCCGCTCCAGCAGTTCCAGCACGGCGTCGGCGTGCCGGACCAGGTTCTGGCCGGCGGGCGTGAGCCTGACCCGGCGCCCGGTGCGTTCCAGCAGGGGCAGGCCTGCCTCTCGTTCGAGGACCGAGAGCTGCTGCGACACCGCCGAAGGGCTGAAGGAGAGTGCCTCGGCCACCGCGGCGATGGTCTCCCGGCGGGCGAGTTCGCGCAGGAGGCGCAGGCGTCGTACATCAAGCATCGGATCAGCTTACGGTTCAGGTAAGAAACGCGAACTGGATTCGATGCTCGGAGCGGGCCAGGCTCGTCCCATGACCCAGACATCGAGCACGGCCACGCCCTCTCCCGCCACACGCCGCCCGTACGCCCCGCACGGCATCCACGTACCGCTGATCACGCCCTTCACCGCCGCCGGCGAGGTCGCCGCCGAGGCTCTGGAGGCGCTCGCGCACGAGGTGCTCGACGCGGGAGCCGACGGCATCGTGGCGCTGGGCACCACCGGCGAGCCGGCCGCCCTCGACGAGGCCGAGCGCGACCTCGTCACCGACGTCTGCGCCCGGGTCTGCCGGGAGCGGGGGGCGGCGCTGACCGTGGGCGCCGGGGCGAGCGGAACCCGGGCCGCCGAGGAGTCGCTCGGCCGGCTGGAGCGCTGGCCCGAGGCGCGGGCCGCGCTGGTGAGCGTGCCCGCGTTCGTACGGCCCTCAGCCGCCGGGGTGCTGGCGCACTTCGAGCGGCTGGCGCGGGTGAGCCCCGTACCGCTGATCGTCTACCACGTCCCGTACCGGACCGGGAAGCCGCTGGACGCCGCCCTGCTGCGGGAGGTCGGGGCGCTCCCCGGGGTGGCCGCGGTGAAGTACGCGGTCGGCTCGCTCGACGGGGATGCGGTGGCACTGCTCGGTGATCTGCCGGACGGTTTCGCGGTGTTGGCGGGCGACGACACCTTCCTGTCTCCCCTCCTCGCGCTCGGTGCGGCGGGCGGGGTCCTCGCTTCGGCCCATATCGCGACGGCCCGGTTCGCCGAACTCGCGACCGCCTGGCAGGCGGGCGAATCGGACCGGGCGCGCACCCTCGGCCACGCGCTGGCCCGGCTCTCCGCGGCCCTCTTCGCCGAGCCCAACCCGTCGGTGATCAAGGGTGTGCTGTACGCGCAGGGCCGCATCCCCACCCCGGACGTACGCCTCCCCCTGCTGCCCGCGAGCTCGGAAGCCGTCACGGCGGCGCTGCGGGAACTGGCGCAACTGCCCGACCCCGCCTCCCTGCTGAGCGCCTGAACGCCTGAACGCCTGCCCATCCGGCCCGCTACCACAACTCCGCTCGTTCGGTGCCGAGTTGCCGATGGTCGGGCGGACCTTCGGGAGCTGCGCCCAGAATGCCCGCCATGAGCGTGGCCGCCGCGCAGGAGGCCGACGCTTCCGACGCCGCACAGCGGTACGGGCACTACATCATCCGGGGACCGCTCTTCGGAATCGCCTCCCAGCCGGTGGGGGGCGGGCACCGGTGGCAGGTGTCGACTCCGGTCACGTGCGGTTTCCCGCAGGACGCCCGGGACCGGCTGAACTCCACCCTGTGGTTCCGGGCCAAGGACGACACGGACGACCGCGCGGTCCGCCGGGAGCTGCTGGCCGCCGTCGCCCGGCTGGAGACGGCGACGGTCGACGAGGTCACCGCGGCCGGCACCCGCTACCGCGTGGTGCGGTGCGAGGAGATCCTCTACACCGACGGGGACGGGCCGGAGCCGCCCCGGCCCACCGATCCGGAGCCCGCCGGGCGCGACTGGAAGCCGCCGTCCCGGGAGCCGGAGGTCGACGCGGGCTTCGTGATCGACCACATCGCGGCGGCGAGCGTCACGGAGGCCTCGGAGCGGCTCGCACTGATGGGCCTGCACTACCGCAGCCCGCGCTACCCGGCCGAGGTGCGGGCCGACTCGCGGTGCTGCCGAGCCCGCACGCGGCCCGCAGGGCGCTGGCGCACATCCTGACCTGGCCCCGGCCCGCCACGCCCGGGATGCAGGGGGCCGAAATCCTGGGGGCCGAGCCGCCGGAAGCCCGGCGGGCGGGGTACGAGCGGGCGGCGGCGGAGTTCCGGGCCGCCGGGAACGCGAACGCGGTGCGCCTCGACGACGGCCGGGAGCTGCTGGTCGTCCGGATGCGCCGGCTGGTGCGGATCGGACCGGACGGGCCGGAGGGCCCGCGGCCGTCCGACGAGGAGGAGAACGGGGAGGGACCGACCAGGATCCACCCCGCGATGGGCGAGGACGGCACGATCACGCACGAGGGCTGATTATCCCCGGATGGGCGATTCGCCACCAACGGGCGGGTCGCCCGAATCGGCCCCGGCGACGGGCGACTTGCCCGGATTGGGCCGCCGCCCGCCGACTCGTGATGTGAGTCACGCCCACGGCGCCAACATCATTTCCCCGCGCGGGGCGATTCCCTTTTCCCGGTTGGATATTCGGGAATTCCCCGACCTCTTTTCAAGGTCATCCACCGGGCCGAATGCGGGAAGTTGATCTCCCGCTCGAATTCGTGTCTTGTTCCGGCCCGCAGCACTCGCCTACGGTCACCTCACTCCCGGTGGTCAGCTGCCGAATCCGGCCTCCACCAGGGCTCTTCCGTACCCCCACGTGAGGAATTCCGCCATGCCCGCACAGGGAAAGCACCGCCGGCCGAAGCAGCACCACGCACTCACCCGCAAGCTGGCCCTCGCCGGTACGGGCAGTGCGGCTCTGGCCCTCCCGCTGATCAGCGCGACCACGGCCGGAGCGGCCGAGGCGACCATCGCCCCCACGACGTACTCCGTGGTCAGCGGCGACACCCTGAGCAAGATCGCGGCCGAGCATTCCATCGGCGGCGGCTGGCAGAAGCTCTACGAGGCCAACAAGAGCATCGTCGGCGCCGACCCCTCGGCCATCCGCCCGGGCCTGAAGCTGAACCTCACCGCGGCGGCCGCGCCTGCCGCCGCGCCTGCCGCGGCCAAGGCCGTCAAGGCCACCACCGGCTACGCGAACAACCTCGACGGATGGATCCGGGAGTCGCTCGACGTTCTGGCCCAGCACGGAATTCCCGGAAGCTACGAAGGAATTCACCGCAACGTCATGCGCGAATCCTCGGGGAATCCGCTGGCCATCAACAACTGGGACTCCAACGCGGCGGCGGGCATCCCCTCCAAGGGGCTCCTCCAGGTCATCGACCCGACCTTCAGGGCCTATCACGTACCCGGCACCTCGCTGGACTCGTACGACCCGGTCGCGAACATCACGGCCGCCTGCAATTACGCGGCCGCCCGCTACGGTTCGATCGACAACGTCAACGGACCGTACTGAGCCCGCTCGCGGCAGGCCGCTCACTCCAGCCCGTACCGCCGCGCCGACTCCTCCTCCTGAGCCAGCTGGTGCAGGGCCTTCAGTACCGGCTGGACGAGGACGACCGCGGCCACGGCCGTCTCGACCTTCTCCTCCTCGGAGGGGTACGTCTCCATGAAGTCGAGGTCGCGCACGGCCGCCTGGTGCATCAATTCGGCGTACGGGGCCATCAGTTCCGCATCCCACGGATAGCCGAGCCCGATGAGGGTGGACACCGCCGATACCAGCGAGCGGTGGACGGGGGACAGTTCCCCCACTTCCCGGGCCGTCGACCATCCCAGCCTCTCCAGCAGCCGGTCCACCTCGCGCCGAGCGGCGATCACCGCCGGATCCCCGCCGTCCGGCTCGGGCCCCTGCGGCAACGCCCAGAGCGCCGCGCCGATCCGGATCGTGCGGCCCAGGGACTCGTCGTCCACGTGCGCGAGCACTTCCCGGGCCTTCGCCACCGGAATCCCGCCGACCTGGATCAGCGCGCGGACCAGCCGCAGCCGCCTCACGTGCCCGTCGTCGTAGTCGGCGGTCGTCGCGCTGACCCGCTGCCCCGGTGCCAACAGCCCTTCGCGCAGGTAGTACTTGATGGTTGCCGTGGAGACGCCACTGCGCTCGCTCAACTCTGCCAGCCGCATCCCTCGGACCTTTCTTTGGAGAGCACAGCTATCCAATTGTGCACGGGCGGCACGGGCTGAACGGGCTGAACGGGCTGAACGGGCTGAACGGGCTGAACGGGCCGACGGTGCTCGCCCGCTTCACCGGACGTCAGCTCCGGTAGACCTTCTTGATCTTGAAGTCGGTGCCGGCGAGGACGTAGCCGCCCTGCTGGTACTCGTCGCTCATGTAGGGGCGGATCGCGGGGGCGTCCATCCAAGGCGAGACGTTGAGGTAGCGGAAGCTCGGGTTGTCGACGCCGAGCTCCTTCGTCGACTCGGCCATCAGGGCAGGCAGGGCGTCCCAGTCGAGCGCCGCCATGTCCATGAGCGGCACGCCGGGCTTCACCGTGCCGGACGGGCCGGTGCGTTTGGCGACTCCGCCGCGGTACTGCCAGGAGTCGACCGTCTTGGCTCCGGGCGCGGTGGGGATGTCGGCGAGCACGTACTCGTCGTAGACCTTCATGTCGACGAAGGTGGTGGTGCCCGCCTGCTGCTTGAACGCCTCGACGGCGGTACGGATGTTGGCCGGGTCGATCAGGCTGCCCTTGGGCGGAGTGACCGGCTTCGGCGTGCTCGCCTTCGGGGTGGGGGTCGGGGTCAGGGCCACGGCGGTGCCCCGGGCGGTGGAGGCCGGTCCGGAAACGGACGGGATGGCCGAGGACTTGGTGTGGCCGCTCTTGCCCGCGCCGGCGTCCGCGTTCCCGTCGGGCAGCCAGTTGACCAGGCCGACGACCCCGGCGGCCAGGACCACCGCGAGGAGTCCGGCGAGCAGGGCGGGCCGACGGCGCCTGCGCGGCGCGGGCGGCGGGAAGGTCACGGGGACGGTGAACGCGTACGGGTTGCCCGCACCCGGAACGAACGGCGGCTGCGGCTGGGTGTGCGCCGCCGGGGTCGGCCCGGGGCCCATGGCGAGACCGGCGGCCGGGGTCGCCGGCCCGAAGCTCCCGAGGGCGGTGGGCGGTACCACCGGGGCGGCGCCGCCGAGAGCACTGCTCGCACCGCGGAGCAGCGCTTCCAGTTCCTCGGCGTCGGGCCGCACGGCCAGGTCCCGTACCAGCAGCCGTTCCAGTACGGGGCCCAGCGGGCCGGAGCGGACCGGCGCGGGGATCGGCTCGTCGAGCACCGCGACCACGGTGGCGAGGCTGGTGGCCCGGCGCAGCGGGTGCACCCCCTCGGCTGCCACGTACAGCAGCATCCCGAGCGACCACAGGTCGGAGGCGGCCAGCCCCTCCGCGCCACGCGCCCGCTCGGGCGCTATGTACTCCGGCGAACCGATCAGCGCTCCGGTCGAGGTCAGCCCGGTCGCGCCGTGCAGGGCGGCGATCCCGAAGTCGGTGAGCACCGCGGAGCCGCTCGGCCGCAGGAGCACGTTGGCCGGTTTCACGTCACGGTGCAGCACCCCCTCCGCGTGCGCCGCCCGCAGCGCCGAGAGCAGGTCGAGCCCGAGGCGCAGCACGTCCGCCACCGGCATCGGCCCGCCTTCCAGCCGGTCGGCGAGGGAGCCGCCCCTGACCAGCTCCATCACGATCCACGGATGGCCGTCGGAGCCCGGCTCGGGCTCCACGATGTGGTGGATGGTGACCACGTTCGGGTGGGCGAGCCGGGCGAGGGCCCGGGCCTCGCGGACGGCGCGTTCGCGCAGTTGGACGACGAGCCCGGGCTGCGCGGCGGCGGTCGCCGGATCCGGCGGCCGCACCTCCTTGAGGGCGACCTCCCGGTCCAGCGCGATGTCGCGGGCGCGCCACACCGTCCCCATTCCGCCACTGCCGAGGGGCCGCGCGAGTTCGAAGCGCCCGTCGATCAACCGTCTGCCGGCCTCACTGCTGTCCATGGCCGGTCATCGTAGGCGCCGCCACCGACGCCGGTGTACCCGTACCGGGACGTGGACATGGACCACGTCCCGGTACGCCCTGGAGACGACGAGGCCCGGCGTACCGGCACGTCGGCCTGCACGGAGGTCCGACCCGGGCCGCCGGACCGACGGTCAGTTGCGCGAGTTGCCGAAGATGAGGCGGTAGGCGACGAGGAGGACCAGGGAGCCCGCGATGGCGGAGCCCCAGGTCGCGAGGTCGAAGAAGTCGTTCTGGATCGACCGGTCCAGGAACTTCGCCGAGAGCCAGCCGCCGGTGAAGGCACCGGCGATGCCGATGAGGGTGGTGCCGATCAGGCCGCCCGGGTCACGGCCGGGCAGCAGGACCTTGGCGATCCCGCCCGCCAGCAGTCCGAGGATGATCCAGCCGATGATGCCCATGCCCGTTCACTCCGCTTCGATGTGCGCGGCCCGTAGTGCGCGCGACGTCCGTTCAGGTCTCACGGGGAGAGACGCGTGAACAGGTGAAACGGTTCTCAGATGCGCCGCCGGGACCCGGGGGCGGGCCTGAGGACGGCCACCGCCACCAAGCCCAGCACCGCGGCTCCCGCGACTCCGACCCCTCCCGCCGCCAGGAATCCGCCGCGGGAGCGCCAGGACAGCACCGACAGCGCCGACTGGGCGGAGGCGAACGAGCCCGCGCTCAGCACGGATCCCACCGATGCGGCCGACAGCGCCGAGCCGATCGAACCGACCGACAGCACGCTCCCGACCGATCCGATGGAGAGGATCGACCCCACCGAACCGATGGAGAGGATCGAGCCCTTGGAGCGGAGCGAGAGGAACGAACCGTCGTCGGCAGCCATGCGGCTCATGCTGCCACACCGGCCATCGGAGCGGACTGAGGCGCGGACTGGGGTGCAGCCTGGGGCGCGGACTGGGGTGCAGCCTGGGGCGCGGACTGAGCCGGAACGGCCGCCGGCTGCTGCGGGGCACGTGTGAGCAACAGCACGCCGCGGGCCGCCGCGAGCGCTCCCGCCACGGCCAACAGGACCCCGAACGCTCCTCCTTGGATGCGCTCACCGAGCAGGATCATCCCGATCGCGGCCGCGGCCAGCGGGTTGGTCAAGTTGACCACCGCGAGCGGGGCGCCGAGGCCGCCCCGGTAGGCCCGCTGGGACAGGAGCATCCCGCCGACCGCGAAGACCACCACGAGCAGCGCCACCGAGACGACCCGGAAGCTGAGCAGGGATCCGCCGCGGCCGCCCGCCACGGCGACGGTCTGGGTCAGGGCGGAGGCGGCCGCGGAGGCCAGCCCGGACGCCGTCGCGTGGCGCAGCCCCGAGCGGGTGTCGCTCCGCGCGGTCAGCAGCATGATCACCGCGGCCGTGGCCCCCGAGACGGCGAGCGCCTCGGCCAGGGTCAGGGTCTCGTCGGGGGACGGGCCGGAGGCGGGCAGCAGGAGCAGGCCGAGGCCGACGACGGTGGCCAGGGTGCCGCGCCACTCGCTGGCCACGACCCGCCGCCCGGCGCCGCGCGCGCCCAGCGGCACGGCGGCGACGAGGGTGAGCGCGCCGAGCGGCTGGACCAGCGTGAGCGGCCCGTACCGCAGGGCGGCGGCGTGCAGGAGCGCGGCCGCGGCGTTCAGGCCCGCCGACCACCACCAGGCACCGTTGCCGAGCAGCGCCGCTGTGCTGCGGGCGACCGCGCGGCGGGCGAGCCGTTCCTGGGCGACGGCGGCGGCCGCGTAGGTGACGGCTGCGGCGAGGCAGAGCAGGACGGCGAGGAGCGTGGAGTTCACCGGACGGCTCCTACGGGTTCCATTGGCTCCACGGCCGCCGCACCCACCACCGGCACCGGCACCGCGCGCTGTCCCGGCACGCTCCGCCGGGCGATCAGCGAACGGCCGACCGGGCGCGGGACCAGCAGCAGGACGGCTCCGAGGAGCAGCGCGGCGACGATGGAGTCGAGCCAGTAGTGGTTGGCCGTGCCGACGATCACGAGCAGGGTCACCAGCGGGTGCAGCAGCCACAGGGCGCGCCACCGCGAGGAGGTCGCGGCGATCATGCCCAGGGCCAGCATCAGCGCCCAGCCGAAGTGCAGGGAGGGCATTGCGGCGAACTGGTTGGCCATGGTGTCGGCGGCGGGCGCGGCCCCGTAGACGGTCGGCCCGTAGACCTGGCCGGTGTCGATCAGGTGGGCCGCGCCCAGCAGCCGCGGGGGTGCGAGGGGGAAGGCCAGGTGGAGGACGAGGGCCGCGCCGGTCAGGGCGGCCAGGACCCGGCGGGTCCAGAGGTAGTGCGCGGGGCGGCGCAGGTAGAGCCAGACGAGGAAGAGCACCGTGGCGGGAAAGTGCACGGCCGCGTAGTACGTGTTCGCGGTGTGTACGAGGGCGTCGCTGTGCAGGAGCACGCGCTGGACCAGACCTTCGCCGGGCAGGTGCAGGGCGCGCTCGGCGTCCCAGACCCGGGCGGCGTTGCGGAAGGCCTCGTCCGTGCGGCCGGTGGCCAGGGTACGGCCGCACTTGTACACGGCGAAGAGACCCACGACGAGCAGGAGCTCGCGTATGAGGCGGCGGCGGGCGCCCGGCCCGGTACCGGCTCCGACGGGTGTGGTGTGGGCGGTCATCCCCCGGTCTCGCTTCCTGTACACAGCTACACGGCTCACAATCGACACACCAGTGTATCGATACATTCTCGTATCGATACGAGTGTGTACCGAAACGCTCGCGTTCCCGTAGACTTTCACTAGAGGCCGCCGCCGCGCGAACGGATTTCGCCGGTGCGTCAGGTCCAAGTGGCACGCAGAATCGAGGAGAGCCGCCCATGACGTCGCCGACGCCGGAAGCCGCCCCGGCCCCCGCGCGCCGCTCCAAAATCACACCGGAGCGGGAGCAGCAGCTCTACGACGCCGTCCTGGACCAGCTGCGCGAGGACGGCTACGAGGCGCTGACCATGGAGAAGATCGCCGCCCGTGCCACCTGCGGGAAGTCCACGCTCTACCGGCAGTGGAAGACCAAACCGCAGCTCGTCGCCGCCGCCCTGCGTGCGGACCGGCGCGGAACCCTCGCGGCGGTGGACACCGGAAACCTGGCGGGAGACCTGCGCGAGGCGGCCCGGCTCGCCGCCTGCACCTCGGGGCGCGACACCCGGCTGATGCAGGCCCTCGGGCATGCGGTGCTGAGCGACGAGGAGCTGAAGGCGGCCCTGCGCGAGGCTCTGGTGGAGCCGGAGCTGGCGGCGTTCGACTCGATCGTGGCGCGGGCCGTGGCGCGGGGCGAGCTCGCCCCCGGGAACCCGGCCGTGGAGTTCCTGCCGGCGCAGCTGATGGGCGTGCTGCGCATCCGGCCCGTGCTGGAGGGGCGCTACGCCGACGCCGAGTACCTCGTACGGTTCGTCGACGCCTGCCTGCTGCCGGTGCTGGGCACGGCCCCGCCGGAAGCGGGACGGGCCCCCCGCAGCCAGGCCCCCTGAACCAGCGGGCCGCCGTCCCCGATGACCGGGCGGCGACCCGCTCGCGCTGCCTCGTGGGGACGGTGGCAGCGCAGCCCCCGGACCGGACGGCGGGCACTCCCTCGCGGAGTGGCCGCCGACCGGTCCGTGCGGCGATCGCCCGGACCCCCGGGCGGACCGGCGCCGGCCCGCGCGGCCGGCTCAGCTCAGCTCCTGGCCGCGCCCATCGCCCGCGCGAACTCCTCGGGGTCGGCGTCGAAGCCCCGTAGGGCCGGATCCACCGACCAGACCCCCGCGGCGTCCCGGGTGAACTCCGCCACCGTGACCGCGCTCGCCGCGCCGAAGGCCGTGAGGTCGTCCACCGCGAGATCGGTGTAGCCCTCCCGGATGCGCAGCCCCTTTCCCGCGACGTCGGCGAAGGTCAGCGCCGGGCCGCCGCCCGGCCGCTGGATCACCACCCCCACCACGACCCGGATCAGCTCCTCCGCGATCCGGTTCAGTTCGAGGGTCATCACCTCGTCGAAACCCAGCCCCAGCCCGGTCTTGCTGTCCCGGTTCAGCGTGATGGTGCCGTCCGGCGAACGGCTGCCGAAGTGCACCAGGTGGACGGGCTCCCCGTACGGGTCCACGGCGGCATACACCGCCGCCAGCAGGTCGAGGTCGTGGACGGGCGCTCCCGCCGGACTGGGATCCCACCGCAGCGCGATCTCCACCTTGGCCAGGCCCTTGCGTACTCCGCTCACCGAACTCCCCCTCCGACCACCGTGTGTTGCCCGCCCATGCTGTCACGGGTCCCGCCCCGGGGCTCGAACGACCGTACGTTCCCGGCCAGTCCCGGGCGGGCGCGGCGGGTCGAGGCGGGCCCGGGCGGAGGCGGCTACCAGTCCCCGTCCTGTACCGCCTTGCCCGGCCGGGTCCCGTTCCCCAGGGGTGCGACCTGGCCGGGGGCGGGCTGAGCCCACGGAGCCTCGTCGGCCCCGAGCCATTCGCCCACCGGCTGCACCTGGCCGAGGGTGCCGGAGGGGGCGAGGTCGGCGGCGTCCTCGTCGTAGTAGTCGAACCACGGCAGCCCGGCCTTCGTGTAGGCGGCACGGTCCACCGGCGAGGGCGGCGGCTCCTCCCCCGTGATCCTGCGCCACGCGGGCGGGGTCACCAGGTGGACGAAGACCCGCGCGGCCGGCTCGGACGCCCACTCCTTCGCCTTGCGGTCGTCGCGGTACACCTCCTGGCGCATCGAGCCGCCGACGCCGAGCCCCATCGCCGGCGCCGCCTGCGGGACCGGCCCGCCGCCCGACCGCCGCAGCGGACCCCCGGCCGCGGCCGGGGCCGCCGGCGCCCCGGGAGGCCCGCCCGGTGCCGGGGCCGCCATCGGCGCCGGCACCGCCATCGGCATCCCCGGGGGCGCTCCGTAGCCGCCGCCCGCGGGACCGCCCGGCGGCAGGCTCCCGTACGGAACGCCGCGGACCCGGCTGGTCCCGGCCGTGCGCGCCCGCTCCTCCTCCCGCCAGCGCTCCAGCGCCTTCGCGCCGAGCGGGAAGGCCTGGAGCTGCACACCGCCCGCGGTCTCCTCGCCGGTGACCTGGCCCTCCACGGTGGCGCCGAGCCCCAGCGGGACGGCGACGAACTGGCGGACCGTACCCGTGCCCGAATTGATCCCGTCCAGCCACGGCTGGCGGGGCAGCACGAGGTAGTTCTGCGGGCGGCGCCCGAGCACGCCCGTCCACCGCTCGCCGGAGACGGCGCACACCTTGCCGACCCCGACCTGGAGGGCGGTGGGTTCCCGGGTCCCGCCGAAGCTGAGCCACATCGCCTCGCGCAGGTACACGGGGAGCATCACCCCGCCCTTGGCGAGCCAGTCCGCCGGAACCGTGTCCGGATAGTCCTCCACCCGCCGCAGCGGAAACTCCCCCAGCCCCGGCGGCAGATTGTGCGTACCGGTCTCCGGCAGCCGCAGCGTCCTCATGAAACGGACCTGCGCCCCCTCGCCCAGCAGCAGTGCGTTCCCCTCGACCCGTACCCCGCCCTTGGCCACCTCGACCGGCTCCTCTCCTGTTCAAAGCCGGATTCGCCGCAGGATCTGCCGCCGTTCCGGATCGTTACCCTCAAGCTTTGCTCAGATGTCGTGACACTGCGCCCGACGAGTTCCTAGCTTCCTCATATACGCGTCCACCAGCCTCCGCGGTTCCCCGCGCCCCGGCTCGGTCCCGGTGCGCTCCGCGCGCTCCCGCGCGGCCCCGTCCGCCCCGTGACCCGCGTATCCGCGTACCCCAGGAAAGAGTGCAGCATGAAGGTTCCCAAGGCCGGCGCCATCGCCGCAGTGATCGGTCTCGCCCTGACCGCATCGGCGTGTGGCGGTGACGATGACCAGGGGACCTTCTCCGTCGGCATCAAGTTCGACCAGCCGGGCGTCGGGATGCGGGAGCCCGACGGCAGCTTCAGCGGCTTCGACGTGGACGTGGCGACGTACATCGCGAAGGAGCTCGGCTACACGAAGGACCGGATCGCCTTCAAGGAGGTCCTCAGCAACGACCGCGAGCTCTTGATCCAGTACAACGAGGTCGAGATCGTGGCGGCCAGCTACTCGATCAACGAGAAGCGCAAGCAGAAGGTCGACTTCGCCGGGCCGTACTTCCTCGCGCACCAGGATCTGATGGTCCGCGCCGACGACGCGACCATCACCAAGGCCGAGGACCTCAACAACGCCAACAAGCGCCTGTGTTCGGTGACGGGCTCGACCTCGGCGGAGAACGTCAGGAAGAACCTCGCCCCCAAGGCGAGCCTCCTGGAGCTCGGTGGCTACTCCGAATGCGTCGTCGCCCTCAAGGAGGGCCTGGTCGATGCCATGACCACGGACAACTCCATCCTGGCCGGTTACACCGCCCGCAAGGGCAACGAGGGCAAGTTCCGGCTGATCGGGCTGAGCCTGAGCAGCGAGAACTACGGAATCGGCATGAAGAAGGGCAACACCGAGCTCCAGGTGAAGATCAACAACGCGATCCGCAAGATGGTCGAGGACGGCACCTGGGAAGCGGCCGTGAAGAAGAACTTCGGCCCGGACTACAAGTACGAGGCCGCGCCCGCCATCACAACGGGCAGCTGACGACCGTCGAGGCGGTGGCCGGGTCCGACCAGTCGGCGTCGAAGCGGGCGTTGACCACGTAGAGCCGGCCGCCGTACACCGCGGCCGTCGTCGGCTCGTCGAAGCGCGGGTCGGTGATCCGCTTGACGAAGCGGGCCCGGCGGCCGTCCCCGCTCAGGGTGAACACGTCCACGGCATAGGCCCAGTTGCGTACGACGTACAGGGTCCGCCCGTGCACCACGAGTCCGTCGCCGTTGCGCACGGAGCCGCCGTCGAGCACGGTCCGGGTGGCGACGCCGGTGCGCGGGTCCACCCGGAACAGCGCCTCGGCGGTGTCGTGCACCACGAGCAGCGCCCGGCCGTCGGGGGTCCGCTCGATCCCGTTGGCACCCCAGTACGCGCCGCCGGGCGGGACGGGGTCCCACTCGCCGCCGAGCCCCAGCGCCCGGGGCTCCGCACCGGGGCCGGTCAGGTCCCGGCCCAGCGGCAGGAAGTACAGGACGTCCGCGAAGGAATCGGTGAACCAGGCACCGCCGCAGCCGACGACGGCGTCGTTGACGAAGGCCGTGCCGGTCGCGGCCTGGTGGGTGGCCAGAACTCGACCGTCCCGGGCGTCGACCACCCGGATCTGCCCACTGGCGCCGCCCGCGACCAGCAGCCTGCCGTACGGGTCGAGCTTGAGCCCCACCGACATGGGCCCCTCGCCCCGGGTGATGATCCGCCCGGCGCCGGTGGCGAGGTCGAAGCGGTAGACCGAGCCGTCGAGCAGCGAGCCCGTGTAGGCCGTGCCGTGCGCGGAAACGGCGATCCCCTCGGGCTGGAAGCCCGCCGGGATCGCCACCGTGTCGGGCCGCGGCGGCCGGACCGCCTGCTGCGCCGGGACTTCCCGCGCCTGGGCGAGCGGCGCCCCCGTACCGACGAGCGCGGCGCCTCCCAGCGCCGCGGCCGCACCGATGAAACCGCGCCGTCCTATTCTCCCCGTCATGACTGATCCTCTCAACTGCCGTGTGCATCAGGTGGGTTGACTCGCACACACCCCACCACACCGATTGCTCCCCGGCAGCCCCCTGTCGGGATCATTCACAAGGGGACGACGAAGCTCACCCTTCGGAAACCGGGGCCTTGACGCGCAGGACGGTCAGGAACTCCCGCATCCAGGCGGAGTGGTCGGGCCAGGCCCGGGCCGAGACCAGCGTGCCGTCGACCACGGCTTCGGAGTCCTCGAACGCGGCGCCGGCCGCCTTCATGTCCAGTTCCAGAGCCGGATAGGCCGTGACCCGGCGGCCGTCGAGCGCGCCGGCCGCGGCGGTGATCAGGGGGCCGTGGCAGATCTGCGCGATCGGCTTGTCGGACCCGGCGAAGGCCGCCAGGATCCGCCGCACCTCGGGGTCGTTGCGCAGGTACTCCGGGGCGCGTCCGCCGGGCACGACCAGCGCCGCGTACTCCCCCGGGTCCACGTCGGCGAAGGCGATGTCGGCGGGCCAGGTGTAGCCGGGCTTCTCGGTGTAGGTGTCGAAGCCGTCCTCGAAGTCGTGTACGACGAACCGCAGCTTCTTCACCGCCGGCGCCGCGATGTGGACCTCGTACCCCTCCTCGAGCAGGCGCTGGTAGGGGTAGAGGACTTCCAGAGATTCCGCCGCGTCGCCGGTCACGATGAGGATCTTCGGTGCCATGGGCTGCTCCTGGTAGGGCTGTTCACGGTGTGGCCTCCGTCACCGTGCCCGCGCCGACCGTTCCTGCATAGGGATTCTTGCGCCAATCACCCGGATGACGCGCGTAGAAAATCCTGCCTCCCGACACGTGCTTTTTACCTGTAGGGCACATGACAATGTGAATCTCGCTCTGCCACCTGATGCCCCGCCAATTCCCCGGGCGGGAGCGGTGCGTGTGGAGAGGTACCCCCACGTGATGAGAATCTCCCGCCTTACTCCTTGGGCAGCCGGCCTCGCGGCCGCGTCCCTCATACTGCTCCCGGCCTCCGCCTCGGCGGGCCAGCAGAACGAGGCCGCCCCCACGGCGGCTTCGGCCTCCGCCGCCGTCGACACCTACTACGCCGCCGCCGAGGGCAAGACCGGCGCCGCGCTCAAGACGGCGCTGCACAACATCATCAAGACCCAGTCCAAGGTGACGTACGACGGCGTGTGGAACGCCCTGAAGGTCACCGACCAGGACCCCGCGAACTCGAACAACGTCATCCTGGTCTACTCGGGCCGCTCACAGTCCAAGTCCACCAACGGCGGTGGCGTCAACGACTGGAACCGCGAGCACGTCTGGGCCAAGAGCCACGGCGACTTCGGCACCGCCACCGGCCCCGGGACCGACCTGCACCACCTCAGGCCCGAGGACGTCACCGTCAACAGCACCCGCGGGAACAAGGACTTCGACCTGGGCGGCGGCCCCGTCTCCGAGGCCCCGGGCAGCCTCACCGACGCCGACTCCTTCGAGCCGCGCAACGCGGTCAAGGGCGATGTCGCCCGCATGCTGCTCTACATGGCCGTGCGCTACGACGGCGGTGACGGTTTCGCCGACCTGGAGATGAACGACAAGGTCAACAACGGCAGCGCGCCCCTCTTCGGCAAGATCAGCGTCCTGAAGCAGTGGAACCTGCAGGACCCGCCGGACGCCTTCGAGCAGCGCCGCAACCAGGTCATCTACGACACCTACCAGCACAACCGGAACCCGTTCATCGACCACCCGGAGTGGGTCAACTCCATCTGGTAGGCGCGCACCCGGGCCCCTCGGCGGGCTACTGCACGCCGAGGGCCATCCACTTCTCCGGGGCCGCGAGCGGCTCGAAGCCGACCTTCGCGTACACCTCGTGGGCGTCCGCGGTCGCCAGCAGGATCCTGCGCAGCCCGTACGGGGCGAGGTGGTCCCGCACCGCCCCCGCCACGGCGGTTCCGAGCCCCTTGCCCCGAACGCCCCGGTCCACGTACACGTCGCAGAGCCAGGCGAAGGTGGCCCGGTCGGTGATGACCCGCGCGTAGGCCACCTGGACGCCGGACACGGAGTCGTAGACCCCGTAGTTGAGAGACCCCTCGATGGCGGCTTCCTGCTTCTCCCGGGTCCGGCCGAGGGCCCAGTAGGCGTCCTCGGAGAGCCACCGGTGGATCAGCGCCCGGTCGAGGCGGTCGGGGCCGGTGGAAATCTCATAGCCCTCGGGCGAGGGCAGCGCGGTGTCGTCGTTCATGCCCGCATCCAAGCAAAGCGCCCCGGACGCGGCCAGCAGGTTTCGGCAGCCGAGACGCGGCACGCTCCCTAGAGCCGGTCGGCCAGGGCCTTGAAGGCCGGCCAGTCCAGGGCCGGGGTGCGGGAGTCCCAGACCTTCTGGGACAGCGCGGCGAGCGGGAGCCGGATGCCGGCCGCGACCTGGGCCTGGGTCTGCGCTCCGGCCAGATCGCACCAGACGGCGAGCCGTGCGCCCAGGATCTGCCCGGCGTACCGCGCGGGCACGGCCGCGGTGCCGCGCAGCACGAGCGGGGTCCACTGCTCGTAGATGCGCCGGCCGTCGGGGTACGTGAACTGGTTCGGCTGCCCCAGCACGTAGTAGAGGTATTCGTCGTTGAGGTTGACGACCTTGCGGCCCTCCCGCAGGTACTCCAGCGGCGGCCGGGCGCCGTTCTCCTTGCCCGTCCAGTACTCGACCTGGATGTCCCGGGCCGGCTGGGCGATCCCTCCGGTGAAGAAGCCGTCGTTCCAGGCCGCCGGTACCCGTCCCGCCGGACGGACCACGTCCGCGCGGTCGTTCAGCCAGCCCGTCGCCAGGTCCTGGACCCGGGCGGTGGGCCCGTACCGCTGCCGGGCGGCGGTCGTGAGCTGCGGGAAGGAGGTCTGCGGATCGCGGTAGACCAGCGCCTGGTACTCGTCGGCGCCCAGGTTCCACAGGGCGCCGGGGAACAACGGCAGGTATTCCCGCAGGAGTTCGTCCACGAGTTTCGCCGAGGCCGGGTTCGCGATGTCGACCGCTCCCTTGACCGCCCTGCCCTGCACGTCACGCAGTTGCAGCCCGGGGTGGGCGCGCAGGACCGCACCGAGGTGGCCAGGCGAGTCGATCTCGGGGACGACCGTGATGTGCAGCCGGGCGGCGAGCGCGGTGATCCCGCGCACCTGCGCCTTGGTGAGGTGCGGGGTGGAGACGATCTCGGGGTGGGTGTCGGACTGGATGCGGAAGGCCTGGTCGTCGGAGAAGTGCAGTCCGAGCTGGTTGAGCTTCAGGTCGGCCATCTCGCGCAGCCGGTCCTCGATCCAGTCCGGGGTGAAGTACTTGCGGGCGATGTCGAGGTTGAGCCCGCGCTGCGGTTTGGCCGGGGCGTCGCGCACGGTGCCCTCCGGGGCCGAGCGGCCGCCGCTCACCTCCTGTTTGAGGGTGCGGGTGCCGTAGAACACCCCGGCCTGGTCGGGTCCGGTGATCCGGACCTGCCCGTCGCGCACGGTGAGGGTGTACGACTCGGGCGCGCCGGAGCCCTTCGTCCCGAGGGACAGTTCCACGTCGCCCTTGCGGGGGGTGGCCGATTCGGCGAACCCGATCCGCAGCTCACCTGCCAGCAGCTTGCCCTCGTCCGCCAGGGCCGCGCTGTCGGCCGGCGGTACGACGACCCGTGCCTCGGGTCCGGGCCGCCACCCGGGGCCGCGGGCCGGCACGTGTTCCCGTACGGCCGGGACGGTGCGCGGGGCGGTGGACAGCGGAAAGCTCGGCGTGGGCGTGGGCGTCGGCGAGGGCGCCTGGGCTTGTGGGGTGGAGGGCGTGCCGGCGGGGGTGGCGGCGGATTCCGTCGCGCCCGCCGGAGTGCTCGCGGCGGCCGGGGCCCGGGCCTCCCCCGGGCCGGACGCGCCGGACGCACAGCCGGGGACGGCGGCAAGGGTGACCAGCGCGGCGAGGGTTGCCGTCGCGATGACGTGGCTGCGCCCGTACTGCTTCGTCTGCGGCATCATGCACCTTTCCCCCGTACCAACGTGGCACGGGGGACTGCGGTGCGCGACCCGGGCGGAGGATCAGGCGAGCGTGCCGAGGGCCGACTCGGCGAACCCGTGGTCCTGGGCCGGGGCTCCGCCGCCGACGCCGATGGCTCCGACGAGCCTGCCGTCGCGGTGGACCGGCAGCCCGCCCGCGATGAACAGCAGCGGCCGGTCCAGGGCGGTGGGCAGGGTGTGGAAGGGGCCGCCGGGCTGGACGGCGTCGACGAGATCGGCGGTCGGGGCGTCCAGCTGCAGCGCCGTGAAGGCCTTGCGGGTGCTGGTCTCGCCCGAGATCAGGACGGCCCGGTCGTCGCGCCGGAAGGCGAGGGGGTGGCCGCCCGCGTCGAGCACGGTGACGCTGACGGCGACCCCGGCCGCTTCGGCGGCTGCCGTGGCGGCGGCGACCAGCGTCTCGGCGTCCGCGGTGGTCAGAGGGGCGACGGCGGTGCGAGTGGGGGTGGGGGTGGGGGTGGACATGCGGGTCTCCTGTGATCTGGGGATGCGGGCGGGGCGGGCGGGGCGAGGTGGGTGGGTGGGTGGGTCAGTGGTGGGCCGGGACTGCGGCGGTCGCCGCCGGGGCGCCGGCCGCGACGACCCGGCTGCCGTTTTCGCCGCCCGCTCGGTTCCCCGTACGCCGTTCCAGCGCACCGGAGGCCAGGGCGAG
Source organism: Streptomyces sp. NPDC006487 (assembly GCF_042870555.1). Classification (NCBI taxonomy): domain Bacteria; kingdom Bacillati; phylum Actinomycetota; class Actinomycetes; order Kitasatosporales; family Streptomycetaceae; genus Streptomyces; species Streptomyces sp. NPDC006487. The sequence goes on from NZ_JBIAHN010000006.1 coordinate 172,788, forward strand.
GGCCAGGGCGGAGGCTGCCAGGGCCGCGCCGACCCAGTTCGGGGCGGTCCAGCCGAGTCCGGCGGCGATGACGAGCCCGCCGAGCCAGGCGGCGAGGGCGTTGCCGAGGTTGAAGGCGCCGATGTTCACGGCGGAGGCCAGGGTGGGGGCGCCGGCGGCCTGGTCGAGGACTCGCTTCTGCAGCGGCGGCACGGTGGCGAAGCCGAGGGCCCCGATGAGGAAGAGGGTGACGGCGGCGCCGGCCCGGGTGTGGGCCGTGAGGGTGAAGGCGGCCAGGACCACGGCGAGCGCGCCGAGGGAGGTGTAGAGCATCGGCATCAGGGCGCGGTCGGCGAAGCGGCCGCCGACGAGGTTGCCCGCGACCATGCCGAGGCCGAGGAGGACGAGCAGCCAGGTGACGGAGGTGTCGGCGAATCCGGCGACGTTGGTCATCATCGGGGTGATGTAGGTGATGGCGGCGAAGACCCCGCCGAAGCCCAGGACGGTCATCCCCATCGCCAGGAGCACCTGGACGTTGCGGAACGCGGCCAGCTCGTGGCGGATCCGTACGCCCTCGGGGCGCGGCAGGTCGGGAACGAGCCGGGCGATGCCGAGCAGGCCGAGGAGGCCCAGCGAGGCGACGATGAGGAAGGTGACGCGCCAGCCGAGGTGCTGGCCGACGAGGGTGCCGAGCGGGACGCCGACGACGTTGGCCACGGTGAGGCCGGTGAACATCATGGCGATGGCTCCGGCCTTCTTCTCGGGGGCGACGAGCTCGGCCGCGACGACCGCGCCGATGCCGAAGAAGGCGCCGTGGGCGAGGGAGGCCACGACCCGCCCGGCGAGCATGACGCCGAAGGCGGGGGCCAGCGCGGAGATCACGTTGCCCACGATGAACAGGCCCATGAGCAGCATCAGCATGCGCTTGCGCGGGATGCGGGTGCCGAGCACGGTCATCAGCGGAGCGCCGAGGACCACGCCGAGGGCGTAGCCGGTGACGAGGAAGCCCGCGGTGGGGATCGAGACGCCGTAGGTGCCGGCGACCTCGGGAAGCAGGCCCATGATCACGAATTCGGTGGTGCCGATCCCGAAGGCGCCGATGGCGAGTGCGAGGAGTGCGAGAGGCATGAGGGGGTGCCCTTCAAGGGGAGGGTGCGTGTGCTGCGCGGCCGGTGTCCGCGGGGTCCGGGCCGACCGGGCCCCGGCCGGGGGCGGGGCGGTATTGACCACGGCGGGTTGCCTGCGTCCACATTAATTGCAGACGCGGGATATTTGCAAGCGCGGGCAATTGCAGACGTGCCCTATCCTGGACTCACACGCCTTCGAGGAGGAAGCCCATGACGGCCACGGACAGCGCACTCACCGCCCTCTCCCAGGGCTGGTGCGCCCTCTCCCTCCTCCACGGGCGGATCGAGACGCACATCGAGCGCGCGCTCCAGGCGGGACACGAACTGAGCGTGCGCGAGTACTCCCTGCTCGACGTGCTCAGCCGCCAGCACAGCGGCCCTGGCGGGCACCTGCGCATGCACCAGGTCGCGGAATCCGTAGTGCTCAGCCAGAGCGCGACGACGCGGCTGGTCAGCCGGCTCGAGGACCGCGGGCTGCTCAGCCGTTACCTGTGCGACACCGACCGCCGGGGCATCTACACCGAAGTCAGCGCCGCCGGCCTGGAGCTCCTGGCCGCGGCCCGCCCCACCAACGACACCGCCCTGCGCGAGGCCCTGGACGAGGCGGCACGCAATCCGGAGCTCGCCCTGCTGGTGGCCGCCGTACGGAACACCCCCGCATCCTGAACCCGCCCTCGCCAACTGTGGTGCGGACACCGCCGACTAGCCTGCCCTCATGGTTTTCAAACGTCTGTTGGGCAGGGGCGGCATACCGCTCGAAGTGGATACGGTGGTCGAGTCCGGGCCGGTACGACCAGGATCGGTTCTCCGCGGGGAAGTGGTGGTCCGCGCCCCCGAACGGTCCGTGGAAGTGGAATCCATCAGCCTCGATCTCGTCGTCGGACTGAAATCGGGTACCACGGAATACGACGACCGGCCCAACTTCGGCCATCCGAGCGTCTCCGGCTGGTTCACCCTGGAGAAGGGCGAGGAGAAGCGGGTGCCGTTCCGGCACCGGCTCCGGTGGGAGTCCCCGGTGTCCGAGGTCAACGGGCAGGCCCTCGGAGTGTTCCTCGGCCTGAGCACCGAGGTGGAGACCAAGAACGGGGCCAAGGGGCAGACCGACCACGACCTCGTGCACGTCGCCGCGCTGCCCCTGCACGAGGCCGTCATCGACGCCTTCGCCGTCGAGGGCTACCTGTGCGACACCGCCCGGATCGACGACTCCTCCATCCCCCGCACCGAGTCGCACCTCTATCTCCGGCAGAGCTTCCTGCTCGTCGACCGCCTCGGCGGGGACGGCCGTCCGCGCGAGCTGGAACTCACCTTCTTCACCAACTCCGTCGGCTGCGAGATCTATCTCCGCAAGGCCGCCCTGAAAACGGAGGACTGGCGGGACAAGCCCCCGGCCCTGCGGTACGTGGCCGCCCACCACGACATCGGCCGCGTCGACTTCGCAGGGGAGGCCCGGCAATGGATCTCCGATGTGTCCCTGTTGCGCGGCCACCACGCCGGCGAGGACGACGCGGACGACGACTACTGACCGGCTCCCACGGGTCCCGGGCCGGGCAAGATCCGAAAGAGCCGGCCTAGATCCGCTGAGCCAGTACCTGGCCCGGCCAAGTGCCGGAGAGGAAACGGTCGGTGCGGGTGAAGCCGTTGCGTTCGTAGTACGCGACCAGTTCGCCCGTACCGCCCGCCCAGCAGTCGACCCGCAGCAGCTCCACGCCCGCCCGCCTGGTCTCCTCCACGGCCCGGGCCAGCAACGCGGCGCCGATGCCCAGGCCCGCGAGGCGCCGGTCGGAGACCAGCAGCCGGACGTACCGCTCGGGTTCCCCGGCCGGCGCGATCATCGGCATCTTCGGGCTCGGCCCGGAGTCCAGCACCAGGGCCCCGACGGGCACCCCGTCCAGCTCCGCGAGGTACGGGGAGTTCTCGGTCGTGTACCGCTGGACCCGCTCCACCCCGCCGGGAATGCGCGAGTACGGGACCGTCCCCCACTGCTCCGTGTTCCCGCGGGCGTTCATCCAGGCCACCGCGGAGTCGAGCATGTCCAGAACGGCCGGTACGTCCGCCGGGCCGCCGGGCCGGATCCGCATGCCGTGCGTGCTGTCGTTCATGGGATGAGCCTAGGCCGTGTCGCGGTGCGGGCCACCGGCGCCCAGCGCGCGGTACTCCGAGGGCGTGAGCCCGTACGCCTCGCGGAACGCGCGGCTGAAGACCACGGGCCCGCTGAAGCCCCAGCGGGCGGCGATGGACTGCACCCGGTGGGCGGCGAGTTCGGGCCGGTCCAGGTCGGCGCGGCACTGTTCGAGGCGGCGCCGACGGATCCGGGCCTGGACGCTCTCCCCCTGCCCCTGGAAGAGCTGGTGGAGCCCGCGCACCGAGATGTTGTGGCGGGCCGCGATGGCGGGCGGGGCCAGCTCCGGGTCGCCGAGATGGTGCTCGATGAAGGCGTGGATCCGCCGCAGGAGAACCTCCGTGCGGGCTTCGGAGGGGATGCTGTCCTCGGCGTCCAGGTGCTGGGCCAGGCAGGCCGTGGCGAGGTCGACGGCGACCGCACCGAGCCGTGCCAGCTCCTGCGGCTCGCATTCGGCGGCGTGGTCCTCCAGGGCGGTCATGAAGGAGGCCAGGATCGCCGCGATTCCGCGGTCACCCGGTATGCGGCGGGCCAGCAGCCGTTCCAGCCGCTCGGGACGCAGCGGCAGGACGTCCCTGGGAAGCATCAGGATCGTCGCCCGCACCTGGCCGCCGTCCGCGAGCATCGTGTTGTCGGAGGGGAGCGAGGTGTCCCACAGCATGAGATCCCCCGCCCCGACCGTGCACTCGTTGCGGTGCTGGGACATCGACGTGACGCCCGTGCGCAGCAGGGCCAGTTGGTACTGCTCGGGATCACCGCGCCGGATCAGCGCGGGGGTCCGCCGGGAACGCAGGGGCGACAGGGCGAACTTGGACGCGCGCAGGGGACCCAGGTCCACCACGGCCGCCTCGCCCTGGAACTCGGCCGGCCGCTCGCTGCTGAGGGCGGCCGGCATCACCTCGCGCGAGATGATGTCGGCGTACCAGTCGAACCTCTCGCCCGCCGGCACCCCGCCCGACGACACCACGTGCCACATCCCGCGCCCCCTGTACGAACTCTTCGGCAGGATCCAAGGATGCGTCCAACGCGGCTCCGGCGGCGCATGGTTGGGGCGCGTGGCGCCCCGTTCCCGCCCCCGCCCCCCGTCAGCGGCGGCCCGGTGAAGCCGTGGGCGGCGGGGAGGAGGGCGAGGGCGAGGCCCGCGACGGGGACGGTGACGGTGACGACGGAGCGGAGGCGGAAGAGCTGGGCCGTGGCGTACCCGTACCGGCCTCCGGCGCCCGCGACGGGCGCGCGGTGGAAGCGTACGAGCTCGTGGGCGCGGCCGAAGGCGAAAGCGGCGACGGGGGGAGCGGCGACGGGGAAACGGATGGGGACGGATCGGACGGGACCGGACCCGGAACAGGGCCGGTCGGCGTGGGCGACGGCGGCGCGGCCGGCGGCACCGGTACCGGCCCCGGGCGGACGGGAGCGTCCGGGGCCAGCACCCCGTACCCCACCACCACCGCGGCGGCCGCGGCCAGCCCCGCCAACGGCAGCGTGAAACCGCGCGGCAGGGCCCACGGCAGGCGTCTCGCCCCGGGCCCCGGCGGCTGCGCCGGACTCAGTTCGCGCACGGTGATGCCTGCCGCGCGGGCGTCCAGGGCCTGCCGCAGCCGCTGCTCCACCGGCCGCTCGGCCGGCTCCCTGCCCGGCCCCGCGGGCGGCTCCTGCCCACGCGTCATATCCGCCCCTCCAGAATCCGTTCGAGCGCGTCCAGCCCGCGGCTCGCGTTCGATTTGACCGCCCCCCGGCTGATCCCCAGCGTCTCGGCTATCTCGGCCTCGCTGAGGTCGGCCCAGTAGCGCAGCACCAGCACCTGCCGCCGCCTCGGCGTCAGCCGCCCCAACGCGGCGAGTACCTCGCGGTGCGCCTCGTCGAGGACCACGGACGCCTCGGCGGAGGGTACGTCGGCGGGTGCCTGCGGGGTCCACGCGCGGGCGGTCCGGCGGCGGCGCAGCACGGACCGGGCCGTGTTGACGACGGCGGTGCGCAGGTAGCCCAGCGCGTTGTCCACCTCGGTGATCCGCTCGCCGTGGCGCCGGTACAGGGCGGTGAAGGCGTCTTGCACCACGTCTTCGGCGGTGCCGAGATCGTCCACCAGCAGCACCGCCAGCCGGACCATCCGCAGCCGGTGGGCGTGGTAGAGCTCGGTCACGGTGGGAGGCGGGCCGCCCCCCTCGGAGGGATGGCCGTACGTGTACCCGTGCCGGTACGGCTCCGACGGCGCGGGCGGGGCCGGCGCGGAGGAGCGCTCGCGGCGCAGCAGGAACGACCACAAGCCCCGCCGCGGCCGGTCGAAGCCGGTCGCGGCGGGGCCCATGGACGGTACGAGGTGGAGCACGGGGGTCCTCAGCCGTTGGCGCGGCGCCGCACGGTGTACAGGGTCGCGGCCCCGGCGGTGATCAGCACGGCGGCCCCGGCGCCGAGCGCGGCGTTGGTGGCGGAGGAGCCAGTATGCGCGAGCTCGGGCCCGCCGGGCGAGGCGGGGGCGGCGCTCGGGGCTGCGCTCGGGACCGCGGTCGGGGCGGCGCTGGGGGTCGCGGTCGGGGGCCGGCTGGGGGACGCGCTCGGCTTCGTGCCCGGAGGCAGGCTCGCCGAGGGCGTGGGGGCCGACGGGACCACGCTCGGCGCGGTGCTCGGCGTGGCCGTCGCCGGTGCGGGCGCGGGTGCGGCCACGGTGGGCGAGGCGGACGCCCCTTGTGCGGCGGAGGCCGGCCCGGCCAGCGCGACGGCCACCCCGGCGGCGGCGACGGCGAGGCCCGCCGCCCTGCGGACGGACAGCGGGGCGCGCTTCAGGTTCTTCACGGTGGTTCTCCACGGTCGGCTGCGGGGGCGCGGGTTCACGCCCTTCACCCCCGCACGACGCGCGAGTGCCCGGGAGGTTGCCGCCGTTCCCGGAAAACTTTTCGCGACCCTGGCGCCGCCCGATCAGACCCGGCGCGACCCCGGCCGGCCGCGTGTCTCCCGCAACCGCCGCAGGGCCGTGCCGATGACGGCCACCCCTTCCTCGATCTCCCCCACCGTGCCCGCCGCGTAGCCGAGCACCAGGCCCGCCGGGCCCGGGGTCATCCGGTGCCAGGACAGTGGGTGCGCCTTGACCCCGAGCTCCAGGGACGCGGCGGCGAGGTCCGTGTCGTCGAAGGCTGCCGTCCCGGCGGCATCGCCGTCGAAGGTGACCATCAGGTGCAGCCCGGCCGCGGCCCCGTGCACGCGCGCGCCGGGCAGTTCGGCGGCGATCGCGCGGAGCATCGCGTCCCGGCGGGCCCGGTGGCGACGGCGTACGAAGCGCAGGTGACGTTCCAGTTCCCCCGAGGCCATCAGCCGGGCCAGCACCAGCTGTGCGAGGACGGGATTGCCGAGGTCGGCGTACCGCTTGGCCTCGATCACGGCGTCCAGCCGGCGCGACGGGACCAGCAGCCAGCCGAGTCGCAGGGCAGGGGCGAGGAGCTTGGAAACGCTGCCCGTGTAGCAGACCGCCTCCGGGAGCAGGGCCCGCAGGGCGGGGACGGGGGCGCGGTCGTAGCGGTGTTCGGCGTCGTAGTCGTCCTCGATGACGACTCCCCCGGCGGCCGCCCAGCCGAGGAGTTCGCGGCGCCGTTCTCCGTCGAGGACGACCCCGGTCGGGAACTGGTGCGCCGGGGTCAGCACCACCGCCTGGGCCGGGCCGGCCGCCAGGGCGGCGGTGTCGATGCCGCCCGCGTCCACCGGTACGGGCAGGATGCGCATGCCCCCGTGTTCCAGTTGCCGGCGCGTCCCGAGCGAGCCGGGGTCCTCGACCGCCACCCGCCGTACGCCCTCCGCGCGCAGCACCTGTGCCAGCAGTCCGAGCGCCTGCGCCACGCCCGCCACCACGACCACCTCGCCGGGGTCCGCCCGGATCCCGCGGTTCAGGGCGAGCCAGCCGACGATGGCCTCGCGCAGCGCGGGAGTGCCCTGCGGGTTCCCGTAGCCGAAGTCGGCGGGGGTCAGCTCGGCGAGGACCCGGCGTTCCGCCTGGAGCCAGGCCGTGCGCGGGAACGCGGCCAGGTCCGGCGCACCGGGCGAGAGGTCGATCCGGCCCGGGGCCGCGCGCAGCGCGTCGACGAGGGCGCCCCGCGCCCTCGTGCCGAACGGGCCGGCCGGGTCCGGGAGCCCGGAGTGCGCGGGCCCGGACGGGGACCTCCCTCCGGTCACCGGTGCGGCCACCACGACCGTTCCCGCGCGGCCGCGGCCGGCGACCTGCCCGGTCTCCGCCAGTCGCTGGTACGCCTCGGTGACCAGCCCCCGGGAGACCCGCAGCTCGGCGGCGAGGACGCGGCTGGCGGGGAGGCGGCTGCCGACGGCGAGGGTGCCGTCGGCGATGGCCGCACGGAGCCGGTCGGCGAGCCAGTCGGTCCGGCCGCCGGCCGGGGCCCGGCCGATGTCCAGCTGGAGGAAGTCCGAACCCGCCGCTTCCGGCCCCGCCGCTTCGGAGCGTGCTGTTACGGACCCCTGTATGTCGCTCTCTTTGGACCTGTCCACCGGTCCATTGTGGCGCCAGGCTCGACGATATGAACACCTCACCCGCTTCACCCCCTTCGCCCTCTTCGTCCCGGCCGCTGCGGGACCTCGCCCCCGGTATCGCCGGCATGGCACTCGTCGGCAGCAGCGTCACCGTCTCCCGCTCCCTCGTGGACGCCCCGCTCTTCGGGGTGCAGGCCGTCCGGTACACGATGGCCGCGCTGCTCCTGTTCGGCCTGGCCCGCCTCGCCCGGGTGCGGATCACCATGCCGCGCGGCCGGGAGTGGCTGTGGCTGGCCGGGGTCGCCGCGACCGGGCTGGTGTTGTTCAACGTGGCCGTCGTACGGGGCGTCGCGCACGCCGAGCCGGCCGTGATCGCCGTCGCCGTGGCCTGCGTACCCGTCCTGTTCGGGGTGGTCGGCCCGCTGATGGAGGGCCGCAAGCCCAGCCGCCGGGTGCTGCTGGCCGCGCCGGTGGTGGTCGCCGGAGCCGTCCTGGTGGAGGGAACGGGCCGGACGGACGCGGCCGGTGTCGGATGGGCGGCACTGGCGCTGGGCTGCGAAGCCGGCTTCACGCTGCTCGCGGTGCCGGTGCTGCGGCGGCACGGAGCGTGGGGGGTGTCGCTGCACGCGGTGTGGATGGGCGCGGTGATGCTGGCGGTGCTCACCGCCTGCGTCGAGGGGCCTTCGGAGCTCGTGTCCGTGAGCCCGCGCCAGTGGGCGGCCACCGGCTACCTCGCCGTCATGGTGACAGCGGTGGCCTTCCTGCTCTGGTACCGCACGGTGGCCGCGGTGGGTTCCGGCCGGGCCGGGCTGCTGACCGGGGTGGCCCCGCTCGCGGCGGCCGGTGCGGGCGCCGCCACCGGCGGCGGAGTGCCCGGGCCGGCGGTGTGGCTGGGCCTGGCCGTGGTGGTCGCCGGGCTGGCGGTCGGACTCCGGGCGGAGCGGGCCCCGGGCGGGCCGACGGCCGCAATGCGCTCGCCGGTCGCAATGCCCCCGCCGGTCGCGCCGGTCGCGCCGGTCGCGCGAAAGCCCCGTAACGCCCACGAGCCCGCGGCCCCTTGAGCACGCCCCTCGTTGTGGATCACAATCCGCAGATGGCAACGCCTCCGTACAGCAGCTGGATGCGGTACTTCTCGCCGACCGCCAACCACCGCCGGCTCGGGCTCGTGTGCCTCGGTGTGGGGATGCAGCAGGGTGTGCTGCCGGTGGTCGGGCCCCGCGTGCTCGATCACCACGTCGCGGTGGTGGTCTGCGCCGGCCGGGGCTGGTTCAGCCACGGCGGGCGGGCCCCGCAGCCGGTGACGGCCCCGGCGCTGCTGTGGCTCGTGCCCGGGGTGGAACACCACTACGGCCCCGATCCGCAGACCGGCTGGGACGAGTGCTTCGTGGATTTCGCCGGCCACAGCGTGGAGGCGTACACCGACCTCGGCTACGTCACCCCAGACCGCCCGCTGGTACCGCTCAGCGGTACGGCCGGGGTGCGGCACGTGGTCGACGGGATCGTACGGGCGGCCCGGCTGGGCGGCCCCCTGCTGGAGGTGGAGGCCGCCGCGGCCGTGCACGGGCTGCTCGTCGCGCTGCGGTACGCCCGGGCCGGGGTGTCGCGGCACGGGGACACCGTGATGGACACCCTGGCCCGGGACGCGCTGCTGCCGATATCGGTGGCCGAGCACGCCGCCCGGCTCGGGATGACCCTTCCCGAACTGCGCGGGGCGGTGCGGGGCAGTACCGGGGAGGGGGTCAAGGAGTACCTCCTCGGCATCCGCCTGAGCCGGGCCAAGGAACTGCTGGCCCGCACCGACCTGCCGGTCGCCGGGGTCGCCCGGCGGGTCGGTTACGAGGATGCCGCCTACTTCAGCAGGCTGTTCAGCCGCCGGGTGGGCGTGGCGCCCGTCAGGTTCCGTCGACAGCAGGCGGTGCAGCAGCAGTCGGTGCGGCGGCTCCCGCTGCCCCAGGAGCCCTCGCCGCCAGAGCCGCCGGAGCCGACACCGCCGCCCCGGGCATCGAGGGAAGGCGTCACGGCAGGTAGCCGATGTTGAGTTCCGCGACCGCCGTCCACGGATTGCCCGAAACCTCCCTCGTGGCCTTGAGCTTGACGTAGCGAGCGGTGCGCGCCGTGAAGGCGGCGTCCTGCTGAGCGGTGGTGTTGGCGAAGGTGCCCGAGGCCGCCTCCGTCCCCCAGGTGACCCCGTCCGTGGACGTGAGGACCTGGTAGTCGGCGATGCGCCCGTTGCTCTGCGTCTGCCGGGGCAGGTAGTGCAGGGCGGAGACGTTGTAGGAGGCGCCGAGGTCGAGGGTGATCTCGTGCGGCATCGGGGCGGTCGCCTGGTACCACTGGGTGTGCCAGATGGTGGCGCCGTCCCCGTCGAGCACGTTGGCCGCGGCGCCGTTCTCCCCGGCGGTCTCCTGGCTGTCGACGGCCTTGACGCTCATCTGCGTCTGCGGGACGAGGAGTTCGCCGCCGCTCCCCGTGCCCAGGTCATCGACGACGAGGTCGTCGAGGATGAAGTCGGCCTCGTTGTGGGAGCCTTCGCCGGTGACCTTCCGTACGCCGATCCAGGCGTCGGTCCCCGCGGTGAAGGTCTTGGTGAAGGTGGTGGCGGTCCGGGCCTGGTTCAGCGCGGTGGCCGTCTCGGTGCTGCCGGAGCCGGTGATGAACTGGTAGTCCCCGCTGAAGCCGTTCTCGTAACTGAAGGTGACCTTGTACGAGCGGCCGGGCGTGAGCCGCAGGGTCTGCGGGAGGGTCCGGTAGACGAGGCCCTGCCGCTCCTCGTGCGATTTCAGCGAGTTCTGCCCGCTGATCACGTCGTCGACCAGCTTTCCGCTCCATCCGGCCTGGGTGTACGGGGCGTTGCGCTGGGCGATGTGCGTGCGCGGGTCGGTGGCCGAGCCGCCGGCGCCGCCGAAGGCGAAGGGGCCCCAGCCCGCGTCGACGTTCTCGAAGTCCTCGGTGAACCAGTGGCCGTTCAGCGGGGTGCGGGCGGAGCGGACGACCCGTACGTCGTCCAGGTAGACGATGCCGGATCCGGCGGCCGCGGACAGCTTGAGGGTGGCCGTGGACTGGCCGGACGGCACGTCGAAGAGCACCTTCATGCGCTGCATCTTGGTGCCGTTCTTCTCGCTGCCGCCGAGATTGTTGGTCAGCGTCGAGGAGTCGGCGTAGACGGAGGCGGCCGCGCCTGCGGCGGGGGTCACGGTGAGGGTGGCGGCGCGGCCGGCCGGGGTGGAGACCCAGACGGAGGCGGCGTAGGTGCCGGGGGTGAGCCCGGTGAGCTGCTGGGAGACGGCGGGCGCGGTGTTCGCGGCCATCGTGAGCTCGTTCTGACCCTGGGCGTTGCGGGTGACGGTGGCGCCGGTCCCGGTGACCGACCAGGCGTTCAGGTTGCCGGAGAAGAAGGAGGGGTCCTTGACGGGGGCGCCCTCGCCCCAGTTCGGGTCGGCCTGGGCGGGGGCGGCGCCGTTGGTGACGACGTAGGCGGTCCTCGCGGCGGCGTTGATGGTGACCTGCCCGCCGGTGACGGCCAGGTCTCCGACCAACTGGCGTCCGGTGTCGGTCAGTTTGTAGAGCTTGGGCGAGGACCAGCCGGCCGGCAGGGTCCAGGTGGTGGAGGCGGCCTTGTCGTTCCAGTGGTAGAGCTTGCCGTCGCGCGGGAGCAGGTAGGCGGAGCCGTCGAGGACGGTCCGCCCGGCCGTGGTGATCTTGCGGGTGTTCCCGGAGGTGGTGACGGTGGTGCCGTTGGCGAGGGTGACCGAGCCCGCGGTCCACTTCACGATCGGGGATTCCTGGAGGTACTTGGTCGGCAGGTTGGTCGCGAAGGTGGTGGTGAGGAAGGAGGTGAAGTCCCGCTTGCCCTGCCAGCCCTCGTAGGCGGTGATCTCCGCGCCGCCGAGCAGCGGGTTGGCGGCGATCCAGTCGTCCTTGGTGTGGTTGGCGATGAAGCGGGCGATGTTCGAGTTGATGCCCTTGAGGTCGGTGCCGCCGTAGTTGACGTCGGTGGCCCAGTGGTGCCAGAGGGACTGTCCGGTCATGGAGGCGGGGAACTCGGTGGCGAGCTGGTAGCCGAGGCCGCCGATCTCGCGTTCGAGCTTGCGCGAGAGGTAGCCGTCGCCGTACCAGACGTCCACGTAGAGGAAGTCCAGGCCGGGGGCGGCCGCCTTGAGGTCCTGGAGCCGCTTGAGGCGCTCGCCGGACTGGCCGTCCTTGCGGGTGTCCACGTAGTACGACTGGTCGAGCCAGTCCCAGCCGAGGCCGCCGGTCTGGTGCGCCGGGTCGAAGGTGGCCGAGACCGGGTACTCCTCGGTGGCGTTGACGTGGACGCCGAAGTCGGCGTTGTAGGTGTGGCCGACGGTGGTGAGGGTGTTGAGGTCGGTGGCGCCGCCGAGCTTGGAGCCGATGTTCTTGTAGTCCATGTGGGCCGAGTCGTGGCCCTCGGAGGCGTACCCCTTGAGCAGGACGAACTGGCCGAGGCCGTCGGTGGCGAGGTTGACCCGCTTGGTCTCGTCGAGGGTCTCGGCGAAGGGGTGGGTGGCCGCGGAGGCGAAGTTGAAGGGGATGCGCTGCACGACCCGGTCGGCGGTCTGCTGCCAGCCCGTGGGCGCGGTCCAGATGTCGCGGTAGGCGACCGCCGCGTCCTGCCAGTCCACGGTGGAGTCGGCGTTGCGGTCGGCCGTGATCGCGACGCGGACGTAGGGCAGGGGCTCGGTGTCGGTGTCGGCGGCGCCCGAGGCCCGGTAGAGCCAGGATCCGCTCCACAGGCCGGCCCTGCGGTAGGTGCCCTTGTCGGTGACCTGCTTGCTGATCCGGCCGTTCTCGTTGGTGGTGCCGCCCGTGGGGGCGTCGTAGTACGAGTTGGAGTCGATGGCCGCGGCCAGCTTGCCGGTGTTGGCCAGGCCGTACATCACCGTCGTGGCGGAGGCGTCGACCGGGGTGTTCGCCGTGATCGGGGTGAAGGTGTCCCCGGTGCCGGTGGTGGCGGTGTGCATCTTCGCGGTGGAGAGCGCGGCGCCCGTCTGGCTGCTGCGGACGCTGACCAGGTTGTGGTGGGGGATGGCGAAGCTGCGTACGCGCAGGGCGGCCGTGTCCTCGACCGCGGTGACCTTGAACTCCACCACCGATCCGGTCACGGAAAGCCGGGACTTGATGGTCACTCCGGAGAAGGCCAGCGCGTAATCCACGCCGGAGGCGGAAGGGGTGGCGGTGACGGTGGGGGTGTAGGTGGTCCCGTTGACGACGATCGCGCCGATGGCGTCCTCGTTGCCGTTCAGCACGTCCCCGGTGGCGGTGCGGGTGTAGCTGATGACGCGGGGGAAGGCACTGTCCACGCTCACGGACAGCTCGGGCGAGGTGATCGTCACGGGACCGGCCGCCACGGCGGGGGTGGCGGGCACGGCCACGACCAAGGTGGCCACGAGACCGGCCACCGCGGCTGCGGCCGGCCAGAGGGGGGTTCGCATCGGACCTCCGGGAGTCGGCGCTTCCTGGGCGGAAGACCGCACACCGTGGAGGCCGGCGGTCCGCTCACTGACCTGACAGCCTGCGGACCGCGGCCCGGCAGGCCCATGGACAAAGCCGAACCCCGTCCTGGACTTATGTGACGGGTGGGTCGGGTGGGCGCACGCACCGCGACCGCCCCCGGCCCGAAGGCCGCACCGAGCCACACCGAGCCCGCCCCGAAGGCCGCACCCGCACGGCCCGAGGGCATCCGCTACACCCGCTCTGTCCCCTCCGCCCCTCGGGGAGTCGGGTACGGGGCCGCGCGCTCGCCGCGCCGGATCCACAGCAGGGCGCCCGCCAGGAGCATCGCGCTCCCTGTCAGCCAGGGCAGCGGGCCCCGCGGCAGCAGGGCGACCAGAAGGCCGGTGAGCGCCCCGGTCAGTTGCAGGGCGAGGGACTGGACCGACAGCGCCGTGGCCCGTCCCGCGCTCGGCACCCGGCGGTGCAGGAGGTCGTTCTGGCTCGGCCCCGCCGCGCCGAGGCCGAGGTACACCAGGCCGTAGCCGAGGATCGCGAGCGCCAGGGCGAACGGGCCGGCGGCCACCGCGGTGGCGCCGAGCAGGAGCAGCCCGCTCGCGCCGGCGCCCAGGCCCACCAGGACCGCGCGTTCGCCGCTGCCCGCGAGCCGGGCGGTCAGGGGCGCGAGGTGGTTGCCGAGCCCGGAGCAGAGGAAGCCGGCGCAGGCGAGGACGGCGAAGAGCATCGCGCCCGACTCGGGCGCCCCCGTGAACGACGCGGCGCGGCCCGGTGTCAGCAGTTCGAGCGCGGCGAGGGCGCCGCCCGCTGCGGCCGCGCTCAGCAGCACCCGGCGGATCAGCGGGTCGCGGCCCCAGCCGTACGCCCTCGGCGATGGTGGCCGGGATGCCGTGGAGCACGGAGCGCAGGGTGCTCGGCGGGCGGGGCGGCTCGGGGAGCGCGGCGAGGACGTACAGCACGAAGGCCGTCACCACCACCGCGCCCAGCAGGGGTGGCGTGGAGAGCGGGAGCACCAGCCCGGAGGTCGCCCGGCTCATCCCGGCGGCGAGTCCGTCGCCCCGGGCGAGCAGCCAGGGCAGCGCGCCCCCGAGCAGGGTGCCCGCCGCGAGCGCGGCGGAGACCGCGGTGCCGCCGCGGGCCAAGCCGGTGCGCAGTTCGGCGTCGGGACCGGAGTGGGCCTGGACCGTGTCGACGTACCAGGCCTCGGCGGGCCCGCTGGACAGCGCGCGCCCCGCACCCATGAGCGCCATCCCGAGGGCGAGGACCCAGGGCGCGGTGCCGAGGCCCTGCAGGACGAACGCCGTCAGGTTCAGCAGGCCGGCGGCCGCCAGCACGGCGCGGCGGCCGAGCACGTCGGAGAGTCCGCCCGTGGGCAGTTCCAGCACGGCGGCGGTCACGGAGTGCGCGACGAAGAACGCGGCGACGGCGGCCAGGGACATGCCGCGCTCGGTGAAGAGCAGGATCAGCGGGCTGACGGCCAGGCCCACGGGGAACCAGTAGAGGACGCAGGCGGTCACGTAGCGGCGTCCCGCGGTGCGCGGGTCCAGGGGGCCGGTCACGGCGCGGCCCCGGCGACCGTCCCGGCATCGGGTATGCGCGTGAATTCTTCGGTGATCATCACGGGAGGCTAAAGCCTCCTCCTGGTGATCCCCAAGAGTGCCCGTACGGAACTTCCCGGCGGGCCGGGCAAGATCCGGAAGAGGCGACCTAGGCTAGGTGCTTGCCGGAACCAGGATGACGGCCGTCCCGTACGCGCACACCTCGGTGCCGACGTCGGCCGCCTCGGTCACGTCGAAGCGCATCATCAGCACGGCGTTCCCGCCGCGCGCCTTCGCCTGTTCGATGAGGCGTTCCATGGCCTGGTTCCGGGTCTCCACCAGGGTCTTGGTGAGGCCCTTCAGCTCGCCGCCGATCATCGATTTCAGGCCCGCGCCGATCTGGCTGCCCAGATGGCGGGAGCGCACGGTGAGGCCGAAGACCTCGCCGATGACCTGCTCGACCCGGTAGCCGGGGACGTCGTTCGTCGTCACCACCATGACGCCGGTCTGCTGTGCGCCGGGGCCGCCGCCGTAATCGTCGATACCCATGCCATCCACTCTGGCGGCGCCGCGCGGTGCCCGCATCCGGAGCGGGGGCCGGGGCTTCGGGGCGCCCGGGTTGCGCGCCCGGGCGAATTCGCTTATTGGGCATATCGGGCGACGTCACGGTGCGTCAGCGGGACCTCCCGGCCTTCCGTCGCCATAGTCGTCCCTGGCAACCGCCTGGTTGCCGCCCCGTGCCGCGTGCCGCGGCCGGGCGGACGTATTCTCGGAGGAGCCGGCTCATGCTGAAGCCCACCAGGACCATCCTCGCCCTCACCGCCGGAAGCCTGGTGCTCGGCCTGGTCGCGGCGGGCACGTCCGTCGCGGCCGACGACTCTGATCCCCGCGGCCCGGTCCTGACGACGCCCGTCGACGAGCACGACGAGAACGGCTTCGGCCGGGACGACGAGTACGGCAACCGCAAGCACGCCCGCGGCGTCGTCGTCTCGCGCGGCCCGCTGACCGTCCGCAGCAGGCCGACCACCCACTCCCACAAGGTGGGCCGGCTGCACCCGCACGAGAAGGTCGTCATCGAGTGCAAGACGCGCGGCGAGCGGGTCGACGGCAACAACCTCTGGTACCTGCTCGAGGACCGTGACCAGAAGGACGGCTTGGACGAGGAGCGCAACGGCGCGATGACCCCGAAGGCCGCCAAGGACCGCGACGACAACTGGGTCGCCGCCCGCTACGTCAAGAACTTCGGCGAGGTCAAGTACTGCCGCTCGTAGCCACCCCGCCGCCGTGACACGGCGGCCGGCTCCTACGCTTCCGGGCGTACGGTACGCGGTCCCACGCACCGCGCACCGTGCGCCCGTACCCGTGTCCGGAGTTCCCGGTCGGCCGTGACCACGACCACGACGCGCCCGTCGCTCCCCGCGTACGCGGCCGCGAGCTCCACGATCCGGTCGTCGCCGCTGCCCGGCGCCTCGTCCACCCGTACGCCGGGCACCGATGCGACGCCCCGCGCGGCGCCTTCGACGACGAGGACGATCTCCTCGCCCCCGTCGCGCGCCGCCAGCCGGTCGCGCAGCCGCTCGGCGGCGCGGCGCCGGTCCCGCCACCAGCCGTCCGGCACCGACCCGACGACGTTGGCACCGTCCACGATCAGTACGTTCGGGTCGTCCATCCCCCCAGTATGGCGAGCCTGCCGGCGGCCGGCGGCCGGCGTACGAGAGGTCGCCGTGGCCGCCGTGGCCGCCGTGCTAGAAGTCGCCGTAGTTGACCTGCCAGGTGGCCAGTCCCATGCGGCGCCAGATGGCCACCACGCGGTCGCGGTCGTCCAGCGAGACCCGGACCGCGTACCGGTGGCGCACGTGCGCGTTGAACAGCTCCGCCTTGACGATGTCGTCACGGCGCGTGTCGCCCGCTCCCCGCATCCACAGCTCGTCGTACGGGACTTCGTGCTCCCGCAGCCATGCCTCGGTCGGCTCCCGGTGCTCCTCGCCCCGCCCGGACAGCAGCACGATGGTGTCGCCGTCGGCCCGGCGGAAGGAGTCCAGTGCGTCGCGCACCGGCGCGTTCAGCGTGTCCAGGCCGCAGCGCGAGAAGTCGTACGGATTGCGGTCGCCGGTCATCGCGAGCGTGCCGTCGATATCGCACATCACCGCCGTGGGCAGTGCCGGGTCGGGGACGTACGGCGACACGTCCGGCTGGTCGTTGAGCCAGTCCGCGGTGAGCCGCCAGCCGCCCTTCTTCGCCTTCGCGTGCTTGTCGGCAAGTATGCGGATGATCTCTTCGCCGACCTGCCGCTCGCGCGCGGCGTCGCGCCGCAGGCACTCCTCCACCGGCACGTCCGTGTAGTCGTGCACCACGAAGGTGGCCCGCCCCGCGACGGCCGCCTTGAGCCGCTTGGGGATGTACGAGGTCAGGTGGGTGTTGTCGACGACCACGTCGAAACCGCCCTCGACGGCCGCGCTGACAGCCGCGTCCTGGATGTCCAGCACGGTCTGCTCGTGCTTGTACGAACGCGCGCGTTCCGGGTCGGGCACGTCGAGCATGGCCCGCAGGTCGTCGAGGTTGACGCGGCGCATCCTGCCTCCGGACTCCGCCTGGAGGGCGCGCGCGGCGGTGGTCTTCCCGGAGGCCGGCAGACCCGTCATGACGTGGACCACCGGCAGCGCGGGGGGCGCGGCCGGGGATGCGGGGGTCTCGGTTTCGGGTGTTTCGGACACGGGTTCAGTTCTCCTCGTCGTGCGTGAAGGGGTCGGACGCCTCGGGCCGTACCTGCCGCCAGGTGACGAGCTCTGTCGTCCTGCCCTCGAGGCGCTGGAACAGCGCGGCGCGGACTCCGCTGTCTCGGATCGTCGCCTTGGCGGCGCGCGCGAACGCGCCCCGGTCGCCGGCCAGGTGGGCCAGCGAGGCGTACGCCTCGTCGATGGCGCGCTCACGGAGCGCGGCCGCGGCCTCCAGGCGTTCGATCACCGAGCGCACCCAGTGGTCGAACTCGTCGGGCACCTGCTCCAGCAGCGCGTCGAGCGGCTTGCCGCCCGAGGCCTCGATGTCGGCGACGGTGGAGTTCAGGCCCTGGGCGAGCTGCTTGAGGGGCAGGCCCGCGAACCGCTGGATGCCGTGGCCGCGCCAGATGTCGCGCTCGGTCACCCCGGTGAGCACCTTGTGGAGGCGTACGTACTCGGCGATCTTGGCCTTGGCCCGGACGCCCGAGGCGAAGCGCAGGACGAAGCCCTCCGCGTCGGTGCCGGTCGCGGGAGCGCCGCCCGGCAGGGTGCTGGACCCGGTCAGCGCGAGCAGCTCGCCCAGCGGCATGGCGGGCCACACGGTGACCACGGAGCCGATGCCCTCCCAGTGCGCGGCGGCTTCCGCGAGCGGCACCTCGGTGCCGTCCGCCCCGTACGCGGCGAGCAGGACCAGGTCGCGGCGGTCCCCGTAGTCCACGACGATGCGGTTCTGCGGGTACAGGATCTCCGCGAGGTAGGTGGTGCCGGGGACCAGCGCGGAAGTGTCCCGTCCGTCGAGGCGGCGCTGCGCCCAGACGGCCTGGGTGCTGGTGAAGGAACCCTTGGACGCGGCCCGCCACTTGCCCGCGTAGTGGAAGAGCACCCCGAGACTGCCGTCGACCTTGTCGTACACCTCGAACGGCTCGTCGGGCAGGGCCGGCGCGTACGGCCGGCCGGCCTCGTGCTCGCCGACGTTGAAGAACTTGGGCAGCGGCAGCGCGACGACCTCGCCGCTGACGTCGTCGGCGACGAGTCCGCGGCAGACCGTGGTGACCTCGTTCCAGACCTGCTCGTACTGGGCGGTCCGGGTGTAGGTGTAGAGGGACAGCGGCAGCTCGGGGTGTGCCTTGCGGGCCACGTATCCGGCGTCGATGGCCTCGGTCAGCGCCTGCGCGGGCATCAGGTCGTGCAGAGTCAGGCGGTCCTGGCTCATGGGGTTCCTCCCGGTTCGAGATGCCTCATTCTCGGGGTCGGAGGGCCCCGGCCGAAACCGAATATCCGCCCGTTACCCCAGGTCCGACGCCCCGCGCGAGCTCTGGCCGCCCACCCTGTTGATGTCGCGGGGCCGCAGGATCCGCTGGGTGTCCGCGGTGCCGGGGCCGGCCGCTGCGACGGCGATCATGGCGCGGCCCAGCGCCCCGGTGGTGGTCACGAGGTGGGGCGCGAAGCGGCGCAGGAGCGGGAAGAGCGGTGCGGTGACGGCGTACCCGGCGCGGTAGAGCGGGGTCTTGGAGGCAATGCCGCGGTCCGGCTGCACGATCCCGGGCCGGAACATGTAGGCCTCGAAGGGGAGCTTGAGCAGGTCGTTCTCGGTCTTCCCCTTGACCCGGGCCCACATGGAGCGGCCGCTCTCGGTGCTGTCGGTGCCCTCGCCGGAGACGTAGGCGAAGGTCAGCCGCGGGTTGGCGGCGGCGAGGGGGCGGGCCGCGGCGAGCGTCAGGTCGTAGGTGATCCGCCGGTACTCCTCCTCCTTCATGCGGAAGGAGGAGATGCCCAGGCAGAAGAAGCACGCGTCGTACGCGGCCAGGTCCAGGCCGGACTCCGACAGGTCGGTCGGATCCGCCCGGACGAGCCCGCGCAGTTTGGGGTGGGTGACGGCGAGGGGGCTGCGGCCGATGGCGAGCACGCTTTCGACGGACTCGTCGCGCAGGCACTCGCGCAGCACGCCCCGGCCGATCATGCCGGTCGCACCGAAGAGGATGACGTTCACGGGTCCACCCTAGAGCGGGGCGGGAGCGGCCGGCGGGAGACTCAGTGGGAGACGCACAGCTCGTTGCCCTCGGGGTCGAGGAGGGTGGTCCAGGCGAAGGGGCCCTGACTGCCTTCGTGCAGGTGGCGGGCGCCCTTGGCGAGGAGCCGCTCGACCAGCGCGCGCGGGTCGTCCTGCCCGGTGCGGACGTCGAGGTGGACCCGGTTCTTGACGGTCTTGGGCTCCTCGATGAACTGGAAGAGGATGCGGGGCGCCCGCTCCAAGCCCTCGGGGTGGCGGATCCCCTGGCCCGCCTTCCAGACGAGGACGCCCCGATGGGTGGTGGTGTCCTCCTCGGTCGCCCGTCCGACGGCGATCATCTCGCGGATGAACTCCTCGTCACTGGACTCGACTTCCCATCCGAGGGCCTCGGCCCACCAGTCGGCGAGGGCGTGCGGTGCCGCGGAGTCCACGGTCACCTGAAACGTGTAGGCCATACGGCGACCCTACCCGCGGCACCCCATCGAGCCGCGGCAGGAACGCCGTCCGGGCGGGGCCGAGGGGAACTTCCCTGCCGGAGCCCCCGGTTCGAGGGCGACCGGTCGCCCACCCGGGGGCCTGCGGGTCGCTCCTCCTCGAGTGCGCCCGGCATCGCTAGCATTCCCGGGGACGACGTCCCCTTCCGCTCCCCCTTCCCGGGTGCGCCGAGCAGCCCGTCGCGGACCGGCCCGCGCGATGACCAGAGGCACCTCATGACCTCCATCCCATCCCGGCGGCGCGGGGTCCTGCGCCCGCTGGCCGCGCGGCTGTTCCCGCCGGAGCAGGCCGGCGCGGAATCTCCCCACGGGGTGCTGCCGCCGTTGCTGATCGTCCTCACCTTCGTCAGCGGTGTGGTCGACGCGGTGAGCTACCTGGGCCTCGGTCACGTCTTCGTGGCCAACATGACGGGCAACGTGGTCTTCCTCGGCTTCGCGATCGCCGGGGACCGCTCCCTGTCGGCCCCGGACTCCCTGCTGGCCGTCGGCGCCTTCCTCGCCGGGGCGGCGGCCGCCGGGCGGCTGCGGCGGACCACGGCTGCGGCCGGGATGTTCGCTCCGCTGGTGGCGGTGCAGACCGTCCTGGTGGGCGGGGCGCTCGCCCTGACCGCGCTCGGCGCGGGGCCGCCGGGCGTCATCGCCCTGCTCGCCCTCGGCATGGGCCTGCAGAACGCCGTCGTACACCGGCTGGCCATCCCCGATCTGACGACCACCGTCATCACCAGGGCCCTGACCGGCCTGGTGGCCGACCCGTGGGGGCCGGGGCCGCTGCGCCGACTCGTGACGGTCGTGGCCCTGCTGCTCGGAGCCCTCGCCGGCGGCATTCTGACGCTTCGTCATGGGGCCTTGTGGGCGCTGGTCTTGGCCGTGGTCCTGCTGGGCTGTGTAGCCCTCTCCCCCCGGTGGGACGGCAGCGGGCGACGGCCGTAGGAGCCGGACACACCTCCGGCGCGCGTACCGGCCGATGAGCACGTCGGCTCGGCAAACGCCATTCGCAGCGAGCGTGTTCAGCCGTCCGCCCGTACCCGCAGGCCCTTTACGGCCGTGCGCAGCGGAATTCCCGGTGGCGGCGACACGAAGGCGGCCATTCGACTCCGTCCCTTCACTTCCACCCTTTCACCTCCGCCGCTTCGGCGTCGGCGTTTCCGAGCTGCCGTTCCGCTCCGGTATTCAGATCCACCCCCGCCCTCTCCTCCGGCCCCACCTTTTCCATCTCCCCGCCGGAAACGCGACCGAGTGCCGCCGCACGCCCTCTCACGTCCGCGGACGCTCCCGCCCGCGCTCCATGAGGAAGGCCACGAAAGTGAGCACCCAGGCCCCGACCGCCACCCAGAGCAGAACGGCGCCGAGGGGCCGCAGCCAGGCCACCCCGGTCGGGGCGGCCGCCGAGAGGCAGGCCGTCGCCGTCATGCCGAGCGGGAAGACGCTCGACCAGCGCCGGATGTCGTAGCGGGGGCGCGGCCGGACCCCCTCGGCGGCGAGCAGCACGGCGTACCAGGCCAGGGAGAGGCCGAGGGCCGCCAGGGTGACGGTACGCAGCCCCGCGTGCACCCACCCCGTCCACAGTGGTGACGCGGTGAGCCCGGATCCGGCGAGGGCGGTGATGGAGAGCGCCCCACCGGCCACCCAGTGGTCGCCCGCGCCCGAGACGACCTGACGGAAGTCGAAGCGTACGAGGGCCTCGGCGTAGAGCAGCAGGCCCAGGCAGAAGGCGGCCAGCGCGGCCCGGCCGAGCCAGTCGTGGCCGGTGGGGGCGGCCAGGGCCCCCGCCAGCACGGCGAGCCCCTGAGTGGCCACGCAGACGAGGAACGCCGCACCGGGCATGCGGTAGCCCCAGTGCCGCAGTACGGCGACCATCAGCCCCGGCCAGAGCGCGGCGGCCAGCGCCAGCAGCCCGAGGGCCACGGGCTGCCATCCGAGGAGGGAGAGCCGGGCACCCAGCACGGTCGTGGCGGCCACGGCGGTGAGGGCCGCGGGGGTGTCGGCCTCGGCGCGGAACCGGCGCCGGTCGCCCAGGAGCCGGGCGGCGAAGTCGGCGCCGAGCAGCAGCCACAGCGCGGCGGAGACGGCCAGCGCGGCGAGCGACAGCGTGTCGCGGCCGATCAGGTGCAGGCCTGCCGAGATGATCCCGGCCGCCATGACGGCGGCGCCGGCGGCCGGTGACAGCTCGGCCCACCACCGGGCACCCGCAATGACTCGCACTCCGCCAAGGGACACCACCGGGCCGGTTCCGGCCGCTGCGGCGCGCCACCGGGCGGCGCCAATGACCCTTCCGGGCTCGGCGGACACCCCCTCCCCCTCATTCGATATTCGATATTCCGATCCTATTTCTACCCACGGGACCGGGAATGACGAACACATTTATGACAACCCGGCCACATTCCCCAGTTCCCCCCGACACGCCCATCTCCAGGCGGAATTGCCCCGATTCACCGGTACTGTCGTCGTCAACGCACCGCCGATTCACGGGCCCTTCAGGGCCCTCTCTTTTTGCACATGGGAGAATGAAATGCAGGCCTTGGCAACGGAGCCCGCACGCCAGGCTCCCGCTCAACCCGCGAGCTTCATTCAGGAAGTCCTGCGCGGCGTCGCCCAGGTCGATTTCATGCCGAGCGCGATCACGGGGATCTTCTTCCTCGCCGCCCTGGCCGCCGCCGGCTGGCAGTACGCCCTCTACGGCCTGCTCGGCGCGGTCGTCGGCACCGCCACCGCCTACGCGTTCGCCATCGACCGCGAGATCGTCTCGGCCGGGCTGCGCGGCTTCAACGGCACCCTGGTCTCGCTGGGCTTCGCCGTCTTCCTCGGGTGGGACCACCTGTCCACGCTGCTGCTCGCGATCGGAGGGAGCATCACCGTGGTGGTGGTCACCTCGGCGCTGGCGACGATCCTCGGCACCTGGAACATCCCCACGTTCACCGCGCCGTTCTGCATCATCGCGAGCGTCATGACCATCGCGGCGCCCAGCTTCTCCCGGGTGTGGCACACCGGCCCCGATCTGGCGGCGCTGCCCGCGGCCGCCGGCGGGACCACCGCCCTCGACTGGGGACAGCTCTGGCGTGCCTTCTTCGCCAACGTCGGCCAGATCTTCTTCATGCCGCAGTGGTACGTCGGCCTGATCTTCCTCGCCGGCATCTTCGTGGCCAGCCGGGTCGCCGGGGTCATGGCCTGCGTCGGCAGCGTCACGGCCATCTTCGTTGCCTGGGCCATGGGTTCACCGTCGGCCGGCGTCTCGCAGGGGCTCATGGGCTACAGCAGCGTGCTCGTCGCGATGGCCCTGTGCGGAGTCTTCATCGTCCGGTCCAACTGGAGCTTCGCGTTCGCCGTCCTGGGAGCCGCGGCGGCGACCGGGCTCACGGCTGCGATGACCGCCTTCTTCGATCCGTTCGGCGGCCACACCTTCACCTGGCCGTTCGTCCTGACCACGGTCGTCTTCGTCGCGGCCGTACCCCAGATCCCCCGGCTGCGACGGACCTGACACCACCCCGGCCGGAGTCCCCTCGGCACCAACCGTGTGGCAACGGCTTCGACAACAGCTCGGGCAACAGCAGCACGTGAACCACCTTGAGAGCCGAAAGTGAGTGACCGATGAATCTCGCTCCCCGTGAGATGGACAAGCTCTGGATCTACGTCGTGGCCGACCTGGCCCGCAAGCGGCGGGACCGGGGCGTCAAGCTCAACTACAGCGAAGCCTGCGCCCTGATCAGCGAGGGCATCCTCGAAGGCGCCCGGGACGGCCGGACCGTCGCCGAGTGCATGGAGCTCGGCAAGCAGATCGTCTCCGCCGCCGATGTCATGAAGGGCGTGCGGGAGATGCTTCCGCTGCTCCAGGTCGAGGCCGCCTTCGTGGACGGCACCAAGCTCGTCTCCTGTCACGACCCCGTCGGCGCCTGAGCGGTGACGGCCATCGCACCCGAACGGCCCGAACGGCCCGGCCGGGCAACGGAATCGGCGGCCACGGTCATCCTGGCCGGCGGTCACGAGGGGGGCACCGCGGCGGGCGCCGTGCACCCGGGCCGGCCGCTGGCCGAAGCCGTGCGCGCGGCGCTCACCGCCTCGCCCGAGCCGGTGTGCGTGGTCCCGATGACGCTGGGGCGCGACCCCGGGCTGATCGCCGACTGCGCCCGCGCCCTGCGCTGGCTGGGCCGGGAGGAGGGGGCCGGGCGGCTCGTGCTGGCGCCCCCCTTCGCCACGGTGGACCACCTGACCGCGTGGCTCCGTACCGCCGCCCTCAAGGCGGTGCGCGAGGCGCCCGACACCTCCGCCGTCCTGGTCACCGCACCCGCCGCGGGACCCTTCGAGGACGCGGATCTGTTCCGGGTGGCCCGGCTGGTGCGCCAGTACGGGCACCACCGCTGGGTCGAGGTCGCCTTCGACGGCGGTGACCCCGACCTCACGGAGGGGGCCGAGCGCTGCCGCCGCCTCGGCGCCGGCCACATCGCCCTGGTCCGGGCCGCGTTCGCCCCGCCGGCCGAGCTTCCGGCCGGGGTCCTGGACACCGGCCCGCTGCTGTCCGGTGCGGCGATCGCCCAGGTCGTACGGGCCCGCGCGCAGGAGGCGCTGCACCGGCTGGCCCACGGGCAGGACGGCGTGGCCGAGGGGCTGGACGCCGGACACGGGCACGGGTACGCGCACTCCCACGGCCCGGGCGGCGACCACGACCACGCGGACGCTGACGCGGACACCCACCACACGCATGCGCACGCACACGGCGAGAGCCACCGCCGCGCGGACGGCCAGGGTCACGGTCACCCGCACGGCCATTCCCCCCACTGATCCGAAGGAAGGGAAGTACCACCATGTCAGGTGGCGCCACATACCTTTACGGCGAAGGCACCGTAGAGATCAACGCCGGACGCCGCAAGGCCAAGGTCACCGTCTCCAATACCGGTGACCGCGCCGTCCAGGTCGGCTCGCACTACCACTTCTTCGAGGTCAACCGAGCCCTCGACTTCGACCGCAACGCCGCCTACGGCATGCACCTCGACCTCCCCGCCGGCACCGGTGTCCGCTTCGAGCCCGGCGACACCCGCGAGGTGGAGCTCACCGCGTACAGCGGCCACGGCCGGCTGATCGGTTTCAGCTCCCTCGTCAACGGCGGGCTCGGCTCCACCGACACCCGCGTCCGGGCCATGAACCGGGCCGTCGAGCTCGGATTCCTGGGAGCCCGGACGGAGTCGGCGCAGCAGGCCGCGGCCGCACAGGCCGCCGCGCCGGCCGTGGAGGCCCCCTCGAAGCAGGCCTCGGAGCCCACCGCCAAGCCCTCCTCCAAGCCGGCGGGCAAGCCGGCGGCCAAGCCCGCCGCCAAGGCACCCGCCAAGACCGCGGCCGCCAAGAAGGCCAAGACCTCCAAGAAGGGCGACAAGTAGCGATGGCTGTCCTGAGCCGCAAGCAGTACACCGACCTGTTCGGGCCGACCGTCGGCGACCGCTTCCACCTGGCGGACACCAACCTGGTCATCGAGGTCGAGAAGGACCACAACGAGGGCCACTACGGCGACGAGGCCGTCTACGGCGGCGGCAAGGGCATCCGCGACGGCATGGCGCAGGACCCCCAGGCCACGAACCTGCAGGGGGCCCTGGACCTGGTCATCACCAACGTGGTGGTCATGGACGCGATCCTGGGTGTGGTCAAGGGCGACCTCGGCATCAAGGACGGTTTCATCGCGGGCCTCGGCAAGGCCGGCAACCCGCACACCCAGTCCGGGGTCCACCCCAAGCTGGTCATCGGGCCCGGGACCGAGGTCATCTCCGGCGAGCACATGATCGCCACGGCCGGCGGCATCGACAGCCACATCCACTTCATCGCCCCGCAGCAGGCCGAGCACGGCCTGTCCAACGGCATCACCACCCTCATCGGCGGCGGCACCGGCCCCTCCGACGGCACCAACGGCACCACGTGCACCCCGGGTCCGTGGAACATCGGCCGCATGTACCAGGCGTCCGAGGACCTGCCGGTCAACGTCGGCCTGCTGGGCAAGGGCAACGGCTCGCTGCCGGAAGCGCTGATCGAGCAGGTCGAGGCGGGTGTCTGCGGCCTGAAGGTGCACGAGGACTGGGGCACCACCCCGGCCGCGCTGAGCCGGGCCCTCGAGGTGGCCGACGCCTACGACGTGCAGGTCGCGGTGCACACCGACACCCTGAACGAGTCCGGCTTCTTCGAGGACACCCGCTCCGCCATCGACGGGCGCACCATCCACACCTTCCACACCGAGGGCGCGGGCGGCGGCCACGCCCCCGACATCATGCGGGTGGCCGGGGAGCCCAACGTCCTGCCGTCCTCCACCAACCCGACGCTGCCGTACACGGTGAACTCGGTCGACGAGCTGCTCGACATGGTGATGGTCTGTCACCACCTGTCGCACGACATCCCGGAGGACGTCTCCTTCGCGGACTCCCGCGTGCGCGCCGAGACCATCGCCGCCGAGACGGTGCTGCACGACGAGGGGGTCATCTCGATCTTCTCCTCCGACTCCCAGGCCATGGGCCGCATCGGCGAGTCCTGGACCCGTGCCTTCCAGACCGCGCACCACTGCAAGGACCAGCGCGGCAAGCTCGACGGCGACACGGAGCGCAACGACAACTTCCGCGCCCTGCGCTACCTCGCCAAGATCACCATCAACCCGGCGATCGCGACGGGCACCGCCGAGCACATCGGCTCCCTGGAGACGGGCAAGCTCGCCGACGTCGTGCTGTGGCCGATCGGCTCCTTCGCCGCCAAGCCGAAGATGGTCATCAAGGGCGGGCTGATCAACTGGGCGCTGATGGGTGACCCCAACGCCTCGCTCCCGACCCCGCAACCGGTCTACTACCGGCCGATGTTCGGCGCGTACGGCAAGGCCAAGCAGGCCACCCGGGTGTCCTTCATGTCGCAGGCGGCAATCGACCTCGGCGTACCGCAGAAGCTGGGCCTGGACAGCAAGGTCCTGCCGGTCAGGCACTGCCGCACCGTCGGCAAGCAGCACATGGTCCGCAACGACGCCCTCC
This sequence comes from Streptomyces sp. NPDC006487, assembly GCF_042870555.1. NCBI lineage: Bacteria > Bacillati > Actinomycetota > Actinomycetes > Kitasatosporales > Streptomycetaceae > Streptomyces > Streptomyces sp. NPDC006487. The sequence goes on from NZ_JBIAHN010000006.1 coordinate 199,689, forward strand.
CGGTGATCGCCGTAGACCCGGAGACCTACAAGGTCACCCTCGACGGGGTGCCCGCCACCATCGAGCCGGCCCGCGAACTGCCCCTGAACCACCTGTTCTACCTGGCATGAGCACTGCCGCCGACTCCGCCGTGGCCGACCCCGCAGCCGTGACACCCGTACGGGCCCTGCTGGTCAGCCTCCAGCTCACCGACTCGGCCTTCCCCAGCGGCTTCTACACCCTCTCCCACGGCCTGGAGGGGTACGCCCAGGCCAAGGCCGTGACCCCCGAGGGCGTACCGGTCCTGCTGGCCGATCTGCTGCGGCATTCGGTGGGACCTTCCGACGCCACCGCGCTGGCGCTGGCCCACCGGGCCGCGCTGGCCGGTGACTGGGAGGCCCTGGCCGAGACCGACCAGCGGCTGAACGCGGCCAAGCTGAACGAGGGGCTGCGCCGCGCCGCCACCCGCACCGGCCGCCAGCTGCTGGACCTCGCCCGCGAGTGCATCGGCGGCGAGCCACTGGAACGGTACGCGGAGCTCGTGGCCGCCAAGCGGGCACCGGGCTCGCAGGCCGTGGCCGCCGGGGTCGCGTACGCGGCCGCCGGCGTTCCGGCCGAACAGGCCGTCGTGAGCGACTTGTTCGCATACTCGGCGAGCTTCACCGGGGCCGCGCTGCGGCTGCGGCTCACCGACCACCGCAAAGCGCAGGTGGTGCTGCGCGGGATCGCACCCGTCATCGAGGAGGTGGCGGGGGCGGCCCTGTGCCGTGAACTCGCCGATCTCGGCGGATGCGTTCCGATGGCCGATGTGATGTCGGGCCGTCATGAGCGGGCTGAGGCACGACTGTTCGCGACTTAGACGACCGCATTCCGGCTCCGCTCCCTTTCCCAAGCCGTCCTTTACTTGAGGTGTGTGAACCTGATGACCGAGGACAACGTCCTGCGCGTCGGCGTCGGCGGCCCCGTCGGCTCCGGCAAGACGGCACTGATCGAGGCCCTGGTGCCGGTGCTCATCGCGCGCGGCCACCGGCCCGCCGTGATCACGAACGACATCTACACCCAGGAGGACGCCCGCCAGGTCCGCCGCACCCTGGCCGGGGTGCTCGACCCCGAGCGCGTCGTGGGCGTGGAGACCGGCGCGTGCCCGCACACCGCCGTGCGCGACGACCCGACGATGAACCTGGCCGCGGGCGCCGAGATGCTGGAGCGGTTCCCCGATGTCGACACCCTGCTCTACGAGTCGGGCGGCGACAACCTCACCCTCACCTTCAGCCCGGTCCTGGTCGACCTCTTCCTCTTCGTCCTGGACACCGCCGAGGGCGAGAAGATGCCCCGCAAGCGCGGTCCGGGCATCACCGAGTCCGACATGCTCGTGATCAACAAGATCGACATCGCCCAGTACGTCCGCTGCGACATCAACGTCATGGAGTCCGACGCGCACCGCGTGCGCGAGGGGCGTCCCGTGGTCCTGACCAACTGCCTGACCGGGCAGGGCCTGGAGGACGTGGCCAACTTCATCGAGTCCTTCCGCCGGGTACCGGCATGAGCGCAGTGGCGCACCCGCCCCGCACTCCGCCCCGCGGCCTCCTGCCGCCCGCACGGCTGGAGGCCGCGCACTACGAGCCGCCGCGCGTCCCCCTGGAGGTCCTGCGGCACTCCTCGGTGCCCGACACCCTCGGTGTCGGGCGCCCCGGCAAGGTCGGCCTGCTGGAGCTGGGCTTCGAACGGGTCGGCGACCGGACCGAGCTGGTGCGGCACTACCAGAAGTCCCCGCTCCAGATCATGCGTCCGCTCTACTTCGACCCGCACCGCCCCGACCTGCCCATCACCTTCCTGATGTCCACGGGCGGCGGGGTCGTCCAGGCCGACCGGCTGCGCACCGACCTGTCCTTCGGCCCCGGCACCTCGGGACACGTGACCACCCAGGCGGCCACCAAGGTCTACCGGATGGAGCACGACTACGCCGTCCTGCAGACCTTCCTGACCGCCGGCCCGGACGCGTACGTGGAATACCTGCCGGACCCGGTCATCCCGTACGTCGACTCCCGCTTCTACCAGCGCACGGTGATCACGGCCGACCCCACGGCCACCGTGCTGGCGAGCGAGACCGTCGTGTCCGGCCGGCTCGCACACGGAGAGCGCAACGCCTACCAGGTCTTCGCCTCCGATTTCGAACTGCGCCGACCGGGCGGCGAGTTGGTGGCGCTGGACACCGTACGGCTGGAACCCGGCGGGGCCGGGGGAATCGCCGGCCGCTCCGTCGACGGCCCTGCCGTGCTGGCCGGTCATTCCGTGATGGCCTGCTTCTTCGCGGTCAGCCCGCTCGCCCCCGCCCGCGAGCTCGCCGACCTGCTCCACGAGACCCTGGCCGGCCGCGGACTCCCGTACGGGGTCAGCGTGCTGCCGCAGGAGTGCGGGGCCTGGGTGCGGGTGCTCGGCGAGCACACCGAGGCCGTGACCCTGGCGCTCGGGGCCGCCTGGGACGCGGTGCGGCGCAGGCTGATCGGCGTACCCGCCCCGGACCTGCGCAAGACCTGAACTCCCCCACCCCCACAGCCTTTTCACGACCAGAGAGAGCTCCACACATGCCCAGTGGCTACGACACGGGTAATACCGCCTGGATGATGGCGAGCACCGCCATGGTGCTGCTGATGACCCCCGGCCTCGCCTTCTTCTACGGGGGCATGGTCAAGACCAAGCACGTGCTGGTGATGCTCAAGATGAGCTTCGCCTGCCTGTCGCTGGTGACCATCCTGTGGGTCGCCGTCGGTTACTCCCTCGCCTTCGGCAAGGACTCCGGCGGCGGCATGATCGGCAATCTCGACCACGCCTTCTTCCGTGGCATCGGGATGGACTCCCTGCACGGCTCCATCCCGACCGTGATCTTCGCCTGCTTCCAGATGTCCTTCGCGATCATCACGGTGGCGCTGATCAGCGGCTCGATCGCGGGCCGCGCCACCATGAAGGGGTGGCTGGTCTTCGTCGTCGCCTGGACGATGCTGGTCTACGTGCCCACGGCGCACTGGGTGTTCGCCCCCGACGGCTGGATCAACAAGTCCCTGGGCGCGCTCGACTACGCCGGCGGTCTGCCGGTCGAGCTCAGCTCGGGGGCCTCGGGCCTCGCGGTGGCCATCGTGCTGCGCAAGCGCAAGGACTTCGAGCGGGAGACGATCCGCCCGCACAACCTGCCCCTGGTCATCATCGGTCTGGCGCTGCTGTGGTTCGGCTGGTTCGGCTTCAACGCGGGCTCCGCGCTCCAGGTCGAGGGCAGCGCCCCGACCACCTTCTTCAACACCCAACTGGCCGCCGCGGGCGCGATGATCGGCTGGCCGATCATCGAGAAGTGGCGGCTGGGCCACGTGGAGATGCTGGGCGTGGCCTCGGCCGCGGTCGCCGGCATGGTCGCCATCACCCCGGCCTGCGGCGAGGTCTCCCCGCTCGGCGCGCTGATCATCGGCTTCACCGCCGGCGTGGTCTGCTGCTTCGCCATCAACATGAAGTTCAAGATCGGCGTCGACGACACGCTCGACGTGGTCGGCGTGCACGGCTGGGGCGGCATCGTCGGCGTGCTCTCCATCGGCTTCTTCGCGACGGCCGCGATGAGCGGCAAGAAGGGCCTCTTCTACGGGGGCGGCCTCGACCAGCTCTGGCGTCAGGCCGTCGGCGTCCTGGCCGTCGGCTCCTTCGCCTTCGCCATGACCTGGCTCATCGCCAAGGTGATCGACAAGGCCGTCGGCTTCCGCGCCTCCGAGGAGTACGAGAACGTACCCGGCCGCGAGGAGGAGGTCGCCTACGACAACGAGACCCTGGACGAGATCCGCGACCGGATCGGCGGAGCCGCGACCGCGCCCCGCGAGCCCGCCGCCGTGGGCGCCGCCAAGGACGGGGCGGAGCAGCAGGACGCCGCGCTGCTCGCCGAAATCGTATCCGTGCTGGACCGACGGGAGCGTGACAAGTGACCGCGCACACGATTGCCGCCGCCGTATCGGCGGTCTCCGCCGCACCCGCGGTCGCCGACTCCGGCAACGCCTCCTGGCTGATGATGGCCACGGCCCTGGTGCTGCTGATGGCTCCCGGAGTGGCCTTCTTCTACGGCGGCATGGTCCGCACCGGCCAGATCGTCGCCATGCTGAAGATGATCTTCTTCTGCATGGTGATCGTCACCGTGCTCTGGTTCGCCATCGGCTACTCCCTGGCCTTCGGCCCCGATGCCGGCGGGCTCGGTGTCATCGGCACGCTCGACCACGCCTTCCTGCGCGGCATCGATGCCCAATCACTGACCGGCTCGGTTCCCACGGTCACCTTCGTGGTCTTCCACCTGTCCTTCGCGGTCGTCACCGTGGCCCTGATCGCCGGCTCCATCGCGGGCCGCGCGAAGATGGGGGGCTGGATCGCCTTCGTCATCGCCTGGACCCTGCTGGTCTACATCCCCATGGCCCACTGGGTGTTCGACCCGGCCGGCTGGGTCGCCAAGCAGCTCGGCGCCGTCGACTTCTCCGGCGGCACCGTCGTGGAGATCGGATCGGGGGCCGCCGGACTCGCCCTGGCCATCGTCGCGGGCAAGCGGGCGGACTTCGACCGCCAGGGCATCCGGCCGCACAACCTGCCGCTCGTGGTCATCGGGCTGTCGCTCATGTGGTTCGGCTGGTTCGGCTTCAACACCGGTTCCTCCCTGGGGACCCCGGGCGGCGCGGCGATGGCCTTCCTCAACAGCCAGCTCGCGGCGGGTGCGGCGATGGCCGGCTGGGCGGTGACCAGTTGGTGGCGCACCCGGCAGGTCGGCCTGCTCGACATGTGCATGGGCGCCGTCACGGGCCTGGTCGCCATGACCCCGCTGGCCGGCGGGGTGAGCCCGGTATGGGCCACCGTCATCGGCTTCCTCGCCGGGCTGAGCTGCGCGTTCGCGATCAGCTGGAAGTACCGGCTGGGCGTCGACGACACCCTGGACGTCGTCGGCATCCACGGCTGGGGCGGCATCGTCGGCATGGTCATGGCCGGCCTCTGCGCGACCGGGACCCTGACGGGCCACAAGGGCCTCTTCTACGGCGGCTCCTGGGACCTGCTGAGCAAGCAGCTCACCGCCACGGTGGTGCTCGGCCTGTTCTCCTTCGTGATGACCGCACTGATCGGCAAGGCCATCGAGGTCACCATCGGGCTGCGCCAGCCCGGCGGAATGGTGGAGCAGGAACAGGCCTACGCCGACGTCCTCTCCGACAGCCTCGAGCAGCTGACGACCGGCGATTCCCGTGCCAAGGGGGCCGAAGTGGAGCCGGAGAGCGCCTCCGCCCTGGTCGCCCGGCTGCGCGAGGTCCTGCTCACCGCCCCGCAGGGCGGCAGCGACCGGCAGGGCGGCGACGACCGCGGCTGAGCAGCGCCGCACGGGGTGATCCGGCCCGGCCGCGACATGCGGCCGGGCCGGATCACCCCGCCCGCCTGACCAGGTCTCCCGCATCCAGGGGCCGCCGCCACACGATGCGGCGGCGTACGGCGTCCAGGTCGGCCCGCAGCGGACCGGGCGGCACGGCCAGCACCGGACAGGGGGCGTGCGCCAGGCAGTACCGGGACACCGAGGGCCGCAGGGCGCGCAGCAGCGGGGCGCGCGGTCCCGTACCCACCACCAGCAGGTCGCCCGGGTCCCGGGCCGCGTCCACCAGGGCCGCGCCCGGGGTGCCCCGTACCGCCAGCCCGGCCAGGGTCACGCCCGCCGGGGCACCACCGAAGGCGGTGTCGAGGACCTCCCGCAACCGCTCGACCGCCGCGTCCCTCGAGGCGGTGAGCAGCGCGGTGCCGCCCCCGCCGCGCTCGGCGCCCAGCCCGCCGAGCGGCGGCTGCCAGGCCAGTACGACCCACAGTTCCGCCTCCCGGGCCCGGGCTTCGGCGTGCGCCGCGTGCAATGCCGTCATGCTGCCCAGGGATCCGTACGCCCCCACCACCACTCGTCCCCGCAACGTGGTCGTCCTCCCCGTCCGCTGCCGCTCCGTCGCCTCAAGGGAACGACGGCGACGGGGCGTTCGTCCCTCCCCCGGCGAACTCCTGACAGAGCCCTGACGTGGAACGCGGAAGCCCTGACGGGTTCCTGACGCGGGGGGCGCGGCGCACGTACGGTCAGCCGGTGAAGCCGAGGCCGCCCAACGCCTTCTCGACACGGGCGCGGTGCTGCTCCTCCCAGTCGTCCAGGGACTGCCCGGCCTCCTTGGCCAGCCTGTCCAGGGCGGCGCTCAGGATCTCCTCCTGCCGGGCGGCCGGGGTGACCACGATGCCCTCCTCGTCGGCGACCACGACGTCACCGGGGTGCACGGTCACGCCGCCGACCCGGACCGGGCCGCCGAGCGAGCCGAGCTTCTTCTTGGCTCCCGGGATGGGGACGACTCCGCGGGCGAAGACGGGGAAGCCCGCTTCGCGCACCTCCCCGAGGTCGCGCAGCAGCCCGTCCAGCACGAACGCGGCGATGCCGCGCCGCTGGGCGACCGCGCACACGTTGCCGCCGGCGAGCGCGTGGTCCAGGTCGCCCGATTCCACGACGATGACCGAGCCGGGCTCGGCGCGGTAGATGGCCGCGTGCAGCATCAGGTTGTCCCCGGGCTCGCACCGCACCGTGTACGCGGGTCCCGCGACGCGCGGGGCGTCCCACAGCGGGCGGATGCCGATGTCCATGACCTGCTCGCGGCCCAGGAGGTCGGCGAGGGTGGTGGGCGGGACGCCCGTGAAGCCGTACGGCATGTCAGTCCCCTTCTCAGTTCCGGTCGTCCCGGACCCGCCGGGCACCGAGATCGTAGAGCACGGATCACGGTGCGTGGTGCGCCGCGTAGCCGGTGGCGGCGATCGCCGCGATGACGGCGGCCGGCTCGACGGGCCGGTCGGTGTCGACGACGGTGCGGCCGGCGCGGACGCTCGTCGCGCTGGCGACGACCCCCGCCAACTCCTCCACCCCGTCGTCGATCAGCAGCCCGCAACCGGTGCAGTGCATGCCGGTCACGGTGAACTCCATGCGCTCCTTCACGAGGTGCCCTCCCGGCTCTCGAAGGTGATCCGGCCGCCGTACATGCCCATCCCGCAGCTGTACTCGAGCGTCCCGGGCTTCCTGGTACCCAGGTCGATTCCGGTGGTCCCGGTCGTGGGGAGGATCTCCTGGACGCCGAGGTCGGGGATGACGAAGGCGCGGACGCAGCCGCCCGTCCCCTGCGTGGCGACGACCAGGGTGGTGGGAACGCCGGCCTTCGCGGTGACGGCGGCCGGTGCGTACGCGTTCGTACGGGCCCGGATGGTCACGGTCTGCGTGCCGTCCCGGTTGAGCACCACCGTCCGGGCCGCCTCGGGGGCGGCGACAGCCGCCGGGGCTCCGGTGGGCCACCAGCCGCCGAGCCGCAGCCCGCTGCCGAGGGTCCACACCGCGACGAGCAGCACCACGGCGGCGGTCGCCACGGTCAGCCGCCCCTGCCACAGCCGGGCGGCGGAGCGCAGGAAGAAGCCGAGGGCGGCGAAGAGCGGTCCGGTCCCGAGGACGAAGCCGGCCATGACGGCCGCTCCCGCGAGGGGACCCGCCGAGGTGACGGCGAGGAGCTCGACGCTCAGGGTCACCCCGCAGGGGATCAGCACGGTCAGGAAGCCGAGGACGGCCGGGGTGGTGACGGCCGTGGAGCGGGCCGACCGGCGGACCTTGCGGCCCCAGGAGGCGGGCGTGCGCGGCACGAAGCGGCGTACCCAGCGCACTGCGAACATGTCGAGGGCGAACAGGACCATCAGCACGCCCGCGCACAGCATCAGCACGGCCCGGGTGCGCGGACCGGGCTGGACCGCGGCTCCGATCAGGCCGAGGGCGGCGCCGAGGAGAGTGTGGGAGAGGAGCTTGGCGCCCAGGAAGGCCCCGACGGGGGCGAAGAGGCCGCTGCGCTGCCACCTCTGCGCGGACCCCTCGGTGGACCGGCGGCCGACGGCCCCGGCGAGCAGGCCTCCCTGGACGGCGGCGCAGGACGCACCGCCGGCGAACAGACCGGTGGAGACACCGGTGACGAACAACGCGGTGGATGAAGCCATGGGGAACGGACTCCCTGTACGTCGCGGTGGATCAGGACACGGCGAAGCACCCCGGCCGTCCGGCGAGCGGGCGGGTACGGGTGCGGGACCGGTCAGGTCCGGCTGACGCAGAGGGAGTCGAGGTCCGGTGCTCCCGGGCGGGAGCGTTCGGGGGGCGGCAGGGGCCGCGGGTGGCCGTCGGACACGGGCCGCGCCCCCCATATGGCGCAGCCGGCGAGATCTCCGGCCGGACCGGCCTGCGCGGTGGGCGCGTACGCCGACGCCAGCGGGCAGTCCTGCCCGGAGGCCGAGCAGTCTCCGTCGGTGCCCGCGCCCGCGCCGCTCTCCGGGGCCGTGGCCATCGCGGGCATCCCGGCGGCCACCGGCGCCTCGCCCATCCCCGCCGTCGCGGCCATGCCGGGCATCCCTGCCCCGGCCGACCCGGCCGTCGCGGGCGCCCCGTTCGGCGGCGGCCCGGCCATCCGCGTGCCCGCCGCACCCCCCGCGGACGCGGGGTGCGTGAACAGCCCGCCGCAGACGAGCAGCAGCACCGCCACGACGCCCGCGGCGAGGGCCGAGGCGCGGTGACGGGCGTGGATGGGCTGCATGTCCGTGATGCTACGACAGCCCCCGGTCCGCCCCCCGAACCGGGGCCGAGCAGTCCTGCCCGAGACCCTCCGCGCCTCCCGCTCCGCCGTTACTGTGTCGCCATGGAGATCTCCACCACCGCACCGGTGAAGTCCACCGGTGTCCACGGCGACCGGGCCTGAGGCCCCCGCCGTGGACGCGCCCCGCCACGGCGCCTGGCTTCGCACCGGAATCAGCCGGAACGGCGGCCCGCTCCGGGAAACGGAGCACGTCGTGTGGCTCCAGACCGACACCCTGTACGCGGACAGCCGCGGGTTCGCCGGAACCACCTCGTACGACGGCCGGCAGATCACCTTCCACCACCACGTCGGCGCCCCCGGCCACGACGTCGGAGTCCTGCGCCCCGACGGCATCCGCCTGATCGAAACGGGCAGCAACCTCGACGGCAGCACCTTCCTGGAGGTGTGGTCCCCGCTGCCGTACGCCCAGGGCCCCGCCGGCTGCTGGTTCGCCGCGGGCACCCAGACCGTGCGCGTCGGCAGCCACGTCGTGCACGTCGACGCCGCCGGGCACGGCACGCACCACGTCCTCCTGCGCACCGACCCGGTCCCGTCCGGACCGCGGGCGGCGACGGATCAGCCGGATCAGGCGGATCAGGCGGATCAGGCGGATCGGACCGAGCAGCCGGATCAGACCCGTCAGCCGGACTGACCCGCCCCGGTGCTCCCGGCTCCGGCCGTACGGGCCTGCCCGCGGCCGAGCAGTTCCGCCAGCCCGCGCCGGGTGGCGGCCATGACCACGCGGTCCTCCGGCCGCAGGACGTAGCCGGGGCGCAGGTCCCACACCAGGGCGGGCCGCCTGGCCGTGTCGTAGCCCGGTTCCGTGGCGAGGCCGGGGCGGCGGTTCGCCGGGGCGGCGGTGTCCAGGGCGACGACCCGCCACGCACCGGCCCGGAACGATTCCGCGACGGTGCGGCCCTCGAGCTGGGGATGGCCGGCCACCTCCAGCACCGCGAACACCAGCACCCTGCGCTCCACCGGGATCGCGCCGAGCACCTGGCGGCCCATCATCGCCCCGGCGAACGCGGGCGCGGCCAGGTGGGAGACGCTGCGGCTCCGGGTGAGGGCCGCCGGGTGGGCCTCGCGCAGGGTGCGGTAGACGGCGGTGGCGAACTCGTTGTCGTACAGCCGCATCACCACCCGTACGTCGGGTCTCACCGAGCGGGCGTAGAGCGCGGCCTCCAGATTGGTGGTGTCCGAGCTGGTCACCGCCAGCAGGGCGGCGGCACGGTGGATCCGGGCGGCTTCCAGGACCCCTTCGTCGGTGACGTCTCCGATCACGACGGGCACGTGCAGGCGGCGCGCGAGGGCGATCCCGCGGGCCCCGGGTTCGGACTCCACGCACACCACGGGGATCCCCAGCTCCCGCAGCCGCGCGAGCACCCGGGCGCCGACCTTGCCGAGGCCGAGCAGCACGACGTGGCCGGAGAGTCCGCGCGGCGGCCTGCGCAGGGCCGTGGCGGTACGGAAGGCGCCCAGTGCCTCGAGCGCCGCCGCGACCAGGACGGGCAGCAGGAGCAGCCCGACGAAGCCGGCCAGGATCTGCAGGAGTTGCCGCTCGGTGGGCTGGTCGAGCGCGGGGTCGTTGATCGCGAAGACGTCGAGCAGGGTCAGGTAGACGGCGTGCAGCGGGGTGTCCCCCGTGACCAGGGAGGAGGCTACGGCCAGGGCGCCGACGGCGGCCGTGATCCCGGCCAGCGACCAGCGGAGCCTGCGGGAGAACAGCGAACCCACCGGCAGGGACACCTGGTTCAGCCGCCGCCCCTCCTGTGCGGCCGTGGCGTGGGCGACCGCCTCCAGTGCGACGATCCCGCGGCCGGTCGCGGCCGCCACGGACCGGGCGTCCGGGAGGAGTTGCGGGCCCCGGTCGCCGCCGAGCTCCGATCCGTCGGCGCCGGCCGGGTCCACGGCGGTGGCGGAGAGCAGGGCGAGCGTGCACAGGCCCGGGTCGGCGACCTCGCCGGGGCCCGGAGGCGTGCGTTCCACCGCGCGCAGGAGCAGCCCGTCGGCCTGGATCACCTTGCTGGTGCCGGCGACCGCCGAGGCGACGAGGGCGGGGGCGGCCGTATCGGCGTCGGAGAGCACGGTCGTGGCGGTGTCGAGCCCCCGCCGGTCGATGCCGGGTTCCGCGACGAGCGCCGCCTGGTCCAGCAACTCCTCGAGGTGCTGGCCGAGTTTGCGGTTGTAGAGCCGGATGACGAGTCGCAGCCTGGGGTTCAGCCGGCGGGCCACCAGGGCGGCCCGTACGTTCGTCTCGTCGTCCTCGTAGACGAGCGCCAGCGCGGCCGCCCCGGCCACTCCGGCGGCGGCCAGCGCCTCCTCGTCGGGGGCGGGAGCCTCCAGCACCCGCAGTTCCGGTACGGGAGCCTCCCCCACGGGGGCCCGGTCCCCGGCGGCCGTACGGATCCGCGCGGCCGGGAACCGACCCAGCAGCGCGCGCCCGGCCCCGACCCGGGCCCGGGTCCGGCTCTGTCCGGGACCCGCTCCGGGCCGTACCTCGCGGACGGCGGGCACGACCAGCGTCACCCGCTCCTCGTACACGTCGCGGAGCTCCGCCGCCAGCCGGTGGGCGAGCCCGTCGTCCCCGCAGACGACCATCAGGTCTGCGGATTCGGTCTGTTGGTGAGGATGCGCGGAAGGAGAGGACACCGCCCCAGCATGCCGTGCCGGCCGGTCCGGTCCGGCGGCGGCTGCCCGTGCGTCAGTGGATGACGCTGAAGCTGCGCCAGGGCAGGGCCTGGGGGGCCGTGACGTTCGACAGGGTCGTGGCCACATAGGTACCGTCGCGGCGGTCGAGCTTGCGGCAGTCTTCCGTCTGGTACAGGACGACGTCCACGAGGGTGTTGTTCTCCACGTGGGTCGCCCCCTTGGGCAGGCCGATCTTCTGGCAGCCCTTGACCGAGGTGTTGATGTAGCTCACCTCGAGCGGCGAGTCGTGGCCCCGGAATTCGAGCATCCCGACGGTGCTCCGGCCCAGGCCCGAGCAGGCGGTGGCCGTCAGCAGCAGCGCTGCCGTTCCCGCGATGATGCTGATACGCCTGCTGTGGGACATGGCGCGGTCCTCGTCTGTGCGGTGATGGCGGTCCTACGCACAGACTGCCCCGGCACGGCGCGCGCGGCCCCCGCTGCTCCGCCGTCCGGGTGAACGCGGCCCCGTGGCGACGCACCGGAGGCCCGGACCCCCGCGGGCCCCGCCGGGGGCCGGGCCGGCCGCCGTTCGTGGCGGGCCGGCCCGGACGCCGGGATCAGACGAGGTCGAACCGGTCCAGGTTCATCACCTTGTCCCAGGCGGCGACGAAGTCCTTGACGAACTTCTCCTTCGCGTCGTCGCTCGCGTAGACCTCCGCGAGCGCGCGCAGCTCGGAGTTCGACCCGAAGACCAGGTCGACCCGGCTGCCGGTCCACTTGACCTTGCCCGTGGCGTCGTCACGGGCCTCGAAGGTGTTCGCGTCCGCGGAGGTCGGCTTCCAGGTCGTCCCCAGGTCGAGCAGGTTGACGAAGAAGTCGTTGGTGAGGGACCCGGGGGTGTTCGTGAGGACACCGAGCGGCGACTGCTGGTGGTTCGCCCCGAGCACCCGCAGGCCGCCCACGAGGACGGTCGCCTCGGGGGCGCTGAGGTTCAGCAGGTTCGCCTTGTCGAGCAGCAGGTACTCGGCCGGCAGGCGGTTGCCCTTGCCGAGGTAGTTGCGGAACCCGTCGGCCACCGGCTCCAGCGCGGCGAACGACTCCACGTCGGTCTGCTCCTGCGAGGCGTCCACGCGTCCGGGCGCGAACGGCACCCGGATCTCGACGCCGGCGTCCTTGGCGGCCTGCTCGACGCCCGCGCCGCCCGCGAGGACGATCAGGTCGGCCAGCGAGACCTCCTTGCCCCCGGTCTGCGCCGAGTTGAAGGACTCCCGGATCCCCTCCAGGGTGCGCAGGACGGTTGCCAGCTCGTCGGGGTTGTTCACCTCCCACCCGCTCTGCGGCTGGAGGCGGATGCGGGCGCCGTTGGCGCCGCCGCGCTTGTCGCTGCCGCGGAAGGACGAGGCCGCGGCCCAGGCGGTGGAGACGAGCTGGGACACCGTCAGTTCCGAGGCCAGGACCTTGGCCTTGAGGGCGGCCACGTCCGCGTCGTCGACGAGGGAGTGGGTCACCGCGGGGAGCGGGTCCTGCCACAGCAGAACCTCGGAGGGGACCTCGGGTCCGAGGTAGCGCACGACCGGACCCATGTCGCGGTGGGTCAGCTTGTACCAGGCCCGCGCGAAGGCGTCCGCGAACTCGGCCGGGTTCTCGTGGAAGCGCCGCGAGATCTGCTCGTAGGCCGGGTCGATGCGCAGCGACAGGTCGGTCGTGAGCATCGTCGGGGCGTGGGTCTTCGACGGGTCGTGCGCGTCGGGAACGGTGCCCGCCCCGGCGCCGGCCTTCGGCCGCCACTGGTGGGCGCCGGCGGGGCTCTTGAACAGCTCCCACTCGTAGCCGAAGAGGATGTCGAAGAAGGTGTTGTCCCAGGCGATCGGGGTGTTCGTCCAGATCCCCTCGAGACCGCTGGTGATGGCGTCGCCGCCCTTGCCGCTGCCGTAGGAGTTGGCCCAGCCCAGGCCCTGCGCCTCGATCGGGGCGGCCTCGGGGTCGTCGCCGACGCTCTCCGCCGGGCCCGCGCCGTGGGTCTTGCCGAAGGTGTGGCCGCCCGCGATCAGGGCGACGGTCTCCTCGTCGTTCATCGCCATGCGGCGGAACGTCTCGCGGATGTCGCGCGCCGCGGCGAGCGGGTCCGGGGTGCCGTTCGGGCCCTCCGGGTTGACGTAGATGAGGCCCATCTGGACGGCGCCGAGGGGATTCTCCAGCTCGCGGTCGCCGGTGTAGCGCTCGTCGTCGAGCCAGGTGGTCTCGGGACCCCAGTAGACGTCCTCGTCCGGCTCCCAGACGTCGGCGCGGCCGCCGCCGAAGCCGAAGGTCTCGAAGCCCATCGACTCCAGGGCCACGTTGCCCGTGAGGATCATGAGGTCGGCCCAGGAGAGGCTCTGGCCGTACTTCTTCTTGACCGGCCACAGCAGGCGGCGGGCCTTGTCGAGGTTGCCGTTGTCCGGCCAGCTGTTGAGGGGGGCGAAGCGCTGCTGGCCGGCTCCGGCGCCGCCGCGGCCGTCACTGATGCGGTAGGTGCCGGCACTGTGCCACGCCATGCGGATCATGAAGGGGCCGTAGTGGCCGAAGTCGGCGGGCCACCAGTCCTGCGAGGTGGTCAGCACCTCCGCGATGTCCCGCTTGACCGCCGGAAGGTCGAGCGTGTTGAACGCCGCGGCGTAGTCGAAGTCCTCGCCGAGGGGGTTGGCCACGGCGGGGTTCTTGGCGAGGATCTTCAGGTTGAGCCGATCCGGCCACCACTGGCGGTTTCCGCCGCCCTGGGTCGGGTGCGGGGCCCGCTCGTGTGCGACGGGGCAGCCACCGCCGCCCTCGGCCTTCGCATCCGTGACAATTGCATCGTGGTTCTCAGACATGGGAATCCTTCCGGACCGGACCAGGCGGTCACGGTGATCAGGAACTGCATGCGATGGAACATTTTTGGGGCACGGGACCTGGCAGCGGGCCCCGGTTTCACGGTCGTCCTGACGCCGGGGCGGTCACCGTCACGGACGGTCTCCGGTCCGGTCTCGCGCTGCGCCGGACCGTTCCTGTCCCTTGGCTATCAACACAACCGATCCTACGATGGACGCAATCCAAGTCAAGAACGACACCAAGCCCACATCCTGTCGGATCCCGGACGTCCGCGGGTAGATTCCCGGTTACCCCGCCGAACCTGCCCCCGCCGAACCTGAAAGTGGTGAGCCGGTATGAGTGACCTGCTGGAGCGGCTGCGCGAGCGCGGCTGGCGGATGACCTCCCAGCGGCGCGTGGTCGCGGAGGTGCTCGACGGCGACCACGTACACCTCACCGCCGACGAGGTGCACGCCCGCGCGGTGGAGCGGTTGCCGGAGATCTCCCGGGCCACCGTCTACAACGCCCTGGGCGAGCTGGTCTCCCTCGGCGAGGTCCTGGAGGTCACCACCGACGGCCGCGCCAAACGGTACGACCCCAACGCGCACCACCCGCACCAGCACCTGGTGTGTTCCGGCTGCGGAACGATCCGCGACGTCCACCCCACCGGCGACCCGCTGGCCGGCCTCCCGGCCGAGCAGCGGTTCGGCTTCACGGTGTCCGGGGTCGAGGTCACCTACCGGGGACTCTGTTCCTCCTGCGCATGAGCCGGGCCGGGGCCGCCGCGCGGAGCGGCGCCCCCGGCCCGCGAATACGCCCGCACGGGTGCGCGCGCACGGTACGCGAAGTGGACGCCGGTCCGGCCGGACGTCAGCCCGGCCGGACGTCTGTGGCGGGCTGCGCCACCTTGAACAGCGCCCCGGCGATCACCGCGGCCTCCTCGTCGGTGAGGTGCGCGGAGAAGTGCTTCCGGATGCTGCGCATGTAGACCGGGGCCGTCGCCCGATGGGCCTCGGCCCCCTCCGGTGTGATGACGGCCCACGAGGCACGTTTGTCGTGGGGGTCGGGCAGCTTGGCCACGAGCCCGGCGCGCACCATCTCGTCGATCAGGCGGCTGACCCGGGTGCGGCTGAGGACCACCCGGTTGGCCACTTCCTGCATCCGTAGCCCGTGCTCGCCCGCCGCCTTGAGTTCGAGCAGTACGTCGTACCACGTCAAGGGGATCCGGCCGTCGCGCTGCACGTCGCTCTCGATGGCGCGCACCGCGGTGTTGTGCGCGAGGAGCAGCGCCCGCCACGCCTCGAGTCGATCGTCGTGTCCGTTCACGCCGCGATCCTACCCCCATTGCGTGCGCCCGCACGCACTTGTTAAGGTGCGTGCGTACGCACTTATTGATCCCTGATTTTCGGAGGCTGGCTACATGGCGGTTCGGAACCTCTCCCGCGACGAGGTCAAGCAGAAGCTCGACGGCGGCCGGGCCGCGGTCGTCGAGGCCCTGCCGGAGCAGTACTACAAGGAGGCGCACCTGCCTGGGGCGCTGCTCCTCCCCGTCGACGACGTCGACGGGCTGGCCCCCGCCCTGCTGCCCGACAAGGACGCCGAGGTCATCGTCTACTGCACCGGTACGACCTGCTCCAACTCGGGGATCGCGGCCCGGCGGCTCGCGGAGCTCGGCTACTCGAGGGTCTTCACGTACGAGGACGGCAAGGAGGACTGGGTCGCCGGCGGCCTCCCGACCGAGTCCGGCGTCTGAGCGGCGCCCGGGAAGACGTCACCGTGGCTCAGCTCTCACACGGCACGCGGCTCGAACCGGAAGTCCGGCTCGGCGCGCCCGAACCGGAGGCCGGCCCGCGGCCGCGGCAGAGGACCGGCCGGGCCCGGCCGGTCACCGCCCTGCCCCTGGACACGGGCTGGCGCCTGCCGCCGTAGCGGCGGAACTCCTCGCGCACGCCGCCCGGTTGCCGGCCTGGGGCCCAACCTGTGGTGCCGGGCCCGCCTGCTGGCGGCCCGGCACCGGAGCGGTCGTCAGACGCGGTCGGCCGCGATCAGCAGGTACTGGAAGGAGCCGTCCTTGTAGGACTCGATGAACGCCTCCTCGATACCGGTGACCAGCGAGGACGTGGCCCGCAGCTCCCAGTAGGGCAGGGTCGCCGGGGTCAGGTCGATGACGGCCTGCGGCACGAGGCGGTTGTCGGCCATGGCCCGCAGGTACTCCCGGCGGGAGTGGATGTTGCACTCGAAGTGCGCGTTGATCTGGGAGACCCACTTCGAGGGCTGGCCGTACCGCGGGTTCCAGCAGCCGGTGATGGTCACGTACCGGCCGCCGACCTGCAGGACCCGGGAGTGCTCGGCGAAGAGGTCCTCCAGGTCGACGTACATGCTGGACTCGTTGTTCCAGGACGCCGCGGCCTGTCCGGTCTCGAAGGGCGTGCCGAGCATGTTGCAGACGCGGGCCCTGACATGGTCGTCGATGCCGAGTTCGCGTGCGCGCTGGTTGGCGAAGTCGGCCTGCTTGGCGGACAGGGTGACGCCCTCGACCGTGCAGCCGAAGCGCTGGTGGGCCATCACCATCGAGCCGCCGCGGCCGCAGCCGGCATCCACGAGGGTGTCCTCGCGGCCGATGGGGCCGAGGTGGTCCAGGAGCAGTTCGGCCTGCGCCGACTCCAGTCGGTGGAGCTCGGCGACCAGCCTCTTCTCGTACGCGCTGTCGCCGGTGTCGCCCAGGGCGGCGTGGTCGACGTCGCCGATGCCGTAGTGGTGGTGGTAGAGGCCGTCCACGTCGCCGAGGCGCAGGTTCACGGGCCTGGCCTCGTTGTTCCAGTAGCGGGCGATGTCCCCCTGGTAGGGGGTGGCCGGACCGGGAATGATCACGGAGGCGGGGGTGGTGCCGTGGGTGCCGGTGGTCAGGTCAATGCTGGTCACGAATGAAGTCCGTCCTTACCAGAAGTCGGGCAGGCTGTAGCGATAGGTATTGGTCTGGTGCCAGTAGTGGTTGCCGTCGACCCAGACGGCGACTCCCCGCAGGAAGCGCAGCACGCTCGGGACGGGGCAGGCCGCGGCCAGTGCGGCGGCCTCCGCCTCGAAGGCGTGCATGAGGTCGTTGTGGACCTCGACCGCCTTCAGGTAACCCTCTTGGTCGGAGATCCCCTCCCGGTCGGCGATGACCACGGGAAGGTTCATGTGCCGCCCGGAGGCGGCGAGTTCCTTGGTGTACGAGTACAGGTCGTTGACGATGGTGGTGGCGTTCCCGGCGAGTGCGATGACCCGCTGCATGGCGGCCTGGGCGTGCAGATCGGCCGGGAGCTCGTACCCCCCGACCGTGTCGGTGATGGTCGGGCAGGGGCGGAAGTTGTTGAACTGCCGCATGGCCAGGTACTCCCACACCTCGGGGACGTACTCCGTCTGGCTCCAGGCCGCCTCGGCGAGGTACCCCAGGTGCAGCCGGGCCATGTCGTGCCGGTAGCGGTCCGCCTGCGAGGGGCTGGCCTGCGCGAGGAAGTACTCCATGGCGGAGCTGTAGGCGCGCCGGGGCGCGTCCGACTGGAGCGACGCCGCCCACGCCGGCTCGTACTCCTTCGTCGTGTGGAGGGGGTCGATGGCGGTGTGCGCCATCAGGAGGCGTCCGCCGAGGCCGATGGGCGAGCCGCCGTGGTCCTCGCAGTAGCAGTCGTCCACCGCGTTCTCG
Source organism: Streptomyces sp. NPDC006487 (assembly GCF_042870555.1). NCBI lineage: Bacteria > Bacillati > Actinomycetota > Actinomycetes > Kitasatosporales > Streptomycetaceae > Streptomyces > Streptomyces sp. NPDC006487. The sequence goes on from NZ_JBIAHN010000006.1 coordinate 217,467, forward strand.
GCGACCATCAGCCGGGTGGCGACCATCAGGTGCTCGACGGTGGGGGCGTCCGGGTGGCAGGCCACCATGTAGCGCCCGACCTGGAATCCGTCGAACTGCTTCTCCCAGTCTTCGGGGAACAGGTCGACCTCGTCCACCGCCCATGCCTTGATCCGCCGGCTGACCTCCTCCACCCGCACCGGGTCGGGCTCGGGCACGGGGTGGTGGTAGAGCCCCGGGACCGGGTTTCCGGCCGCCGGAGCCCCGGACTCGGGAGCCCCGGGCTCCTGAGCCGCCGCGGGCACGGGGTGCGCTTCCCGGCGGGCCGGGTGCAGGCCCACCGTGCCCAGGCCGCTGGGTCCGCTCAGGAGCCGTCGCAGGGCGGGGCTCGGGGCGGGCGGGGCGGCTGTGGTCTGCGGGGCGGGTGGGGCAGCCGATGGCGACGGGAAGGGCAGACCGGGCCCCGCCGGCAGGCCCGGCAGGCCACCGGACGCGTGGACCTGGGCGCTGCCGAGGACGTGGGCCCCGAACCGGGCCGCGGCGCCGGGCAGGCCCGACTGCAGAGGGGAAGGCCCGGGCTCGGGCATCCGTGACTCCTTGGTGAGGTGGGTGGGCCATCCCGGATCCCGGGCATGCCCGGCCGGCCCGGGAGGGTCCGGGCTGTCGTCGGACGGGGCCGCCGGGCCGGTCAATCGCTCCGGCGGGCGATCTGCACGTTCTCCAGGACACCGAGCGCGTCGGGCACCAGGATCGCGGCGGAGTAGTAGGTGGTGACCAGGTAGGAGATGATCGACTTCTCGTCGATGCCCATGAAGCGGACCGACAGGCCCGGCTCGTACTCCTCCGGCAGGCCGGTCTGGCGCAGCCCGATGACGCCCTGGTTGTCCTCGCCGGTGCGCATGGCGAGGATCGAACTGGTGTTCTCCTTGGTGATGGGGATCTTGTTGCAGGGCAGGATCGGGACCCCGCGCCAGGCCGGGACCTGCTGTCCGCCCACGTCCACGTGGTCCGGGTAGAGCCCGCGGGCGTTCATCTCGCGGCCGATCGCCGCGATCGTGCGGGGGTGGGCGAGGAAGAGCTTGGTGCCGCGGCGGCGGCAGAGCAGCTCGTCCATGTCGTCCGGGGTGGGTGGGCCGGAGTGGGTCTGGATCCGCTGCTTGAAGGCGGCGTTGTGGAGCAGCCCGAACTCCCGGTTGTTCACCAGCTCGTGCTCCTGGCGCTCACGCAACGCCTCGATGGTCAGCCTGAGTTGCTCCTCGGTCTGGTTCATCGGCCCGTTGTAGAGATCGGCGACCCTGGTGTGGACCCGCAGGACGGTCTGGGCAATGGAGAGTTCGTACTCGCGCGGCTTGGATTCGTAGTCGACGAAGGTGCCGGGCAGTTCGGCCTCGCCGGTGTGGCCGGCCGACATCGCGATCTCGGCCTCGCCGTGCTTGTTCTGCCGTTGCAGGGGCAGCGAACTGAACCGCTCGATGTGCTCCTGGAGGTGCGGGGCCCCGGCCAGGATGCCGGCGAAGTCGGCGCGGGAGAGCGTGAGCAGGGTGCCGGGGGTATCGGCGGTCGCGGTGTAGTCCCACCGGGCGTCCGAGTCCAGCAGGGCGTTCTCGCCGAAGCGGTCGCCGTCGGCGAGTACCGCGACGGAGATCTCGTCGCCGTACTTGCCCGCGGAGGTCTGGCTGATCCGGCCGTGGGCGATCAGGTGGATCTGCTCGGCGGGAGCCCCCCGCTCGACCAGCACCTCACCTGCACGGAAATCGCGCTGGACGCAGCGGCCCGCGATCGCCACCAGCACTTCCTCGTCGTCGAAGCCGCGCAGCAGGGCCAGTTCGCCGAGCTCGCGCGGGATGACCTGGACGCGGGCACCGTCCTGGACGAACTCGATGCTCCCGTCACCGACGGTGTAGCTCAGCCGGCGGTTCACCCGGTAGGCGCCGCCCTTGGTCTCCACCCAGGGGAGCATCCTCAGCAGCCAGCGGGAGGTGATCTCCTGCATCTGCGGGGCGGACTTGGTCGTGGTGGCAAGGTTGCGGGCGGCCGACGTGCCCAGGCTGGACTGCTTGGGCGGATCCAGCTGTGCTTCCGGGCTGGTGTCAACAGTCATCGGTCGAGCTCTCCTTCATCAGCGGGGAAAGGAAGGCGAACGTCTGGGCGTCCGTCCAGATCCCGGGGAACCGTAACGGCGGAGATCCCCGCCCCACTGTGAAAAATCGTTGCCGTTGCTTCGTTCCGGTGATCCTGTCCAGCCCGAGGTTTGTTTGGCGGACCGGCGATATTCAGCCGGGTCCGCGCAGCCCCGAAAGCGGGGCAGTGTGCCACGGACCGGCCGGGCGGTCACGTCACGTGATTCCGGGGCGTGCCCCCGGGATCCGCGGGATGGCGCAATGAGTGCAACGGACAGGGCGGACCCGCCGCCCCGCACCCCGAACAAGGAGGACAGCCATGGCTGCCCTGATTCCCCTGCGCAAGTCGCTCCTCATCGCCGTCTCCGCCGTGGCCGCGCTCCTCGGCACCGGATCGGCCTACGCCGCATCGGGCTCCGCCCACCTGGCCAACGATCCCTCCGGAGCGAAAGTGCAGCGCAGCAGTCCTGTGAAGAGCGCGCTGGGCGGCCAGGACACCTCCAGCGCGTATTACTACTACTACGTACAGGGACGCTAGCCGTGCTGACGACCCGCGTGCCGCCCGGCCCCCGAGGGGCCGGGCGGCACGGCAACAGGCGTGCGTTCGAGCGGGACCGCCTCGGCTTCCTGCTCGACCAGCAGCAGTACGGCGACCTGGTGCGCGTCGACGACGACCTGTACCTCGTGAACTCGCCCGTCCTCGCGGAGCAGGTGCTCAAGCACACCAACACCACCTACACCATCGCCCGGGACCTGCTGGGCGAGGAGACCGACGGAAGCCGCGCCTCCGAAGACCTGGCCCTGTGGATGCGGGCCCGTGCCGTCGCCGGACGCGGCCTGAACCGGACCGCCTCGCGGGCCGCCGGGGACCGCCTCGCGGCCACCGTCACCCGTCACGCGGACACCTGGCGCGCACGCGGCAGGATCGAGGCGATCCCCGCCCTCGAGGACCTCACCGCCCACCTGATCGCGGAGTTCTGCCTCGGGCCCGAGACGGGCAGGGTCCCCGACCTCCTGGCCCGTCTGCAGGACGCGCTGCTGCCTCCCGCCCTGCCCCTGCCCGCCCGCTGGCACGCGCCGCGCCGGCGCCGGCTGCGCCGCGCCTCCCGCGACCTCGCCCAAGAGGTCTCGGCCCTGATGCTCCGGCGCCGCACCACGCGGCGTGAGGACTCCCCGCCCGCGGTCGCGGACCTCCTCGACACCGCCTGTGAGGAAGGCGCCCTCACCCGCGAGGGTGCGACCAGCGTGATCGTCGCCAACCTGTTCGCGGCCCACGAGACCACCGCGGCCGCGCTCTCCTGGCTGCTGCTCCTCCTCGACCGGCATCCCCACCTGCGCCACCGGGTCCGGATCGAGGCCGACCGGGAACTCGCCGGGCGGCTCCCCACCGCGGCGGACGTGCCCCGGCTGACCGTCGCCGGGGCCGTCGTGAAGGAGACCCTCCGGCTCTATCCCCCGCTCTGGCTCGTCCAGCGGACCGTGGAGGAGCCCACCGAACTCGCCGGCTACCCGCTCCGCCGCGGCCGGCGGATCGGTGTCAGCCCCTTCGTCCTCCACCGCGACCCGCAGCACTACGACCGGCCCGCCGCCTTCGACCCGGACCGCTGGATCGAGCGCCCCGACACCCCCCTGCCCAAGTACGCGTTCATGCCCTTCGGCGGTGGACCGCGCAACTGCCTCGGTACGCACTTCGCCACCACGGCCATGACCATCGCCGCCGCGACCCTCGCCCGCGACTACCGGATCAGCCAGTCACCCGGCACCACGGCGGCCTTCGACACCCGCACCATCCTCCAGCCGCACGGCCTCACCCTCGATGTCGCCGCCCGCACCCGAGCCTCCGGCCCCCGGTGAGCGACACATCCCGGTCCATCCGGGAAACCTGCGGGCCGGCGACTGGTTTCGCGTACGAATGCGCGCCCCGCACCGTCGCCGGCCTTCGTGGAATCGACCGAGATGTGCTTGACCGATCAATCTCCGGCACGTAACTTCGACCGCACCAACTCGAGAGCCACTGGAAGGAGGCGAAGCCGGATGTCGACCATCTCCGTACCGCTTCGCCTCGCACACCAGACCGCCTGGGCTCCGGGTCGGCTCGCACACGGCTGCTGAACGGCCCTCATTCCCGGCGTGCCCGCTCGTGGCCCCGGACGTTTTCCACCACTCCGTCACCACTTACGGCGCCTCCTCGCGTGCCGATTCGCCGCGCTCCGGGTTGTCGAGCCGCGGCCACTGAACGAGAAAGCTCCTGCCATGGCAACAAGGACAGTCCGATCGACCGCGCTTCGAAACGGGGACGTTCCGTGGTAGCGGCGCGGATCACGGTCAACGGGAAAGAAACACCGATCGCTCCGGCCGCGGCCCACACCACGGTGCTGGACTTCCTCCGCGACCGCGGCCTCACCGGCACCAAGGAGGGCTGCGCAGAAGGCGAATGCGGAGCCTGTTCGGTGCTCGTGGCCCGGCCGGGGGTGAACAAGCCCACCGACTGGGTGGCGGTCAACGCCTGCCTGGTCCCGGCCTTGGCGCTCGACGGCCAGGAGGTCGTCACCTCCGAAGGCCTCGCCACCGTCGACGCGGCCGGAGCACCCACCGCGCTGCACCCCGTGCAAGAGGAGATGGCCGTCCGCGGTGGCTCCCAATGCGGTTACTGCACACCGGGGTTCATCTGCAGCATGGCCTCCGAGTACTACCGGCCCGACCGCTGCGCACACGCGGACCCGGCCGGCGACACCGACTCCGAGCACGGCCCGAACGGTTTCGACCTGCACGCGCTGAGCGGAAACCTGTGCCGCTGCACCGGCTACCGTCCCATCCGCGATGCCGCGTTCGCCGTCGGTTCACCCACCGAGGACGACGTCCTGGCGCAGCGCCGCGAGCAGTCCCCGCCCGAAGCCGCGGCCACCCGATACACGCGGGACGGAGCCGAGTTCCTGCGGCCCGGTACCCTCGCGGAGACGGTACGGCTGCTGCGCGATCGGCCCGGGGCGGTGGTGGTCGCCGGCAGCACCGACTGGGGCGTGGAGGTGAACATCCGCTCCCGACGGGCCGATTGCGTGGTCGCGGTCGACCGGCTGCCCGAACTGCGCGAGCTGCGCGTCGAATCCGGTCACATCGAGATCGGGGCGGCGCAGACGCTCACCGAGATCGAACGCCGGCTCGACGGCGGCGTCCCGCTCCTCGCGGAGCTGTTCCCGCAGTTCGCGTCCCGGCTCATCCGCAACAGTGCGACCCTCGGCGGCAACTTGGGTACCGGCTCCCCCATCGGCGACAGCCCGCCGGTACTGCTCGCGCTGGAGGCCTCGCTGCTGCTGGCCGGCGCCGAGGGCGAGCGCGAGGTACCGCTGGCCGACTACTTCACCGGTTACCGGCAGAGCGTGCGCCGTCCCGGCGAGCTGATCCGCGCGGTGCGCATCCCGCTGCCGCTGTCGCCGGTCACGGCTTTCCACAAGATCGCCAAGCGGCGCTTCGACGACATCTCCAGCGTCGCGGTCGCCTTCGCCCTCGACATCGAGGACGGGACCGTCCGCAAGGCGCGGATCGGCCTGGGCGGCGTGGCCGCCACCCCGATCCGCGCGCTCGCCACCGAAGCGGCCCTGGAGGGCAGGGCCTGGACGGCACAGACCGTCGAGGCCGCCGCCCGGATCCTGCGGGCCGAGGGCACCCCGATGGACGATCATCGCGCCAGCGCCCTCTACCGCTCCGCGATGCTCGGTCAGAGCCTGCTCAAGCTGTACGCGCAAACCACCGAGGCGGCGAAGTCATGAGCCAGTTGTCCCAGCGTCCCGAAAAGCCCGTCGTCGGGGTTTCGATGCCGCACGAGAGCGCGAACCTACACGTCACCGGTGCGGCGCTCTACACCGACGACCTGGTCCACCGCACCAAGGACGTCCTGCACGCCTACCCGGTCCAGGTCATGAAGGCCCACGGCAGGATCACGGCGCTGCGCACCGGGGCGGCGCTCGCCGTGCCCGGTGTGGTCCGCGTACTGACCGGGGCCGACGTGCCCGGCGTCAACGACGCCGGAATGAAGCACGACGAACCCCTCTTCCCCGACTCGGTCATGTTCCACGGCCACGCGGTCGCCTGGGTCCTGGGCGAGAGCCTGGAGGCGGCCCGGCTCGGTGCGGCGGCCGTCGAGGTGGATCTCGACGAGGAACCCTCCGTGATCACCCTGCGGGAGGCGATCGAGACCGAGAGCTTCCACGGCGCCCGGCCCCTGATGCTGACCGGTGACCCGGACGCCGGCTTCGAGGACTCCGCGCACGTGTTCACGGGCGAGTTCCAGTTCTCCGACCAGGAACACTTCTATCTGGAAACGCACGCGGCGCTCGCCCTCCTCGACGAGAACGGGCAGATGTTCGTCCAGAGCAGCACCCAGCACCCCTCGGAGACCCAGGAGATCGTCGCCCACGTACTCGGCCTGCACAGCCACGAAGTGACCGTGCAGTGCCTGCGGATGGGCGGCGGCTTCGGCGGCAAGGAGATGCAGCCGCACGGGTTCGCGGCCGTCGCCGCGCTCGGCGCCAAGCTCACCGGCCGGCCGGTCCGGGTACGGCTCAACCGGACCCAGGACCTGACCATGTCCGGCAAGCGCCACGGGTTCCACGCCACGTGGAAGATCGGCTTCGACGCCGAGGGCCGCATCCAGGCCCTGGACGCCACCTTGACCGCCGACGGCGGCTGGAGCCTGGACCTGTCCGAGCCCGTGGTGGCCCGCGCGCTGTGCCACATCGACAACACCTACTGGATTCCCAACGCCCGCATCGCCGGCCGCATCGCCAAGACCAACAAGGTCTCCAACACGGCCTTCCGCGGTTTCGGCGGACCCCAGGGGATGCTGGTGATCGAGGACATCATGGGGCGGTGCGCGCCGCTGCTCGGCCTGGATCCGATGGAGCTGCGCGAGCGCAACTTCTACCGGCAGGGCCAGTCGACCCCGTACGGGCAGCCCGTGCCCCACCCCGAGCGGATCTCCGTCACCTGGCAGCAGGTCCGCCGGGACGCCGCCCTGGCCGAGCGGAAGCGCGAGATCGCGGCCTTCAACGCCGCGCACCCGAACACCAAGCGGGCGCTCGCGATGACCGGGATCAAGTTCGGCATCTCCTTCAACCTCACCGCCTTCAACCAGGCCGGTGCGCTGGTGCTGGTCTACAAGGACGGCTCCGTCCTGATCAACCACGGCGGCACCGAGATGGGGCAGGGCCTGCACACCAAGATGCTGCAGGTGGCCGCCACCACGCTGGGCATCCCGCTGCACAAGGTGCGGCTGGCGCCGACGCGTACCGACAAGGTCCCCAACACCTCGGCGACCGCCGCCAGTGCGGGGGCCGACCTCAACGGCGCGGCGGTGAAGAACGCCTGCGAGCAGATCCGCGAGCGGCTGCTCCGGGTGGCCGGCACGCAGCTGGGTACGAACGCCTCGGACGTGCGCATCGTCGAGGGCGTCGTGCGCGCCCTGGGCGTCGACAAGGAGCTGGCCTGGGACGACCTGGTCCGCACCGCGTACTTCCAGCGGGTCCAGCTCTCGGCGGCCGGTTTCTACCGGACCGAGGGCCTGCACTGGGACGCGAAGGCGTTCCACGGCTCGCCGTTCAAGTACTTCTCCTACGGGGCGGCCGCGACCGAGGTGGAAGTGGACGGCTTCACGGGCGCGTACCGGATCCGGCGGGTGGACATCGTCCACGATGTCGGCGACAGCCTCTCCCCCATGATCGACATCGGTCAGGTCGAGGGCGGTTTCGTCCAGGGCGCGGGCTGGCTGACGCTGGAGGACATGCGCTGGGACTCCGGCGACGGCCCGAACCGCGGCCGCCTGCTGACCCAGGCCGCGAGCACGTACAAGCTGCCGAGCTTCTCGGAGATGCCCGAGGAGTTCAACGTCAGGCTGCTGGAGAACGCCACCGAGGAGGGGGCGGTCTACGGGTCCAAGGCGGTCGGTGAGCCCCCGCTGATGCTGGCCTTCTCCGTACGGGAGGCCCTGCGCCAGGCGGCCGCGGAGTTCGGGCCCGCCGGGATCAGCGTGGAGCTGGCCTCGCCGGCCACGCCCGAGGCGGTGTACTGGGCGATCGAAGGGGCCCGCCGGGGCGGTGCGTTCCGCGACGGGCGGACGCCCGACGACAGCCGGGTCCTCGCCGACGCAAGCGCTTCGAGCAATGTCTGACATGAGCTGGGTCGCCGCGGTCGCGCGGTTGCGGGCACGCCGGGAACCCGGTGTGCTCGTGACCGTCGCGGCCGTGCGCGGCCACGCGCCCCGGCGGGCCGGTGCCAAGCTGGTCGTGGGACGGACCGGGACCTGGGGTTCGATCGGCGGCGGCAACATCGAGGCCGTCGCCATCGACCGGGCGCGCGAACTGAGCGGCGCGGCCGATCCGCAGCCGGAGCTGATGGAGTTCGCCCTGAACGACAAGGTCACCAGCCGGCACGGCGTGCAGTGCTGCGGCGGAGCCGTCACCGTGCTGCTCGAACCGCTGCCGGTGGTCCAGGCGGTGGCCGTCTTCGGCGTCGGGCACGTCGGGCTGGAACTGGCGCGCATCCTGGCCCGCCAGGACCTCGACCTGCACCTCGTCGACAGCCGGGCCGACATGCTCACCGGGGAACGGCTCGGTGTGCTCGGCGACGCGGTGGCGCAGGTCCACGTGCACCACACCCCGCTGCTGCCGGAGACGGTGCTCGGGGAGCTGCCGCCCGGCACCCACGTCCTGATCATGACGCACGACCACGCCGAGGACGCCGCGCTGTGCGACGCCGCCCTGCGCACCGACGGTCTCGGCTCCATCGGGCTGATCGGCTCGTCCGCGAAGTGGGCGCGGTTCCGGCAGCGCCTGGCCGCCGAGGGAGGTCACGACGCCGGCACCATCGACCGGATCACGACCCCGATCGGGCTGACCGAGATCACGGGCAAGGAGCCCGCCACGATCGCGGTGAGCGTCGCGGCGGACCTGCTCCGCACCTTCGAGCAGGACCGTCATTGGGCGGTCCCGACCCCGGACGCGGTTCCGGCCCCGGACGCGGTTCCGGTTCCGGTTCCGGTTCCGGACACGATCCCCGAGGTGGCGCTCAGTGCGCGACGGCCCGCGCCGGGCGCCTGAGCAGGTAGCCGGCCGCGGTCAGGACGAGCACCGCCATGCACCCGATGAACACTAGTCCCGCACCTTCCAGCCCGAGGGGTCCTTCCAGTACGCCCACCCCGATCACGGGCAGCGAGATGCCGGTGTACGCCACCAGGAACAGCGTGGAGATCACCGCTGCCCGCTGGTCCGCGGGGGACGCCCCGGCCACCGCGGACAGTGCCCCGCGGAAGGCCAGCCCCTGCCCGAGTCCGCCGACGAGGGCGCTCAGCACCACCAGCGCCAGCAGGTCCCACCACAGCGCGCCCGCGAGGAGCGCCAGCCCGGCGAGGAGCGCGGCGCACCCGAGCGGCAGCGAGCGCTGCACGCCGACGCGTCCGACCACCGACTGCCCGGCGGTCGAGGCGAAGAAGGCCAGTGCGACCACCAGCCCGCTCAGGGCGCGGTTGTGCACGTCCAGGGACTGCGCGAGGAACGCCGGGCTGACGGAGGTGAACACCCCGAGCAGGGCGAATCCCACGAACGCGGCGATCGCGGCCGGTCCGAACACCGCCCGCACCTGTGGGGGCAGAGCGGGCCGCTGCGGTCGTACGGTATTCAGCGGCCGCCGCTCGCGGACCGTCTCCGGGAGCCGGATCAGGACCACCGCCGCACCCGCCACGAGCGCGAGGTGCACCACGAACGGCAGGTACAGCGGCCAGGAGGCGTACTGCGAGAGGACTCCGGCGAGCAGCGGACCGCAGCCCAGTCCGCCCATGTTGGCGGCCGTCGCCACGAGCGTGGCCCGCGAGGCGCCGCCGGGGGGTGCCAGCTCCATCACGTACGCCGTGGCGGCCCCGGTGAACAGGCCGGCGGACAGACCCGACAGCAGCCGTCCCGCGTACAGCCAGGGCATCCCGTCGGCGCACAGGAAACAGACGGCGCTCGCCCCGGCGAACCCGAGCCCCGCCAGCAGCACCGGCCGCCGGCCCACCGCGTCCGAGGCGTTGCCCGCGAGCAGCAGTACGCCGATGACCCCGAAGGCGTACACGGCGTACACCACGGTCACCATCAGCGCGGAGAAGCCGAACTTCTCCTGGTAGAGCCCGTAGAGGGGGGTCGGCAGCGTGGTGCCGGCCATGCAGACGGCGAAGACGGCCCCGCCCAGCAGACACCTGCGCCACCCTTGTCGATCAAGGTCCATGCCGCCGACCGTAACCCGGAAGGCCGGAATCCGCGTCAGTACACCAACTCGTAGGTGACGTCCTTGGGGACCGGGTCCGGTGCGGTGTCGGTGTAGAGGAGCCGGATCGTGGTGAAGCGCCGGAGATCGGGGTGCCCGGGCCAGGCCTGCGGGTTGCTCAGGGTCACCGTGACCGGGTAGGCGTGGAAGCGGCCGGCGGCGCAGTACGGGTGGCAGTCGTTCACCATGTCGGTGCCGGTGGCCGTGGCGCTGCCCGGACCCCAGGTGTCCCATCGGAGGCCGACGAGCCGGTTGTTCCCGTCGCCGCAGGCCAGGAGGTACTCCCGGGGGCGCATCTGGGCCTGCGAGAAGCAATCGACGACCACGACCGGATCCTCTGCGACCGGTGCCCGGGCCGGGGAGGCGGAGGCGGAGCCGCCCGTGTGCGAGGAAGGGGCCGCGGAGACCGGGAGCACGACGGCCGTCATCGCCGCCACCGCGCACAGCAGGGTGGCGGTCCGCGCCTTGCGCCGGGACGCCTTGCGCCGGGACGCGTGTCCGGGGCGGCCACCTGCGGAAACGTTCACGGAAGACCTTCCTCGCCACTCTGCGCGCCGCCGGCACCACCGGGGTATTCCCAGCTTCCCCCATGGGGGTGAAGCCCGCACCCGCGGGAACCGTGCGGGTGCGGGCGCCGGGTCACTTGCGCAGCAGGGCGCAGACGAAGTCCTCCTGGACCTCCCGGACCTGCTCGAGCAGGTCCGGGTTGTTGCTCAGGGACGTCTGCGTGGTGATGGAGAAGGTCAGCGAGCGCCGTCCGTCCGCCGTGGCCGCCGCGAGCTGCGTGTAGCCGGGCGTGTTGCCGGTGTGGCCGTACACCGTTCCGCAGCGCGTGGTGTAGCGGAAGATCGCCAGGCCCGCCTCGGTGCGGCCGGGGCCGGGGGGCTGGGACAGGGCTCCGGGGATGAACGTGAACTGCTGCCGCCGGGTGCGCTCCGAGATCAGGGTGCCGCCCGCGTAGCCGCGGATGAAGGCGGTCAGGTCCTTCGGCGTCGATACGATGCCTCCGGACGCCCAGGCCCCCGAGGCGCCCACGGCCTCGCTGACGTCGACGGGCCCCTCCTGCGGATCGATCTGATAACCGTGGAGGTAGGGCTCGGGCAGCCGGTATCCCTGGGGCAGGCTGGTGGCCCGCAGGCCGAGGGGTTCGTGGACGAGCTCGCGCAGCAGCGTCTCGTACCGGCGTCCGGTGGCGGCCTCGGCCATGAGGGCGACGGCGATGTTGTCGGAGTTGGAGTACGCGTAGCGGCTGCCGGGCCGGAACCCGAGGTCCTCGTCGGCTACGAACTCCAGCAGGCGGCGGGAGTCGAAGCGGTGGCGGGGGTCCTCGGAGACGATGTCGACGAACCCCTGGGAGTTGGAGTAGTCGGGCAAACCGCTGGTGTGATTCAGCAGTTGACGGAGGGTCACTCGATGCCAGGCGGCCGGCTGTCCTGGCAGTACCTCTCCGATCGTGTCGTCGAGGTGCAGCCGGCCGCGGTCGACGAGCCCGAGGGCAACCGCTCCGCTGAAGGCCTTGGCGACGCTGGCGATCCGCATGTGGTCCGTGACCCGCGGCGGCCGGCCGCTCTCCACGTCGGCGACACCCGCCCGGTAGACCTTGGTACGGCCGCCGTCGTGCAGGACGGCGATGACCCCGGGAGGTCCGTCCGGCCGTTCCACCAGCTCCCGCAGCTCCTGCTGGAGGGCGGCTCCGGGAGGCGGATTTCGGTCCGCTCCGGCCTGTGCGGGCTGCACGGAGACCGCGAGCAGGGCGCCGCACGCGGCGGTGGCGGCGGCCAGGCGCAGCGACGGGCGGATCCGGCCGGAGTGGCCGTGCGGGCGTCGGGACACGGAGGTACCTCCCGGGGAAGACGGACGCGGTGGCCCACGATGACAGGGCCCCCGCCGGCACCGGCGGCGACACGGCCACGCACCGGCGGGCCTTGGTCCATCCGGCCCTGACGCTCGCACGCGGGGCCCCGCAGCGGCGGGGCTGCGGGGCTGCGATGCCGCGGAAGGGCACCTGCTGTCCTGACCGCGGCCGCCTGCGCGCCGCCTCCCCGTCGCCGCGGGCGCCCGCCTACCAGACGGGAATGGGCGCGGGCGCCTCCGTGCCGAGGTCCGGTGCGTCGCGGAGTTCGACGGTGGCCCCGGACCGGTGGAGTTCGAGGATCACCAGGGTGTTCTCGCCCGTGCGCCACAGGGGACCCGGTGCGTACAGCGTCTTCTGCGGGCCGCGCTCCCAGAACCGGCCCAGGGCGAAGCCGTTCAGCCAGACCATGCCCTTGGTCCACCCGGGGAGGGCGATGAACGCGTCGGCGGCGCAGTCCAGTTCGACGGTGACCCGGTGGAAGGAAGGGCCGTCCGGGAGCGCGCCGTGTCCGAACCCGAGTCCGGACAGGTCGTCGAGGGGCAGCGGCCTGACCTCCCAGCCGAACTGGAACTGGTTGTCCAGCCTGACCCCGTCGCGGATGCCCTTGCGATCGGCCAGCAGGGGACCGTAGTTGATCCGCCCCTGGTTCTCCACCAGGATGTCGAGCACCGCACCCCCGTCGGGCACGGCGACGGGCAGGGCCGCGAGCGGCTCGTCCCGCTCCAGGAGCCCGATCTCCCGTCCGTCCAGGAAGACTTGGGCCCGGTCGGCCAGCCCGTCGATGCGCAGCGCCGCCTCGGGCAGGGGCCCCCGCAGGCGGGTCCGGTAGTGGATCAGACCCAGGGACTGGCCCGCTTCCTCCATGGTCAGCGGCTCGACGTGGTGCAGGGGCTTGGCGAGTGCGTCCAGGGAGTCGGCCAGCGAGACGCGGCCGTCCACCGAGAGCAGCCGGGGAACCGCGCGCGGGGGCGGAGCCGGGGGTTCGTGGGTGACGGGGCCGGTGTGCCGGGCGATGACCTCGCGGAAGAGGTGGAACTTCCGGGTGAGTTCGCCCGCCTCGCCGACGGGGGCGTCGTAGTCGTAGCTGGTCACGTCGGGCTGGTAGGAGGCGCCGTCGTGGTTCGCGCCGTTCCACCAGCCGAAGTTGGTGCCGCCGTGCCCCATGTAGATGTTCACCGAGGCGCCCGCGGCGAGCAGGCTGTCCAGGGTGGCGGCGGCGTCTTCCGCGTCGCGCGTGTGGTGCGGCTCGCCCCAGTGGTCGAACCAGCCGTGCCAGTACTCGACGCAGACCAGCGGCCCTTGCGGCTGGTAGGTGCGCAGGGTCGCGAGCGAGCTCTCGGGGCGGGAGCCGAAGGTCCCGGTGGTCAGGACGCCGGGGATGCGCCCGCCGAGCTGGAACCCGTGGTCGGCCCCGTCGGTGGTGAACAGCAGGCAGTCCAGGCCCCGTCGGACCAGACCGTCGCGGAGATGTTCCAGATAGCCGGTGTCGTTGCCGAAGCTGCCGTACTCGTTCTCGACGCCCACGGCCACCACCGGCCCGCCCCGGCTGCCGAGGAGGGGCACCAGGACGGGGGCCAGGGTGTCGAACCACGCGTCGACGGCGGCCAGGTACGCGGGGTCGCGGCGGCGGAGCCGGATGGTGCGGTCGGCCAGCAGCCATCCGGGCAGTCCGCCGAAGTCCCATTCGGCGCAGATGTAGGGGCCCGGCCGGACGATGACGTCGAGGCCCAGGTCGCCTGCGGTCCGGATGAAGGCCGCCACGTCGTTCGGCCCGTCGAAGCTGAAGGCGCCGGGGCTGGGCTCGTGGACGTTCCAGGCCACATAGGTCTCGATGGTGTTCACGCCCATCGCGCGCAGGCGCAGCAGGCGGTCGGCCCAGAGGTCCGGGTGGACCCGGAAGTAGTGGATGGCCGCGGAAACGATCCGGTGCGGGCGGCCGTTCCGCAGGAAGCCGGTCTCGTCCGTGGCCAGCGTCGTGATCGACGTCGCGACGGGCGTCGCGGTCGGCGCCGCAGTCGGCGGGTGGGGTGGCTTCACGTGTGCGCTCTCTTTCGGTGACTTCCGGTGGTGCTCGACTCGTCGGCCGATGGGGCTCCGGCAGGAGGAGAGCCCCGCATAGAAAGCGCTTTCTACAGGCCGTGGATCACGCTAAGGCGAAGCGGCCCGAGGGGTCAAGGGGGCTGACCGGGTACCGGATGGCGTAGCGCCTCTGGCTCTCGTTCCGGAGATCGACCAGCATGGGACCAGCGGGACCGGCGGGACCGGCGGACGAGATGGGCACGCATGCGCGCCACTGATGGCAACCAGGATTATCCCTTCGCTGTCACCAACACGGCCGCGGCGCTGTTGGACGGTGCCGGGACGATCGTCGCCTGGACACCGGCCGCCGAAGCCCTTCTGGAGCGCCGGTCCGCAGACGTGTGCGGCCGGCCGGCGCGGGAGCTCCTGGCAGACGCGGGCAGCTGGGAAGCGCTTCTGGCTCGGGGCGGAGAGGGAGGCGAGGCGGGGTGGGAGGGCCGGGCCGCGGTACGGCACGGCTCGGGAGGCGAGCTGGAGATCGGCTTCCGCGTCGTTCCGCTGAACGACGGCACGCGGGGGACGCCGGGCCGCTTCCTCGTACTCGGCGCCCCCGTGGAGCTCGTCGCCCGATGGCGGCAGGACCACGCCTTCACGCACGAACTGTTCCTGCAGGGCCGCGTGGGCCTGGCCGTCTTCGACGCGGACCTGCGCCTGCTCCGGACGAACACGCACCTGCTGCCGTACACCGGGGTACCCGTCGACCTGACCGGCCGGCGCCTGGCCGACTTCCTGTGGGCCGAGGACGCGCGGGTCATCGACGACCGGCTGCGGGAGGTGCTGCGCAGCGGGAACCCCCTGATCGGTTTCAACGCGACCGCGCGCACCCTGGACGACTCGAGGGGCGGCCGGGTCGTGACCATCCAGGCGTTCCGGCTGCAGGAACCCGACGCACGTCCGATGGGTGTGGCGGCGGTGTTCACGGACGTCACCGACCACGAGCGGTCGCGCGGGCGCCTGGACCTGCTGTACCGCGCGACGGGCGCGCTGGGCGGTTCGCTGTCCGTCCTGCGCACCGTCGAGGACCTGGTCGCCATCCTGGCGCCCGCGTTCGGCGATTGCGCCGCGGTGGATCTCGCCGAGACCGTCCTGACCGGCGGCGAGCCGGCCGCCGACGGGCATCCCGTTCCGCCCCTGATCCGGATGGCCGTCGCGGGAGCGGCGGCGGACGTGCTGCGCACGGGCACGGCCCGCTTCACCACTCCTCTCGGGGCGGGCGTGCCCGGCCCGCCCGCGGCGCGGGAGGGCCGGGGGGAACTGGCCACCGGGCTCGGAGCCAGGTCCGCGGGGACCGGGGACGATGCCGCCCCCCAGTGGGCGACCGCCGTGCCGGACGCGCATTCGGCGATGACGGCGCCGCTGTCCGCGCGGGGCATCGGGTTCGGAAGGATCACGCTCTGGCGCACGGGGGACGCTCCCCCGCTGGACGAGGACGACCTGGTACTTCTGGAGGAGATCGCCGCCCGTGCGGCCGTCGCCGTGGACAACGCCCGGCGGTACACCAAGGAACGCCGCACCGCCGTGGGCTTGCAGCGCAGCCTCCTGCCGCCTGCCACCTCGGAGACCCCCGCCCTCGAAGCCGCCGGCCTCTACCTGCCCGCCGACGCGGACAGCGGAGTGGGCGGCGACTGGTTCGACGTCATCCCCCTGTCCTCCGCCCGGGTCGCCCTGGTGGTCGGGGACGTCGCCGGTCACGGGCTGCACGCCACGGCCATGATGGGACGCCTGCGCAGCGCCGTACGCGCGATGGCGGACCTGGAACTGGAACCCGAGGAACTGCTGGCACACGTCGACGACATGGTCCTGCAGGTCGCCGCCGAGGCGGAGAGCGACGACGCGGAGGACGGCGACGCGGGCACGCTGCTGCGCGGCGGACCGGCCGGTGCCACCTGCCTCTACGCCGTCTACGACCCGATCACCCGAAGGTGCGTCATGGCGAGTGCCGGACACCCGCCTCCGGCCGTGGTCGGCCCGGATGGAACCGTGGAGTACGTCGAGCTGAGCCCCGGCCCGCCCCTGGGGGTCGGCGGCTGGCCCTTCGAGCCGGTGGAACGCGACCTGCCCCCGGGGAGCGTCCTCGCCCTGTACACCGACGGCCTCATCGAACGCGGAGCCGGGGACATCGACGAGGGGATGCGCGACCTGGCGGACCGGCTGCTGCGCGCGGACGTACTCGGCCGGCCCCTGCGTCAGGCCCGGCACGACATCGTGGAAGGGCTGCCGCCGGGCCGGCTGCGGGACGACGTCACCCTCCTGCTGGCCCGTACCCGGGTGGTGGACGACGGTTCCGTCGCGACGTGGCTGCTCGACGCCGACCCGGCGGTCGTCGGCGACGCGCGCCATCTCGTCCTGGACCAGCTGACCGCCTGGGACCTCGACGAGCTCGCCTTCAGCACGGAGCTCATCGTCAGCGAGCTGGTCACCAACTCCATTCGCCACGCCGGTGGCCAGGTCCGGCTCCGGCTGATCCGGGCGGACACCCTGACGTGCGAAGTCTCGGACTCCAGCAACACGCAGCCGAGGATGCGTCGCGCGAGGAGCCACGAGGAAGGCGGCCGCGGCCTGTACATCGTCGCCCAGCTCTCGCACCGCTGGGGCAGCCGCTACACCGTGGGAGGCAAGACCGTCTGGTCCGAGCAGAACCTGCCCCCGGCCTGACGGGCCGGTCGCCGCGGAGGACCGGGCCGCCGCACCGGGCCCGGACCGCCGCGGTGGTGCCCCCGGGTCGCACGCGCCGGGGGCACCCTTGCGTCCGGCGCTACGGAGACGCGGCCACCGGCATGACGTGGCCCAGCAGACCTTCCCGCACGTAAGGCCCTTCGCAGTCGGCCCTGTTGGAGACGAAGTGGTCGAACACGGAAGGCACGTAGCACCGGTAGAGGGGCACCGAGCCCGGCACCGCCTTGGCGTAGACGTATCCGACCGCGCCGAGGGGCTGTTGGCCCTCGCACCCCGCGTCGGCGGTCAGCAGCGAATGGTTCGCCACCTTGCACTCGTAGAGCCGGACGGTGCCGGGCGCGGGATCCCGCAGCACCTTCCAGACCCCCTCGTGGGTGAACCCGGCGGGCAGGGAGCGCGAGGACGCCAAGTGCCCTGCGTGGGGGCGGTAGCCGCGGACCATCGGGACGTAGGGGGTGGTGTGACCGTCGGCCCCTTCCCAAGTGCGCAGGTAGCCCTCGGCTCCCCGCATGAGCTCGTCCACCACGTCCTGGCCGCCGGTGACCCGGATGTCCTCGATCCAGTCGGGTACGAGGCCGTAGTGGGTGCCGCCGCCGTCGGTGTTGACGTCCCAGACGCGCGAGCCGGTGACCTGCCGGTCGAGGACCGATCCGCCGTCGGGGCTGCGGAACGGGTAGCGGACGGGGTTCCCGGCCGGGGCCCGGGGGCCGGGGAGCCAGGCGAAGCCGTTCATGTCGGTGCCGATGCCGTACCCGGCGCCGTACTCGGCGCGCAGGGCGGCGTGCCTGCGCGCTTCCGCGGCGAACGCGGGCGCCTCGTACATGTGGCCCGTGATGAAGCCGCCCAGGCGGTAGACCCGCTCGGTCCAGTTGTCGTCCATCCAGCCGTGGGTGGACAGTACGCCGGAGTAGCGTTCGGCTTCGAGCACGCGCAGTGCCCGGTCGGCCGCCTTGACGCTCATGTGGTCGATCTCCAGCATCATGTTGCGCCTGGTCATGCCCAGCACCGCGTACTCGCCCAGGGCGGTGAGACCCCGGCGGTTGCACTGTGCGGCTCGCAAGGAGGCGCCGTAATCCGGCAGTTCGACTCCTTCCGGCAGGGCGCCCCGGATCCGGGCCTCCGCCTCCGCGTCCGCGTCCGCATCCGCCGTCGAGGTGCCGGCTTTCCCGGCCGTCACGGCGGCGCCCGCCTCCTCGTGACCCCCGGCGGCCAGCCCGAAGCCGATCGGGTTGTCGTGCTCGGCGCCGGGGCAGGGCTCCGTACTCCAGAAGGTGCCCGTCGACAGGAACTGGCCGACGTTGATGGCCATCCCCTGGGTTCCCGAGTCGAACCGGACGCCGCACAGGGCGTTGTCGAACTTGTGGCACAGGAACATGCTGCGCACGCCCAGCCGGTGCAGTTCGTCGAGGCCGCGGTCGATGTCGGCCATGGTGCAGCGGGCGCCGTCCAGCACCTGCTTGCAGCCGAACGGTTCGGAGGTCTCCACTCCGAGGACGACGGCGAGCTTGCCCTCCTGGATGACCGTGCGGGCCTGTTCGGGCTCGGTGACGACCCGGAACCAGCCCTTGCCCGCGCCGCCGTACATGGCGTCGACGAAGTCCTGGAGCTCGTAGGTCTTCTGGATCTGGAGCCTGATCGCGGACATCTCGTCACAGCCGCGGTCCTTGAAGAAGTAGAGCGAGCAGATGACGCCGTTGGTGACCATGTCGTTCACCAGGATCCGCTGGCCGCCCCGCCAGGCCCGCTCCACCCAGGCGTAGTACGTCTGCTGGTGGGTGGCGGAGTCGTGGGCCGGCCAGTCGCGGAACGTCGGCCAGCCGGTCGGGTCGTGCCGGCCGTCACCGCCCTTGGTGATCATGTCGAAGAGGGCGAGGACGCCGTTCGGGTAGTGCTCGGGGCAGTCCTTGAGGGCGTCCGCCGCCCCCGCCGTGGAGAAGACCTTTCCGCAGACCAGCCGTCCTCCGAAGCCCTCGTCGGACATCAGGTGCACGTGCCCGTCGACGTATCCGCGGACCCGGCCCTGGGTATCGGTCCCGGTGAACGGTTCCCCCGAGACATTGACCTGCGAGTCCGGGGCCGGGCGCGCCACGGGCTCCCACCATCGCGATCCGGCCGCCGCCCCGGCGGCAGGGGGGCCGAGCAGCAGGGTGATCAGTGCGAGGACCAGGCCGGTCAGCAGGTACCGGCTCCGCCCGGGGGCTCTTCGTCGGTTCATCCCCATCCCTTCCTTCTTCATGACGCGTCCATGACATGGCGTGGGTGCGGACCAAGGCCGAAGGCCGAGGACGACCCTAGGAGCCGCACGCGGCGCCGTCATTGACTTCGGCGGCCAACCCGTTGACTCTCCGGACCGGCCCCGGCGCCGCCCCGCGGGCGGTGTTGACGGGGACCGCGCGCCCGCATTGACTGACCGATGTGTCAGCCATCGAGCCGCCCTCCGTCACCGCGTGCTACGCCCTCGCCGTCCTGAGCGCCACGGCGGAGGGCACCGGCAGGCCGGGCCCCCGGACCCCGCCCACGGACCGGCTCGCCGTCGGCGAGATGCGCGCCCTGTGGGACGAAGTGCTCGGCGCCGTGGGCGCCGGCCCGCACACCGGGCTCCTCGTGGGCGACCGCAT
This sequence comes from Streptomyces sp. NPDC006487, assembly GCF_042870555.1. Lineage (NCBI taxonomy): Bacteria > Bacillati > Actinomycetota > Actinomycetes > Kitasatosporales > Streptomycetaceae > Streptomyces > Streptomyces sp. NPDC006487. The sequence goes on from NZ_JBIAHN010000006.1 coordinate 237,086, forward strand.
CCGGCCCGAGGGCCTGCACATCCTGGGCCACCTCGTCCTCACCTGCGCCAGCCTCGCGGACGCCGCGCGGGCGGCCGAGCGCTACCACTCCCTGGTGAGCCCGTCGGGCACGGTGACCCTGCACCGCAGGGACGGCGTCGGCCGGGTCCGCTACCGGCCGGCCGTCGACCCGGCGGCCATGCACCCCCAGCGGGTGGAGGCGATCGTCAGCAGCATGGTGCGGGCGGGCCGCTGGATCGCCGGCGACGGCTGGGCGCCCCTGGCCGTGTCCTTCACCCACCCCCGCGGGGGCTCCGCGGAGCCCTATGCCCGCGTCCTCGGCTGCCCCGTCTCCTTCGACGCCCCGGAGACCGCGATCACGGTCGCCGACGAGGACCTCGACCGGCGCCGGCCCCTCTACGACCCGGCGCTCGACGCCCTGCACCGCGCCTACGCCGACCGGCTCCTGCACCGGCTGTCCGCGCCCGTGACCGTCGCGGAGCGCGTACGGCAGTGGCTGGAAGTCGCCGCCCTCGAGGACGCGGGCCCCGAGGGCCCCGCCAGGGAGCTCAGCCTCAGCGTCCGGACGCTGCGCAGGTCCCTGCAGGCGGAGGGCACGTCGTGGCGCGCGCTCCTCGACAGCGCCCGCCACGGCCGGGCCGGGCGGCTGCTGGAGACCACGGACCTGCCGCTGGACCGGGTCGCCCCCCTCGTCGGCCTGAGCGGCGCGACGGCCCTGGTCCGTGCCTTCAACCGGTGGGAGGGCATGCCTCCGGGGGCCTACAGGAGCCGGCACCGGCCCGTGTCCGCGGATCCCGAGGGGGCCGGCCGCGGGTGAGAAGGGTCACCGCGGGCGGCGCCCCGCCCGGCCGGCTCCGTTGCTAGATTGTCCGGCGGCCGACCCATGGCCCCGGACGAGATGCGCCGTACCCGGTTACGCACGACGACGCGCGAGGTGCCGCACGAGCGGCGCCTTCCGCTGTCCGCACCCGGGCAGCGTCCTCGTCGAGCAAGATGGGCCGAACGCCATGACCGTGCCACTCACCCGCAGCCTGTACCGGACGACCGCGCACGCCGCCGGCGGCCGCACCGGAACCGTCCGCACCGACGACGGGCGCCTGGACGTCCGCCTCGCCCCGCCGCGCAAGAAGGTCCCGGGCACCACCAACCCCGAGCAGCTGTTCGCCGCCGGTTTCGCCGCCTGCTTCACCTCCGCGCTGGCGGAGGTCGCCGCCGAGTTCGGGGCGGACGCCTCCGCCGCGCGCGTGGCGTGCGAAGTGCAGCTCGGCACCACGGACACGCCCGCCGGCTACGGCCTCGCGGTGTCCCTGACCGTCAGCCTGCCCGGCTGGCGGGCCGCGGACCTCCAGCCGCTGCTGCACCGGGCGGACGCGGTCTGCCCCTACTCCCAGGCCGTACGCGGCAACGTACCGCTGACCCTGCTGGCCCTGGACGACCCGGCGTCCGCCGATGGGGCCTGAGCAGCCGGTACGGTGACGGCATGAGCGGATCCCGGCGCCTGGTGCGCACCTGGGAGGTCTTCCCCGGCTCGGGTTACTCGACCGCGTGGGTCGACCTCACCCAGGGCGCCTTGACCGCGCGCGGGCGCTCCGTCGGGCTGGACCCCGAACCGTACTGGCTGACGTACAGCCTCGAAACCTCCGATGGCTACGTGACCTCGCGCCTCCACGTGACGGTCGAGACCGCGGCGTCGACCCGGGAACTGGACCTTCGGGGCGACCGCGGACGCTGGACCGTGGACGGCGCGCACCGCCCCGATCTCGACGGCGCCGTCGACTGCGACCTGGGCCTCTGCCCGATGACCAACACCATGCCCGTCCTCCGCCACGGCCTGCACCGGCGGCCCGGAACCGGACCGCACCACTTCCTCATGGCCTGGGTTTCGGTCCCGGACCTCGCCGTCGGCGCGAACCGGCAGACGTACACGCCTCTCGCGCGCGACGACCGCGGCGCGCGCGTCCGCTACGAATCCGACGGCTTCCGCGCGGACATCGGCTTCGACGACGACGGACTGGTCCTGGACTACCCGTCTCTGGCGGCCCCGCTCACAGCATGACGTGCTTGACCTGGGTGTAGTCCAGGAGGCCGGACAGGGAGAGGTCGCTGCCGTAGCCGGAGTGCTTGACTCCGCCATGGGGCATCTCGGAGACCGTCGTGCCGTGGGTGTTCACCCAGACGATGCCGGTGTGCAGGGCGCGGGTGGCGCGCATCGCGCGATCGTGGTCGGTGGTCCACACGCTCGCGGCCAGGCCGAAGCGCACTGCGTTGGCGAGGTGCAGGGCCTCGGGCTCGTCCGCGAAGGACTGGACGGTCACGACGGGTCCGAAGACCTCCTCCTGCACGATCTCGTCGTCCTGGCGGACGCCCGCGACCACGGTCGGCTCGTGGAAGAAGCCGGGGCGCGCGATCCGGCCGCCGCCGGTGACGATCCTGGCGTGGGACGGCAGGCGGTCCAGCAGTCCCCGTACGGAGGCGAGTTGGGCGGTGTTGTTGAGGGGGCCGAAGTCGGCGCCGGCGCGGAGCCCGGCCGCCTCGGCGGCGAAGGCCGCGAGGAACGCGTCGTGGATCCGGCGGTGGACCAGGAGCCGGGTGGGCGCGGTGCAGTCCTGGCCGGCGTTGTAGTAGGCGACCGCGGCGAGGGCGGCGGCGGTCGCCTTCACGTCCACGTCCTCGTGGACGATGACGGGGGCGTTGCCGCCGAGTTCCAGGTGGACCCGCTTGAGGCCGGCCGCGGCGGCCGCCGCGATCTCCTGTCCGGCCCGGACGCTGCCGGTGACGGCGATCAGGGCGACCGCCGGATGGGCGGTGAGGGCGCGGCCGGTGTCGCGGTCTCCGCAGACGACGTTGAGCACGCCCGGCGGCAGGTGTTCCGCGGCGATGCGGGCCAGCAGCACGGACGAGGAGGGGGTGGTGTCGGCAGGCTTGAGCACCGTGGTGTTGCCTGCGGCGATGGCCGGAGCGACCTTCCACGCGGCCATCATCAGCGGATAGTTCCAGGGGGTGATCTGCGCGCAGACCCCGACCGGCTCGCGGCGCAGAACGGAGGTGCGGCCCTCGGTGTACTCGCCCGCGGCGGCGCCCGGGAGGTTCCGCGCGGCTCCGGCGAAGTAGCGGAAGCTGTCGGCGATCCCGGGGAGCTCATCGTCCCTGAACTGCCCGGCGGGCTTGCCTGTGTCCCCGGTCTCGGCGGCGGTGAAGGCCTCCGCGTGCTCCTCGATGGCGTCGGCGATGCCGAGGAGGGCGCGCTGTCGCTCCGCCGGGGTGGTGGTGGACCAGTGCCCGTACGCGGCCGCCGCCGCGAGGCAGGCCGCGTCCGTGTCGGCGGGGCCCGAGCGCGGGGCGTGGCGGTGCACGCGGCCGGTGGCGGGGTCGGTGAGGGCCATGGCCGCACCCGAGGCGGCCGGCCGGTCCACTCCCCCGATGTGGTTGCGCAGGGGCCCGACGTGATCGTGCAGGGGCCCGATGTGGTCGTGCGGGGTGTCAGCCACGGCGCAGGGCCTCCTCGGCGGCGGCGCGTCCGGTGCGTACGGCGCCTTCCATGTAGCCGGCCACCCACTGGTCGGATCCGCACAGGTAGAAGGGGGGTTCGTGGGTGCCGTGCCGCGGGCCGACGGCCATGACGTCTCCGGGGGTCCACTGGGTGACGTAGCCCTGGGTCCACGGGTCGGTGCCCCACAAGCGGGTGAACGTGGCGAGCGGCCGGTTCGCCTCGTCGCCGTAGAGGCGCGCGATGTCGGCCAGCAGTTCGGCGGTGCGCAGGGGGACGGGCGTACCGAGGAGCACGCCGTAGCGTTCGGGCGGGACGAGGGCGGAGAGGATGCCTTCGCTCTGCGGCCAGGTGCTGCCGAGGATCCCTTCGCTTTCGGAGAGGCCGCTGAGGCCCCGGTCGCGCCAGAAGGGCCGGGCGTACGCGGCGGTGAACTTGGCTGCGAGCGCGTGGCGCTGGCGGTGCAGGGAGGAGAGGCGCTCGTCGGAGACTCCGGTGACGGCGACCGAGCGGAGCGGGCCGGCCGGGAGGGCGCTGACCACGGCGGCGGCGGTGAGGGTTTCGCCGCCGGCCAGGCGTACGGAGCTGCGGCCGGGCCGCCGTACCGCGACCTGCTCGACGGGTGAGCCCGTACGGATCCGGCCGCCGAGGGCCTCGGCCATGCGCAGGGCCAAGGTCGCCGAGCCCTCGGCGACGCGCAGGCCCTCCCACGCCTCGTACTCGTAGTGACCGGCGCCGGGTACGGCGGCGTGTTTGCGGAGGGCCGCGAGCAGGGAGGTCCGTTCGCAGGAGCCGTCGGCGAGGGCGAGTTGGCCGATCTCCCAGAGGCGTACGACGGCCTGGGTGGCGCCCTGGGCGCGGAGCCAGTCGCCGACCGACAGCCTGTCAAGGTGCGCGGCGTCGGGGTGGGACCAGGGGTCGGCCGGGTCGACGGTGGCGGCGAGCGCGGTGAAGGCCGTGGTGACCTTCGCGTGGCAGGCGTCGTCGCCGGGGCCGAACCAGTGGGGCGGGTCCGTGGCGGAGACTCCTTCGGGGGTGGCGCGGATGAGGGCGCCGGGCTCGGCGACGTAGCTGGGGACCAGAGTGAGGCCCAGTTCCGCGGCGAGGCCGATGTAGGCGGTGTGGGCCCGGCCCACCACCTCCCCGCCGAGCTGGACCAGCCGGCCGTCGGGGAGGGTGGTCTGCTCGACGCGGCCGCCGACACGGTCGCGGGCCTCGACGACGAGGACGTCGGCCCCGCCCGCGGCCAGGTCGCGCGCGGCGGCGAGACCTGCCAGTCCGGCGCCGAGCACGATGACGTCGTGGTTCATGGAGTGTGCTTCCTTCGGTCGGTGCCGGGTGGCAGCGGGAGGGCGACGGGAGGACCGGTCAGTCGAGGACCAGGCAGTGTTCGGGGTTCCAGCCGATCTCGACCTGCTCGCCGCCGCTCCAGCGGTCCTCCATGCGGGAGCGGACGGTGTTCTGCTCCAGTACGGACACCGTGACGCCGGGGGCCAGTTCGATGAGGTAGGTGGTGGTCGGGCCGGAGTAGACGGTCTCCCGGACGACTCCGCCGACCTTGGCCATGCCCGGTTCGAACCCGGAGAGCCAGATCTTCTCGGGGCGGATCGAAAGGCTGACCCGGCTGCCGTCGGGGACGCCGGACCGGGGACCGACGGGCAGGGACGGTCCCTGGTCGAGGACCACGCGGCCGGAGCGGTAGGTCCCCGGGACCAGGTTGGAGGTGCCCATGAAGGTGGCCGTGAAGCTGGTCGTGGGGCGCTCGTACACGTCCTCCGGCGTGCCGCACTGCTCGATGCGGCCCTCGTTCATGACGGCGAGGCGGTCCGACATGGTCAGGGCCTCGTCCTGGTCGTGGGTGACGAAGACGAAGGTGATGCCGACCTCCCGCTGGATCTGCTTGAGCTCGACCTGCATCCGGCGGCGCAGTTTCAGGTCGAGGGCGGCCAGCGGCTCGTCCAGGAGCAGCACTTGGGGCCGGTTGACCAGGGCGCGGGCGAGGGCGACGCGCTGGCGCTGGCCGCCGGAGAGGGTGGGCGGTTTGCGTCCGGCCAGTTCGCCGAGCTGTACGAGGTCCAGCATGTCGCCGACCCGTTGGCGGATCTCGGCGCGGGGCACGCCGCTGCGCTTGAGGCCGAAGGCCACGTTGTCGGCGAGCGAGAGGTGGTCGAAGAGGGCGTAGCTCTGGAAGACGGTGTTGACGTCGCGCTTGTTGGGCGGCAGGCCCGTGACGTCCTCGCCGCCGAGCAGGACGCTGCCCTCCGTGGGGTCGGTGAATCCTCCGGTCATGCGCAGCAGGGTGGTCTTCCCGCAGCCGGAAGGGCCGAGGAGGGAGAAGAACTCGCCCGGGGCGATGTCCAGGGTGACGTCGTGGACGGCGTAAGTGTCCGTGTTGCGGTACTGCTTGGCGACCCGGTCGAGGCGGACGGCGGGCTGAGGGTTCGGGTGGTGCATCGGTGTCACTTCCCGGGGAGCAGATCGAGGCCGCCTCGGCGGCCGAAGAGGCGCGGGATGGCGAGCGCGAACGCGATGAGGGCGATGGAGCCGACGAGCATCAGGGTGCCGACGGCGTTGATGGTGGGCTGGACGCCGAACCTGATCGCCGAGTAGATGCGGACGGAAAGCGGCTGCGGGTCGACGCCGGTGGTGAAGTAGGCGAGGACGAAGTCGTCGAAGACCAGGGCGAAGATCAGTACCCCGGACGCGAGGATGCCGGGAAGCAGCGCGGGCAGGGTCACCAGGCGCAGGGCTTGGCGGCGGGTGGCTCCGAGGTCCATCGCCGCCTCCTCGACCTCCGGGTTGAGGGCCGCGATGCGGGAGCGCAGGATGACCGTGACGTAGGAGACGGAGAAGGTGATCTCGGCGAGCATCACGGTGGTGGTGGACAGGCTGATGCCGAGGCCCTTGAAGAGCATCATCGATGCGACGCCGGTGACGATCTCCGGGGTGATCAGCGGTACCAGCATGACCAGGCCCGCGAAGGAGCCGAGGCGGCCGCGGCCGCGGACCAGTCCGAGGGCGAGGAGCACCCCGAGGACGAGCGAGACGGCCATCGCGACCAGGGACACCCGCAGGCTCATGCCGAGCGAGCCGATGAGTGCGTCGTCGCGGAGGAACGCGCGGTACCAGCGCAGACTCACGCCGTCGAAGACGGTGAGGGACTTCTGCGCGTTGAAGGAGAAGAGGACGACGACGCCGACGGGGAGGTAGAGCAGCACGAAGAAGACGGCGGTGACGGCGATGGCGAACCGGGGCCGGCGGTCGGCGCCGCGCCGCCGCCTGCGAGGTGCCGTACGGGGAACGGGGCGCGGGGTCATCGGGCCGCCTCCGCCTCGTCCTTGCGGGTGCGCCTCAGGTAGCCGAGCATCCCGAGCAGCAGGACCGCCATCAGCAGGATGGTCAGGGCCGAACCGAGCGGCCAGTTCTGGCCCTGGAAGAACTTGTCCTGGATCAGGTTGCCGATCATGATCTGGTCGGGGCCTCCCATGAGCTGTGCGCTGACGAAGTCGCCCATGGCGGGCAGGAAGACGAGGACGCAGCCGGCGGCCGCGCCCTGGCGGGTGGCGGGCACGGTGACGAAGAGGAAGGTCCTCAAGGGGCCGCCGTAGAGGTCCCGTCCGGCCTCGATGAGCGAGGTGTCCATCCGCTCCATGGCCGCGTACAGCGGGATGATCATGAAGACGACGAATCCGTAGACGAGTCCGGCGATGACCCCCGGGGCGGTCTGGAGGATCTTGCTGTCGCCGTCGGCCAGGCCGATCGCGCGCAGGGCCTTCAGCACCGGCCCGTCGTCGGAGAGCACGACGGACCAGCCGTACATCCGGACCAGGTAATTGGCGAAGAACGGCACCACGATCGCGGCGATCAGCAGGTTCTTGAAGCGGCCGCCGCGCAGGGCGATGGCGTAGGCGACGGGGTAGCCCACGGCCAGGCAGACGAGGCAGGTGATCAGCGCGTACCCGAGCGAGCGCAGCAGGACGGTGCGGTAGGCCGGATCGGCGAGCGCGGCGAAGTTCTCGAAGTTGAGCCCGAAGCGCGGGTTTCCGAGCGGGTCGGTGGTGCCGAAGGCCAGCGTGGCCACGAGCAGCAGGGAGGCGAGGAGGAAGCCGGTCATCCACAGGGTGCCGGGGAGCATGAACCAGGTCCACAGCCTCGCCTCCGGCTCGGCCCTTCCCCCGCGCGGCGGCCGCGCCGGGCCGGATCGGCGCCGGGGATCCCGGAGATCGGGTTCTCCCATCTCAGCCGGCCTTCACGTCGGTCCAGGCGGCGTCGCGGTGCTGCTCGCCCTTGGCCGTGGCGTTGCGGAAGTAGAGGTCGTCCTTGAGGTCGGCCGCCGTCACCTGGCACTGGGGGAAGGGCTCCACCAGCGCGGTGTACGTGTCCTCGGTGCCGCGGACCGGCATCGGGTAGCCGATGTACTCGATGTTCTTCTTCACGCTCGAAGGACGGAGCATGTAGTCGATGAAGAGCATCGCTGTGCCCGGGTGCTGCGCGTTGGCGGGGATCGCGTAGCAGTCGGAGTTGAGGGGGGCGCCCTCACGGGCGACTTCGAAGCCGAACACGGTGGGGTCTTGCGCCTGGGCGAGCATGGCGGCCATGTCCCCGCTCCACGCCTGGGTCATGTCGGCGTTGCCGTTGAGCAGGTTGTTGTAGCTGTCGCTGGAGAAGCCGCGCAGGCGGGGGCGGAGCGAGCGCAGGGTGTCGGTGACGCGCGCGAGGTCGTCCTGGTCGTCGGTGGTGAGGCCGAGACCGAGCTTGAGCGCACCCAGGCCGAGCACCTCGTCGCGGTCGTCGAGTACGAAGACCTTGCCCTTGGCCTGCTCGTTCCACAGGTCGCCCCAGGAACCGGTCAGATCACCGAGCCGGTCGCGGCGCCATCCGATGCCGGTCTTGTACATGGTGAAGGGCACGGTGTGCCGGGAGCCGGGGTCGTACCAGGGGTCGGCGAAGTAGTCGTAGCCGCCGAACACGGCCTCGGCGTTCTTCAGCCGGGTGTGGTCGATCGTGCGCAGCTTCCCCCCGGCGACGAGGCGCTGGGACCATTTCGCCGTGGGGAAGATGATGTCGTACCGGTTCCCGGAGTTGAGCTTGGCGGCCATGCCTTCCATCGAGTCGAAGTTCGACTGGACGACCTTGACGCCGTACTCCTTCTCGAAGCCCTCGAAGACGGCCGGGTCGACGAAGTCGGCCCAGTTGAAGTAGACGAGGTCGCCATCGATCTTGACGTCGATCGGCGCCTCCCCGGCGGCTTTGCCTGCCGGGTCGTCGCCGGACGCGAACCCGCAGCCGGTTGCCGCGAGGCCGAGGGCGCCGGCGCCGGCGGCTCGGAGGAGGGAACGTCTGGACAGGGGGTGTGCCTCGGGGGACATGCGGGTCCTCTCCGTAGGGGTGTGACTGTGGAGGGCGAGGGGGAAGGCGAACGAAGGGTGCCTCGGGGGTGGTTCAGCGCCCGGGGCCGGCCGCGCCGGGCTCGTCGCCGGCGTCCAGGTCCGCCCGGATGCGGCCCGCGAACCAGCCGACCGCCGACTCGCGGCGGGACAGCGGTCCGGGCTCGAATCCGGGGGTGGAGAGCCCCTGTTGCACGCGGGCGACCAGCTCGACGTCCTCGTCGTTGGTGATCCAGCCGATGTGGATGTTCAGGCGGCGGGCGAGGCGGGTGCGCAGGCCCGTACCGCGCCGGGTGTAGAAGGCGCCGGGGACGGCCACCCGGTCCACCGCCGTCGGGATCGCGGTCCAGGCCAGGACGTGGTCGGGATAGAAGTCGATCAGGGTGTTCGGATAGATGACCGCGTACCGCCAGACCCGCCGGTCGGCTTCGGCGAGGCCGGGCATGGGGGCGGCGATGCGCTGGTAGAGGCGTTCGGCCCAGTTCGAGGACGGCTTGTCCCGCAGGGGCGAGGCGAACAGTGCGTAGGACTCCTCGATCTCACAGGTGTAGCCCTGGTAGTCGAGCAGCCGCATCAGGCCGGGGTGGGCCACCGGTACGTGGTAGCCCTCCAGGTAATTGTCGACCGTCACCTTCCAGTTGGCCTCCTGCACCTCGGCTCCGGCCAGGTCGTGGATCCGGGCGCGGCCGACCGGTACGAGGCCGGCCCCGGCGTAGTGGCCGACGGCCTCGGCGAGCCCGGCGCACTGCTGTGCCAGGGGGACGGCCTCGAGGTCGAGGTTGACGAACACGAAGCCGAGGAAGGATTCGACGCGGGCCGGGAACAGGCCGAGCGCGGGCTTGTCGAGGCAGGGGATCTGCCGTGCCTCCGGGGCCCCGACCAGGGTTCCGTCGAGGCGGTAGGTCCAGCCGTGGTAGGGGCAGCGGATCGCCTTCCCGGCCGGTTCGGGGGCGGTGACCAGGCGTGTTCCGCGGTGGCGGCACACGTTGAGGTGGGCGGCAAGGGCGCCGTCCTCGGTGCGGACGACGAGCACCTCGCGGCCCGCGACGGTGGCGGCGAGCCGGGCGCCCGGGTTCGGCAGGTCGGACTCGTGGCAGACGAGTTGCCAGGCCTTGGCGAAGACCCGGCCGACCTCCTCGGCGGCCAGGTCGGGATCGGTGTAGTAGCGGGCTGACAGGGCGGGCCCGGGGGCGTCCGGGACCGGCTGGTCGGCCTGGACCGATGGGTCGGCCTGGACCGGCTGGTCGGACGGGGGCTTTTCGGGGGCTCTGGAGTGCATCGGGTGACTCCTCCGTACCGGCGGTGCGGTGATCGGTCTCGGCGTTGGGCGGCGAGACGACCCGGCGGCGGGCAGCGGGCCGCGGCGGACGCCAAGGCCTTGCTGACCGATTGGACAGTCAGATTGCTGGCTGATTTCCGCCGGGTCAAGACTTGTACGCTGACCGATCGGTCAGCTAGCGTAATTCTCGTCGCTGCACCGGCGTTCCTCCTCTTCTGGGCCTTTTGTCGGGCCGGACGCAGCCGCGCCGCCCTGGCACCTGCCCGGGCCCGCACCCTCCTCCATCCCTTCCTGCCGCACGCCACCGGCGTCCCCCGCGGTGAACCCCGGGCATCCCCACCCCGCCCCCGGCTCCCCGTCACCGGCCCCGGTCTCTCACGGCACCCCACCCCTACCGGAGGCACGCATGAGCGGTCGTCGGCGTCTGGACTGGCTCGGGCTCACCCCCGAACCGGAGCGGGAACTGCCCGCTGCGGTCGCCGCCCTGCGCGCCTCCTCGCACCATCCCCCGGCGGAACTCGTCGCCTCCGAGCGGCGGCACCTGGAGCGGCTGATCCTGCGGGGCGGCCGGCGCGGCTGGCTGCGCTACCTGGCCGAGGTCGCCGCGCTGGTGACCGCCGCCGCCGACGGGGCCGGGCACGCCAACCACCCGGCCGCCCTGCTCGCCGGCGAGGTGGTCCTCGAACACCACCGCATGCTCATCGGCCTCCCGGGAACGGGATACGCCCGAACCACCGCGGACCGCGCCGCACTCGAAAGCGCCGTACGCACCCTGCGCGCCAACTCCCCGACAGGAAAAAGCCGATGACCACGATCCGAATCCCGGTGGGGCGGCCACCGGGCTCCGTGTTCGGAGCCTCGCCGGACACGGTGGAGGACGCCGAGGCGTACCTCGCCACCGGTGGCTACGCCGACGCCACCGGACCGGACGAGCTGCTGCGCCACCTCGCCGCATCCGGTCTGCGCGGGCGCGGCGGGGCCGGTTTCCCGGCCGCCGTCAAGCTGCGTGCCGTCCGCGAGCGCGGCGGCGTCCCGGTGGTGGTGGCGAACGGCGAGGAGGGCGAGCCCGGTTCGGTCAAGGACCGCTGGCTGCTGCGGGCCAGGCCCCATCTGGTCCTCGACGGCCTCGCCCGCGCCGCCGCGGTCACCGGCGCCGTACGCGGCTACGTCTACCTCTCGGACCCGGTGGCCGCCGACCGCGTCCGCCGGGCCCTCACCGAACGGGAGCCGCGCCTGCCCGTCGAGGTCGTCGAGACCGCCCACACCTACGTCGCCGGGGAGGAGAGCGCGGTCGTCCGCCGGATCGACGGCGGGCCCGCCCTGCCCACCGCCAAACCGCCCCGCCCCTTCGAGCGCGGGATCGGCGGCGCGCCGACCCTGGTGTCCAACGTCGAGACGCTCGCCCGCATCGCCCTCACCGCCGCCCGCCCCGGCCTGCGGCAGGCGATCGCCCGCTCCACCCTGGTGACCCTGTCCGGCGGGAGCGCCGCCCCCCTCCTCACCGAAGTCCCCTACGGAGTCCCCCTGCGCACGCTGGCCGCCGCGCTCGGCGTCCCGGACGCCGCCGGGGCCCTGATGGGCGGACTGTTCGGCGGGCTCATCGACGCCCGCGCCCTGGACCTCCCCCTCGAACCGGGCGCGCTCGCCGCGGCGGGCACGGCACTGGGCTGCGGAGCCATCCGGTTCCTCGCCGCCGGAGCCTGCCCGGTGAGCACCGCCGCCGACGCCGTCGGCCACCTCGCGGCGGAAAGCGCACGGCAGTGCGGGGTCTGCGTCTCGGGCACCGCCGCGGTCCGCGATGCCGTGTACGCCCTCGCCTCGGGCACCGCCGCTCCCGATACTCCCGCCCGGTTGGAGCGGTGGTCGCTGGGGCTGCCCGGGCGCGGCGCGTGCGGCCTGCTCGACGCCGCCGCGAGCGTCGCCGGCAGCCTGCCGCGCGCTTTCCCCGGAACCGTCCGGTCCCACCTGCGCGGGCCCTGTCCAAGCTGCGCCGCCGCCCCGCCCGCGGGCGGTCACGGGGGCCGACTCACCGTGGCCGTACCCGAGGTCTCCGAGGCCGCCGTGGACGACACCGCCCTGGACGACAAGGCCGTACCCCGTATGCCCGTGCTGAAAGGAACACCGTGAAACTCCTGCTGGACTCCACCCGCTGCCAGGGCTACGGACTGTGCCAGGAACACGCACCCGACCTGGTCGAACTCGACGAGTGGGGCTACGCGAAGGTCATCGCCGTCGCCGTCCCGCCCGGAACCGAGGAAGCGGCGCGTGACTGCGCCGCGAGCTGCCCCAACTCCGCCCTCCGAGTGGAGAAGTGACATGGGACGCGATCTGACCGCACTCTTCGACCCGCGCTCGGTCGCCGTGGTCGGCGCCAGCGACGATCCGGCGAAGTACGGCCACGCGGTGGCCTCCCAGGCCCTGCGCGCCGATGGCCGGCGCCCGGTGCACCTGGTGAACCGGCGCGGCGGCACCGTCCTCGGCAGACGGGCGGCCCCGTCCCTCGCCGCCATCGGCGAACCCGTCGAGCTGGTGGTGATCTCCGTCCCCGGCAGCGGCTTCGAAGCCGCCGTGGAAGACGCCCTGGCCTGCGGGGCGAAGGCGATCGTCGGCATCACCGCCGGCTTCGCGGAGGCCGGCCCGGCGGGCGCGGCCCGACAGCGCGCGGTCGTCGCCCGGGTCCGGGAGGCCGGAGCCGTGCTCGTCGGACCCAACTGCCTGGGCATCGCCGACAACACGACCGAGCTGTACCTCGCCTCGGACGGTTTCACGCCCGGCGGCACCGCCCTGCTCAGCCAGAGCGGCAACCTCGCCCTCGAACTCCAGCTCCGGGGCGCGCCGCACGGCCTGGGCTTCTCCCGGTTCGTGTCCCTCGGCAACCAGGCCGACGTCACCCTCGTCGACCTCGTCGAGGACTGCGCCCGGCACGAGGCCACCACGGCGATCGCCGTGTACGCCGAGGACTTCGGCGACGGCAGGGCCTTCGCCGGGGCCGCCGCCGCCGCGGGCAAACCGGTGGTCCTGCTCACCGCCGGGCGCGGCTCCGCGTCCGCCCGCAGCGCCCGGTCGCACACCGGGGCGCTCACCACCTCGGCCGACGTCGTGGCCGCCGCCTGCCGCGACGCGGGGGTGGAACTCGTCCGCACACCACGGGAGATGACCGTGGTACTGGCCGCGGTGAGCAGCCGGCCCGGCCCTCGTACGACAGGGCGCCGGACCGCGGTCTTCACCGACGGCGGCGGCCACGGGGCGATCGCGGCCGACGCCGCCGAGGACGCCGGTCTCCAGGTGCCGGAGCTCGCCGCGGCGACCCAGGACCGGCTGCGGACCGTGCTGTGGCGGCAGTCCGCGGTCGGCAATCCGGTCGACCTGGCGGGGATGGGCGAGCAACAGCCCCTCTCCTACGCCGACACGACCCGGGAACTCCTCGCCGCCGAGGAGGTCGACGCGGTCCTGATGACGGGCTACTTCGGCGGGTACGCCGCGTCCGGGGGCGGGCTGGGCGGCGGTCAGGCGGGCGGTTCCGTGCTCGCGGAGGGTGAGACGAGGGCCGCCGAGAAGATCGTCGCCCATCTCGCGGAGTCGCCGAAACCCCTGGTGGTGCAGTCGATGTATCCGCAGTCGCCGAGCTGCCTGGTGCTGGCCGAAGCCGGGATACCGGTGTTCTCCGCCACCGAGGACGCGGCCCGCGCGCTGTCGGCGATGACCCGCCGGGTGACGGGCTGCGCACCGGAGCCGCCCGCGCTCCCCGCGCTGCCCCCCGCCGCCGTGCCGCTGCGGGATCCGGGGTACCACGCGGTGCGCGGACTGCTCGGCGCCGCCGGTGTGCCGTTCCCGGCCGCCCGCCAGGTCACCGACGAGGCCGGAGTACGGGACGCGGCACGGGAGCTCGAGGGCCCGTACGTGCTGAAGGCCCTGCACCTGCTGCACAAGTCCGACGCGGGCGGGGTGGCGCTGCGCCTGGCCGACCGGGACGCACTCCTCGCCGCCTACCGGGACATGCGCGCCCGGCTCGGCGCCGGCTCGTACTCGGTCGAGGCCATGGCGGACCTCTCGGACGGCATCGAACTGATCGTGGGCGTGAACCGTGACCCCCGCTTCGGACCGGTGGCCATGGTCGGGCTCGGCGGAATCCTCACCGAGACCCTGCGCGACGTGGCCTTCGCGCTGGCGCCCGTACCGGCGCGGCGGGCCGAGGAGCTGCTGCGGGGGCTGCGGAGCGCCGCCCTGCTCGAGGGTGTCCGCGGCCGGCCCGCCGTGGACGTGGCCGCCGCGGCCGCCGCGATCGAACGCATCACGACGGTGGCCGCCGCGCATCCGGAGATCGCCGAGCTGGAGGTCAACCCACTGCTGGTCCGCCCGGACGGCGCCCTGGCGCTGGACGCACGGGCCGTCCTGGGCTGACCCCGCGCCGCATTTCCACACCTCACATCCCCCTTGTCCCATCTGCTTCTTAGGCCCTGGAGAGCGCCATGGACTTCCGCTACACGCCCGAGCAGGCCGACCTCAAGGCCCGCGCCGCCGGCTACGCACGACTCCTGATGGGGTACGAGGACCAGTCCGAGGAGGCGGGCGGCCCGCTGCCCGCCGAGACGGTCCGCGAGCTGACCCGCGCCGCCATGGACGCCGGGGTCTACGCGATCAACATGCCCGCCGCCTGGGGTGGAGCCGGCCTGTCCCTGCTGGACCAGGTCATCGTCGAGGAGGAGTTCGGCAAGGTCACCAACTGCCTCTGGGACATCCCCTGGCGGCCCGCGAACGTCCTCGCCCACGGCACCGAGGCGCAGCGCGAGAAGTACCTCCTGCCCGTCATCCGGGGCGAGCGGTTCGACGCGTTCGCGGTCACCGAACCCGGTGCCGGCTCGGACCCCGGCTCGTGCACGAGCACGGCGACCCGCACCGGAGGCGGCTGGCTGCTCAACGGCGAGAAGTGGTTCGTGACCTGCGGTGACATCGCCGACTTCCTGCTGGTGCAGGCCGATGCGGGCCCGGAGCGGGCCGCGACCCTGTTCTTCGTGGACAAGGGGGCGGCGGGCGTCGAGATGACCCGGGTCCCCCGGTTCATGCACTCCGCGGT
This sequence comes from Streptomyces sp. NPDC006487, assembly GCF_042870555.1. NCBI lineage: Bacteria > Bacillati > Actinomycetota > Actinomycetes > Kitasatosporales > Streptomycetaceae > Streptomyces > Streptomyces sp. NPDC006487. The sequence goes on from NZ_JBIAHN010000006.1 coordinate 252,313, forward strand.
GAACGGGCACCCCGAGTTCACCTTCACCGATGTCTTCGTCGCCGACGAGGACGTGCTCGGCGGGGTCGGCAACGGCTACGAGCTGACGAAGGAGTGGTTCACGGACGAGCGGCTGATGATCGCCGCACGGACCGTCGGAGCGGCGGAGCGGGCCCTGGAGCTCGCCCGCGACTGGGCGGTCGGCCGCCGCCAGTTCGGCTCCCCCATCGCCGACTTCCAGCTGATCCAGGGCATGCTCGCCGACTGCGCCGTCGACATCGCCGTCAACCGCGCCTACACCCACCAGGTCGCCTGGGAGGCCGACCAGCCGCACACCGACGCCAAGACCCTGCACGCCAAGGCGTCCACGGCGAAACTCGCCGCGAGCGAGGCCGCGGGACGGGTCGTCGACCGGTGCGTGCAGATCTTCGGCGGCCGCGGCTACGACCGCTCGTACCCCGTCGAGCGGATGTACCGCGAACTGCGCGTCGACCGGATCTGGGAGGGCACCTCCGAGATCCAGCGCCTGATCATCGCCAACGAGCTCGTCAAGCGGGGTACGCGGGCGCTCGCCCTGCCCGGCCGTTCCTGACGGGCCCCCTCGCCACCACCACCTGCCCCCTCCACCACGATCACGAGGACGAACAGCACATGGACTTCCGCCTCACCACCCGTCAGGAAGAGCTCCGCGACTCGGCGCGCGCCCTCACCGGGTTCATCATGAAGTACGAACTCGACTGCGAGGAGAACAACGGCCTCCCCGCGCACGCCCACACCGAGATCCGCGACGCCGTCCTCGACAGCGGCCTCCAGGCCGTCAACATGCCCGCGGAGTGGGGCGGGGCCGGACTGAGCATCCTGGAGCAGGTCACCGTCCAGGCCGAACTCGGACGGCTCACCGGCGCCTTGTGGGACATGGTGTGGCGACCCGCCAACGCTCTGTCCTTCTGCACGCCGCAACAGCGCGAGCGGTACCTCGTCCCGGTGATCCGGGGACAGCGCCGCGACTGCTACGCGGTGAGCGAGCCCGAGGCCGGCTCCGACCCGCAGAGCCTGCGGACCACGGCGACGCGGACCGGGGACGGCGGTTGGGTGCTGAACGGCGAGAAGTGGTTCGTCACCGTCGGCGACCACGCGGACTTCATGATCGTCCTCGCGGCCGCCGGTGAGGAGCGGGCACCTACCCTGTTCCTCGTCGACAAGGACACCCCCGGCATCGAGATGACCCGGGTGCCCCGCTGGATGCACACCTTCGTCTACGAGCACCCCGAGTTCGCCTTCACCGAGGTCCGCCTGCCCGCGGACGCCGTGCTCGGGGAGGTGGGCACCGGCTACGACATCACCCGCTCCTGGTTCACCGAGGAACGGCTGATGATCGCCGCGCGCACGATCGGAGCGGCGGAGCGGGCCCTGGAGCTCGCCCGCGACTGGGCGGTCGAGCGCCGCCAGTTCGGCTCCCCCATCGCCGACTTCCAGCTGATCCAGGGCATGCTCGCCGACTGCGCCGTCGACATCGCCGTCAACCGCGCCTACACCCACCAGGTCGCCTGGGAGGTCGACGAGGGCGTCCTCGACCGCAAGACGCTGCACGCGAAGGCCGCCATCGCCAAGCTGTCGGCGAGCGAGGCGTCCGGCCGGGTCATCGACCGCTGCCTGCAGATCTTCGGGGGCCGCGGCTACGACCGCTCGTACCCCGTCGAGCGGCTGTACCGCGAACTGCGCGTCGACCGCATCTGGGAGGGCACCTCCGAGATCCAGCGCCTGATCATCGCGGGCGAACTCGTCAAGCGCGGCACCGGAGTCCTGCGGATGCCGTCCTCCGTGTGACCCCGGGCGGCGGTCCGGGCCGCGTCCGCGGTCCGCGGCCCGGACCACCGCCGGATCCGCCCGCCCGTCAGTCGGTCCATCCGTCCGGGAGCGACCCGTACGGGAACGACCCGTACGAGAACGAACCGTAAGAGAACCGCACGAGGAACGTCCGAGTCCGAAGAAGGAGAGCCGATGACCGATGTCGAACGCGTCGGGATCGTGGGGTGCGGCCTGATGGGCTCCGGGATCGCCGCGGTCTGCGCCCGCGCCGGGCGGGACGTCGTGGTGGTGGAGACGAGCCGGCGGGCCGCGGACGCGGGCCTGGAGCGGATCGCCCGCTCCCTGGCCCGCGCCACGGCCGCCGGAAAGCTCACCGACGCCGAACGCGTCGCCGCCGCGGGGCGGATCGCGATGACCACGGACATGGACCGGATGGCCGACCGGGACCTCGTCGTCGAAGCGGTGGCCGAGGACGAGCGGGCGAAGCTGGAGGTCTTCGCCCGGCTCGACCGGGCCGTCGGGCGCAGGGACGCGGTGTTCGCGACGAACACCTCCTCCATCCCGGTCATCCGGCTGGCGGCGGCCACGTCCCGGCCGGAGCAGGTCGTCGGCCTCCACTTCTTCAATCCCGTCCCGGTACTTCCCCTGGTCGAGCTGGTGCCCTCCCTGCTCACCTCCGCGGAGACCGTCCGGCGCGCGCGGGAGTTCGCCTCCGGCGTGCTGGGCAAGGAGGTCGTCCAGGCCGAGGACCGGGCCGGGTTCGTGGTGAACGCGCTCCTCGTCCCGTACCTGCTGGCCGCCGTACGGATGGCCGCATCGCGGACCGCGTCGGCCGAGGACATCGACCGGGGCATGACCCTGGGCTGCGCGCACCCGCTCGGGCCGCTGGCCCTGGCCGACCTCATCGGGCTGGACACCGTCCAGGCGATCGCCCGGTCGATGTACGCGGAGTACCGGGAACCGCTGTACGCACCGCCGCCCTTGCTGGCCCGGATGGTGGACGCGGGCCTGCTCGGCCGCAAGACCGGCCGGGGCTTCCACACCTATTCCTGACCGCCGTGCCCGCCGGCCGTTCCTGACCTCGGTGCCCCGGCGGCCGGAACCCGCAGTCCCCATGCGCGAGGATGGGGGTCCGGCGGGCGGGGCCGCCGGGGCCCTTCCACCCACCCACGCACCCGACCGACGGGTGCCGACACGGGGAGCAGCCCACGTGACCAAGGCCGAGCAGGCACTCGAAACGCGTGAGCGGATCCTCACGGCCGCGTGCGAAGTGATCGCCGACATCGGTTTCGAGCACGTCAGCATGCGCAAGGTCGCCGAGGCCGCCGGGGTCTCGAAGGCCCTGCTCCACTACCACTTCGACACCCGCGAGAAGCTTTTCGCCGAGGCGATGACGCACTCCTTCGCCAAGACCGGCACGGACACGGGCAGCGAGGACGATTCGCTCCCGGCTGCCGCCGTCCTGGCCCGGATCGTACGGAGCATGCTGCCCACGGACGCCGAGCTCCGCCAGGACTGGAAGCTCTGGCAGGAGCTGTGGGTGCGCGCCCTGCGCGACGGCACGGCCCGGCAGCTCGCCGTCGACCTGTACGACCAGTTGCACGCGTGGGTCGCCGGAGTCGTGGAACGGGGCATCTCCTCCGGAGAGTTCACCGACTGTGACGTCGCCGAGGTCGGCAACCTGGTGCTGGCGCTGTGCGACGGCCTCGGCAACCGTCTGATGCTGGAGGACCCCCGGATCGACCTCGACACGGCACAGTCGACGATCTGGCGGGCGATCGCGCCGGCCCTCGGGATCGCCCCCGTCTTCCCCGCGGTCGCTCCGGTCGGCCCGGCCGTCTGACGGCGCGGGCCGCGCCGGGCAGCCGCGAGCCGCCACGGGGCGTCCGGGACGTCCGCGAGCTTCACCGGCCGCGCGGCCACCCCGTACGGCGCCGGGAGGCGCGCGGCCCGCGCCGGGACGGCTGGGATGCGGCCAGGCCGAAGACCACGGTGATCCGGGCTCCGCCGCGGGGCCCCCGGGCGATGCGCACCGAGCCGCCGGTGACGGAGCCGGCCCTGCGGGCGATGTCGAGGCCGAGCCCCGAGGAGCCGGTGCTGCTTCCGCGGGAGAGGGCCTGGTCCGGTTCCGGAATGCCCGGGCCGGCGTCCTCGACGACCAGTTCCACGGCCTGGGCGGTACGGGCGACCCGTACGGCGAACGGAGTACCGGGCGGGGTGTGCCGGAAGACGTTGCCGATGAGGGCGTCCACCACGGCCGCGACGTCGTCTTCGGAAAGGCCCACCGCCGCGGACTCCTGGGTGAGGTCGAGGGAGCAGGGGCGGTTCTGCTGCTCCGCCAGCACGGCCCAGAAGGCGGTCCGGCGGCGTACGACGTCCGCCGCCTCGCAGCGGGGTCCGGCCGGTCCCGGGCGCGTGGCCTGGTGGGCCGTACTCGCCTCCGCGCCGAGCATGCCCTGCCCCATCGGGCCAACGGCGAGCGGGGTCCGGGCCGCGGTGATGATGGCCCGGAGTTCCGTTTCCAGTGCGCAGACGGCGGCCTCGACCCTGGCCGACTCCGGTGAGCCGGCCATGCGTTCCGTCGCCAGGTGCAGGGCCGTCAGCGGGGTGCGCAACCGGTGGGAGAGGTCGGCGACCAGTTCGCGTTCGACGGCGAGCAGCTCGGTCATCCGGTGGGCCATGGTGTTGAAGGCGATGCCGGCCTCGCGCAGTTCCCTGGGGCCCATGGGGTCCACGCGGGCGTCCAGATTGCCCTGGCCCAGGTCCTGGGAGGCATGGGCGAGCCTCTTGGAGGACCTGACGACCTTGGCGCCGAGGCGGTCCGCGACCAGTACGGAACCGCCGACCAGCCCGACGGCGAGGAGGAGCATGACCGCCCAGGAGGCCGTGACCCCGCGGGTCAGCTCCTGTTCGGGGACGAAGTTCTCGATGACGGCGACCTGGTCGCCGGGCAGTACCACCGGCTGCAGGCAGATCCAGCCGCCGGGAATCCGCTCGGATATGGACTCGCGGCCCTGCTGGGCCCGTTCGAGCAGGGCCGCGGGGGCCCGGGAGGTACCGAGGGCGGGGGCCTGCGGCAGGTGGACGACCACGTACTCGGCCGCGTCCAGGCTGGCGGCGGATTCCCGCAGCGCGGACGGATCCGTGGTCAGTGTCAGTACGGGGGCCAGGGCGGCGGCCCGCTGTTCGGCGGCGGTGACGCTCTGCTCCTTGACGAGCGACATCACCAGGGCGGCCAGCGGTATGAGGAAGGACAGGGCGACCATGGACGTGACGGCGAGCGCCACTCCGGCCAGGGAGCGTCTCACCGCGGCGCCACCAGCTTGATGCCGACGCCGCGTACGGTCAGCAGGTAGCGCGGGGCGGCCGCGCGTTCGCCGAGCTTGCGGCGCAGCGAGGACAGGTGCACGTCGACGGTCTGGTCGTCCACGTACGGCTCGCGCCAGACCTCGGTCAGCAGCCGCCGTTTGGAGACGACCTGGCCGGTGTGGTGGGCGAGGAAGGCCAGGAGGTCGAACTCGCGCCGGGTGAGCCGGAGCTCGCGGCCGGACAGGTACGCGGTGCGCGCCCCGGGGTCCACCGCCAGCTCGCCCACCGTGGTGGGGCGCAGCGGTTCGTCCGCCGCCGCGGGACGCGGCCCCCGGGCGCCGTGCGCGGAATGGGCAGGCGGCAGGTGGCTGGTGCGGCGCAGGACGGCGGAGAGCCGTGCGACGAGCTGCCCCCCGGAGAAGGGTTTGACCAGGTAGTCGTCGGCGCCCGCGTTGAGGAGCCGGATGATTTCCGCTTCGTCGTCGCGGGCGGTGGCCACCAGAACGGGAACGGAGGAGATGCCCCGGATCATGCGCAGTGCGTCTCCTCCGTCCAGGTCGGGCAGCCCCAGGTCGAGGACCACCGCGTCGACGGGCGACTGGGTGACCTCGCGCAGGGCGCCGAACCCGTCGCCCGCGCTGCGCACGGCATACCCGTGCTCCGCCAGGACTTCGATCAGTGACTGGCGGATGCTGGGGTCGTCTTCGACGACCAGGACGCTCGGCATGGGCACACCTTAGGTGAACGCTCGTTCCTATCGGTCGCCGAAGGCCGGCACCCCGTCGCCGACGTGCAGGTGGACGGGACGGTCGGAGACCGGAATGGTGCAGCCCTCCTCCGTGCTGCAGCTCGCGTACCCGAGCAGTACGGTCGCCTCCCCGCTGCCGTCCAGGCGGACGGGAAGGGTCGTGGTGACGGGCCCGTCCGGGTAGACGGGGACCGGGGCGTCGACGCCGGGCACGCTGATCGTCCGTACGTCCGCCGCGGCCGTCAGCTTCCCGTCCGCCCGCAGGACGCCGGTGACGGCCATCGAAGTCGGCCGGCCCACGCCCTCGATACCGGTGGCCGGCAGCTCGGTGCTGTAGAGGTGGAACCCCTTCTCCTCGGGGGTGAAGACCGCGGTCAGGGTGGCCCGTGGCGGATGCCACTCCGAGACCGAGAGCGTGACGGTGACCCCGTTCTCGGTGAAGCTCGTCGTGGGCGCCGGGCCGGTCTCGGCGGGCTGCCCGCCGCAGGCCGTGAGCGCGGCCAGGGAGAGCAGGGCGGCGGCGAGGCGGGCCTTGCGGGAGTGGTGCGCGTACGGGGACACGTTCATCGGCCGTGCTTTCGTCAGGGGAGGGAGGGATGCGGGGAGGGGGGCGGTGCAGGGGTTCGGTGCAGGGGTTCGGTGCAGGGGTTCGGCCGGCTCTAGACGGCTGTGGTGTACGCCGCGCTCCACAACTGGAGCCGGTACACCAGGTCGTTCCACACGCCCGTGGCCAGCAGGACGCCGACGAGGACGAGCATGCCGCCGCCGGTCCGCAGGACCCACTGGTAGTGCCGTTTGACCAGGCCGAAGGCGCCCAGGGCCCGGCGGAAGGCCAGGGCGGCGAGGATGAACGGCAGACCCAGCCCGAGGCAGTAGGCCGCCATCAGCAGGGCCCCGCGGGCCGCGCTCGCCTCGCTCCAGGCGAGTGCTTGCACGGCCGCCAGCGTCGGGCCGATGCACGGGGTCCACCCGACCGCGAACACCGCCCCCAGCAGCGGGGCGCCCGCCAGACCGAGCACGGGCCGCCGGTGGCTGCGGAACTCCCGCTGGGTGAAACCCGGCAGGAACCCCATGAAGGACAGCCCCATCAGCACCGTGAAGACGCCGAGCACCTGGGTGACCACCTCCTGGTGGGCCAGCAGGGTGCGGCCGGCGTACCCGAACAGGGCGCCTCCGGAGACCAGGACGGTCGTGAAGCCCAGGACGAACAGCAGCGCGCCCGTCGCCATGCGGCCGCGCTGTCCGCCGCGGGCGGCCGCCAGGTCGGATACCGACAGGCTGGTCACGTAGCTCAGGTAGCCCGGCACGAGCGGCAGTACGCACGGCGAGAGGAAGGAGACGAGTCCCGCGAAGAACGCCACGGGGGCGGCGACGGCCGGTGTCCCGTGGAGGAGGGAGGGCGCCGCGTCCGCTGGGGCGAGCGCCACCATGTCGGTGACCCTCGCCATGTCGGTGACCGCCGCCATTTCGGCGAGGGCCGTCACGCCGGTCAGCACCGTCATGACGTCTCCTGCGCGACACGAGTGAGCAGCGGCCTCAGCTCCTCGTCGGTGACCGCGCCCCCGATGCTGACGGCGATGCGGCCGCGTCGGTCGATCACCAGCGTCGAGGGGATGGTCTGCGGGTTGAGGAGCGCGGGCGGGAAGCGGAGCAGGAGTTCGCCGTCGGGGTCGTGGAGGCTGGGGAATCCCAGGCCGTGCGCGCGCACGAAGGACCGCGCCGCCGCGCGGTCCCGGTCGCGGGTGTTGATACCGAGGAACCGGACGCCCTGCGCACGGGTCTGCCCGCTGAGCCGCTCCAGGTCGTCGGCCTCCGCGCGGCAGGGGCCGCACCACGATCCCCAGACGTTCAGGACCACGACCTGGCCCCGGAACTCGGCGAGGCCGACCGGCTTTCCGTCCAGGTCGGCGCCCGCCAGCGCGGGCGCGGGCGGCCGGAGGCCGAAATCCACGACCGCGGCCGCGGACATGGGCCTGACTGCGGCGCTCCCCCGGCCGGGCGCTTCCCCGCCGTCCCTGCCGTCCCTGCCGCCGCCGTCGGAGGCGGCGCCCGCGGCGGCGTAGAGGCACCCTGCGAGCGCCACCGCGAGGCCGGCACCGGCCAGGGCGGCCGGGCGCCGGACCGCCCGTCTCATGACGCCCACTTGCGCAGGAAGGAGCCGATGCCGTCCGAGGTCAGGGCGGGATTGCCGGTGACGTGAGTGTCGGTGCGCACGGTGCCGGACGGCGAGACCACGACCAGGACGGGCATCTTGTACGTCCCGCCGGAGGGGCTGTACTTGCGCAAGAGGGCGGAGTTGGCGGAGCTGTTGCCGCCGATGTCCACCTTGACCAGGTGGTACGAGGCTCCGAGGAGGGATGCCGTCTGCGGCTGCGCGAACACCTTGTCGGCCGCCTTGCAGTTGCCGCACCAGTTGGCGCCGAAGTCGATCAGCACCATCCGCCCGTCGGCCTTGGCCGTGCGCAGCGCCGCGTCGATCAGCTTCCGCGCGTCGGCCGAACTGTCGTAGCCGGGGCCGGGTATCCGGGCCGCCGGGGCGGGCGCGGCGGAGGTACGGGACGGCTTGGGCGCGGGCTTGGCGGGCTGGGTGCGCGAGGGGGTGGGCGAGGCGCCGACCGGGGTGCGGGCCGAAGCGGACGCGGACGCCGTCGGGGACGGCGGCGGCGTGGCGGACGCGGACGGGGACGCCTCGGCGGAGGCGGACTCCGTACCGGCCGGGAGGGCCTGCGACGGCTGTCCGGCCGGCGTCGGCACCGCGGCACCGGTGGCCTGGGTGGACGGACCGCACGCTGCGGTCAGCCCGGCGGCGAGCACGGCCGCGGTCACCAGGACGGGTCGGAGTATGCGAGAAGTCATGACGAAGACACCCCAAGGCACGGTTCGGACTACGGGAGGCGCGAGACGCCTTCCGGATCGGTGGAGCCGATGGCGCGACGGATCCACGGGGCTCCGGGCAGTCGTGCCCGGGCGCCGGAGGCCGCTCGGCTGACGCGAGCATAGGACCGCCGGAGGCCGCCGGAACCGGATCGGCGTGATCTTGAGGTTCCCCTAAGGAACCGCTCACCTTCCGCTTCACCGGGGTTCGGGTGATGAGCGCGCAGAAGGGGTGAAATGCGTCAAGGGGATCAGGGGGGCGAGTGGCGCGGACCGGTCAGAAGGAGGTCTCGCGCACGCTGGCCCTCGCCGACGGGTCGATCGTCGCCGTGATGACCGAGCGGTGGTCCGAGCTGGTGAACGTGACGGTCAGGGTGTCGTCCGCGGTCTGCGACGTGCCGGCCTTGTACCCCCGGCTGGGTACGGCCGAGATCAGGCACACGCCGCGACTGCCGTAGCGCACGGTGACTTTGCCGCCCTCCGAGGGGACGGTGTGCAGGCCCGGTCCGCCCTCCTCGCAGTCGACGCGGGGTGCGGGTGCTTTCGTCCGGGGCGTTCCCGTCGGGGCCTTCACGGAAGGGGCCGCCGAGGCAGGGGGTGACGGCCGCTCGGTCGCGGAGGGGGAACCGGACGGGGTGGCGCTCGGGGACTGCGGGCTCGGCGACTGCCCCTGCGACGCCTGCCAGGCCGGCGGCGTGTCGACGACCATGGGGGCGGACCGCGCGACCGGAGGCGTATGCCTGGTCGAACCGACCACGAACTGGACCGTGGCGAGCACGGCGGTCACGCTGGCGGCCGTGCACGACAGCCATATGAGCAGGTAGCGCGGAATTCTTGGCACGGCCCCATAGTGGCCGACCCTCCGGCCCGCGCGTCACCGGCTCCCCCCGAAGGACCGCGGAATGCCGGCCGGGCCCGGTCCCCGCCCCCCGGACCTCCGACCCCGATCCGCCGGAAACGCCGACGCCCTCCTGGCCCGTGTACGAGCCGGAGGACGTGTGCCGAGCACGGTGGGTGGGGGACGCGTGGGGGCGCGGCGTGTGGGGGCGCGGCGTGTGGGGGCGCGGCGTGTGGGTGCGCGGCGTGTGGGTGCGCGGCAGTGGCGGGCGGGAGTTCCTACCTCGGCGCTCCGAAGTCCTGCGTCCACCAGGGGCCGCCGTCGCCCTTGTGGAAGCCTATGCCGATCTCCCGGAACCCGCAGTTGAGGATGTTGGCCCTGTGACCGGGGCTGTTCATCCACGCCTTCATGACCGCGGCGGCGTCCGACTGGCCGCGGGCTATGTTCTCGCCCAGGCGGGACCAGCCGTATCCGGCGGCCTCCACGCGGCTGGTCATGGTGGAACCGTCGGGTCCGGTGTGCGACATGACCCCGCTGCGGGCCATGGTGTCGCTGTACGCCCGCGCCGCGGCGCTCAGCTTGGCGTTCACCTTCAGCGCTCCGCAACCGGCCGCGCCGCGCTCCTTGTTGACCAGGGACAGGACCGCGGACTCCGTACCGGAAGCACCGGCGGAGCCGCCCGAACCACCTGAACCGCCCGAGCCTCCCGAGCCTCCCGAACTGCCGGAACCACCCGAACCGCCTCCTGTGGTCGCGGCGGGCGTACGGGCCGGGGGCTTGGGCTTGGCGGCCCCGGTCGATGCCGCGGGGGCCGGGCTGTTCGCAGCCGCCGGCTTCGTGGGGGCGGCGGATCCCGTGGCTCCGGCAGTGGGCGACGCGGACGGCATCGCGCCCTTCGCGGACGCGGCGTCGGCGGAGAGGGTGGGATCCGCCGGAGAGGGGCTTGCCGTCGCCTCCTCACGACCTGAACCCGCCGCCGCGGAGTTGGGCCCGGTGGCACGCGCGCCGTCGTCGGAGTCGGCCACCGCGACCCCGACCGCCACCGCCGCGGCCGCCGTGGTGAGGGACAGCAGGATGCGCGTGCGCACCGTCTTCTTCCGTCGCGCCTCGATGCGGGACGGGGCTCCGGGGGTTCGGCTGCGGCTCATGCCTGTGGCACCTCTCGGCGAGAAGGAAGGACGGGCCCCCGAGCGTAGGCTGATGACCAGCGAAAACGGCCGCCCGGAGGCGTTCTTCAAGGTCCCTTAAGGAAGCCCGCAGACTCGGCACAGGAACGGCGATGGATCTCAGCGGTCCGGGCGCCCGGATTCCCCACGGCCCGGGCCGGAGTCCCGCCGATCGGCACCGGGTATCGCGCGCCCCACCTCGAACTCCCCACCCCCACAAGGGCCTTCATCCACATATGTGGATACACATCGCATTGATGGATTGACCCCAGGGTCTTGCGCGATACCCCGTTCCGTTCCTACTCTCCCGGCCAATGGTTAGGAATAGTTCCTAACCATTGGCCGATGCTTCGAACCGAGCACTCCCCCCACTCGCGCAGCACTCACCCGAGGACGCCCGATGTCACGAGCACACCAGCCCAGTTCCACCCACAGAGACCGCCGCCACCCCCACTGGCACCGCCCGCTGGCGGGCTTCGTCGCCGCCGCCTCGGCCATGGCGGGCCTCACCGGTCTCGCCGGTCTCAGCGCCCCGGCCGCCGCGGCCGCCGCGGCGAACGCCCCCGGCTCGCCCTTCCTGAAGTCCGCGGGCAAGGTCCCCGGCCCGGCCGAGGCCACCCCGGTGCTGGTGTCGACCGGAAAGCCCGCGACCGCCTCCTCCGTCGAGGCGAGCGGGTTCGAGGCCGGCAAGGCCGTGGACGCCAGCGCCTCGACGCGGTGGGCCAGCGCGGAGGGGGTGGACCCGCAGTGGGTCCGCATCGACCTCGGAGCCACCCACACCATCAGCCGCGTAAAGCTCAACTGGGAAGCCGCGTACGCCAAGACCTACAAGATCCAGACCTCGAACGACGGAACCAACTGGACCGACATCTACTCCACCACCACCGGCAACGGCGCCACCGACGACCTCACCGTCACCGGAACCGGACGCCACATCCGCATGTACGGAACCGCACGAGCCACCGCCTACGGCTACTCCCTCTGGGAGTTCGAGGTCTACGGCAACCCCGCCAACGGCGGCACCGACACCACCCCGCCCAGCACCCCGGGCAGCCTGCGCTCGACGGCCACCACCGCCAACAGCGTCTCGCTCGCCTGGAACCCCTCCACCGACAACGTGGGCGTGACAGGATACGACGTCTACCGCGGCGCCACACGCGTCGGATCGGCCACCGGGACCTCGTACACGGACACCGGTCTCACGGCCTCCACCAGCTACGGCTACACCGTCAAGGCACGGGACGCGGCCGGCAACGCCTCCGCGGCGAGCAACACGCTCGGCGTCACCACCCCGCCCGCGAGCGGCTCGGGTCCCGCGGTCCCGTTCGGCAGCCACACCCGGCCCTACGCCCCCGGCACGCTGAAGCCGACCGGCACCCAGGGCACCCTCGACCAGAAGACCGTCGACTACTACACCAACTGGAAGTCCGCCTTCGTCCGCCAGAACTGCGGCAACGGCTGGTACCAGGTCATCTCCCCCGACGCCGACCACCCGTACGTGGCCGAGGCGCAGGGGTACGGCATGGTGATCGCCGCGACGATGGCCGGCGCCGACCCGGACGCGAAGAAGATCTTCGACGGGCTGACCAAGTGGATGATCGACCACCCTTCGTCGGTCAATCCGAACCTGCTCGCGGCAGAGCAGGACACCGCCTGTCGGAGCGTCAACGGCGGTGACGGCGCGACCGACGGCGACATGGACGTCGCCTACGGACTGCTGCTCGCCGACAAGCAATGGGGCAGTTCGGGCACGTACGACTACAAGGCGCTCGCGGTCAAGCACATCAACGCGATCAAGAAGGACGAGCTCAACCCGTCCACCAACCTGCTGAAGCTGGGCGACTGGAGCAGCTCCGGCGACCAGTACTACTACATCTCCCGCACCTCGGACTGGATGGTCGACCACTTCCGGGCCTTCCGGAGCGCGACCGGCGACGCGGCCTGGGACACCGTCCGCAGCGCGCACCAGAACCAGATAACCAACCTGCAGGCCTCCTACGCGCCGAACACCGGGCTGCTGCCCGACTTCGTCGTCAACACCAACACCACCCCCAAGCCCGCCCCCGGTCAGGTCCTCGAGGACCCCAACGACGGCGCCTACTGGTGGAACGCCTGCCGGACCCCGTGGCGCATCGCGGACGACGCGGTGACCAGCGGAGACGCCAAGTCCCTCGCGTCGGCCCGCAAGGTCAACAGCTGGATCAAGAGCAAGACGGGCGGCGACCCGAACAAGATCGCCATCGGCTACAAGCTCGACGGCACGCAGCTCTCCTCCGGGAGCGAGGCGGCGTACTTCGCCCCGTTCGCGCTCGCGGCCATGACCGACCCGGGCAGCCAGGCCTGGCTGGACGCGCTGTGGAACAAGATGCTGGCCGCCCCGATCGACACCAGCAGCTACTTCTCGGCGAGCATCCAGCTCCAGGTCATGATCACCGCCTCCGGCAACCACTGGGTCCCGTAACCCGAGAAGGAGTTGCCATGCGAAGAAGAGGAACGGTCCTGCTGCTCCTGTCCGGCCTCCTGTCCGCCTCCCTGATCACCCTCCCCCAGGCGCGGGCCGCCGACGGCCTGGTCTCGGCCGGCAAGCCCACGACGGCCTCCTCCCAGGAGACGAGCGCCTTCCCGGCCTCGCTCGCGGTGGACGCCGACGCCTCGACACGGTGGGCCAGCGCGGAGGGGGTGGACCCGCAGTGGGTCCGCATCGACCTCGGAGCCACCCACACCATCAGCCGCGTAAAGCTCAACTGGGAAGCCGCGTACGCCAAGACCTACAAGATCCAGACCTCGAACGACGGAACCAACTGGACCGACATCTACTCCACCACCACCGGCAACGGCGCCACCGACGACCTCACCGTCACCGGAACCGGACGCCACATCCGCATGTACGGAACCGCACGAGCCACCGCCTACGGCTACTCCCTCTGGGAGTTCGAGGTCTACGGCAACCCCGCCAACGGCGGCACCGACACCACCCCGCCCAGCACCCCGGGCAGCCTGCGCTCGACGGCCACCACCGCCAACAGCGTCTCGCTCGCCTGGAACCCCTCCACCGACAACGTGGGCGTGACGGGATACGACATCCACCGGGGCGGCACGTTCGTCGGTTCGGTCGGCGGGACCTCGTACACCGACTCCGGGCTGGCCGCCTCGACCACCTACGGCTACACCGTCACGGCGCGCGACGCGGCCGGGAACGTTTCCGGCGCGAGCGGCGCGGTGAGCGCCACCACCCAGTCGGGCCCGGGCGGGCCGGTCGTGGACGTGTCGACCGCGGCCCAGTTGCAGAGCGCCCTGGCGGCGGCGCAGCCCGGGCAGACGATCCGGCTCGCGGCCGGGGAGTACCGGGGCGCCTTCGTGACCCGGCGGGCGGGAACGTCCGCGGCGCGGGTCACGCTCACCGGGCCGGCGGCCGCGGTACTGGTGAACGACGGTCCCTCCGGCACCGCGCCGGCCTGTCCGGCCCCCGGCGGCGGCTGGGACCCGGGGTACGGACTGTGGCTGTACGACGCCCCGTACTGGAACCTGACCGGTTTCACCGTCAAGGACTCCAAGAAGGGGATCGTCCTCGACAACTCGCACCACGTCACCCTCGACGGGCTCTCGGTCCACCACGTCGAGGACGAGGCGGTGCACTTCCGGCGCTCGTCCTCCGACGGCGTGATCCGGAACTCCACGATCACGCACACAGGACTGGTCCAGCCCGGCTACGGGGAGGCCGTCTACATCGGTTCGGCCGGCTCCAACTGGGGCTGCCACGGCAACCAGGGCGGGGTGGACCGCTCGGACCGGGTCCAAGTGCTGAACAACCGGATCGGCCCGAACGTGGCCGCGGAGCACATCGACGTCAAGGAGGGCACCACGGGCGGGGTGATCCGCGGCAACAGGTTCGACGGGACCGGGATCTCGGGGGAGAACTCGGCCGACTCATGGGTCGACGCCAAGGGCATCGGGTACCTCATCGAGAACAACACGGGGACCTTCGCCCCGCCCGGCACCTTCGCCAACGGCTACGAGACGCACAACCCGTCGACGACCCCTTCGTTCGCCAACGGCTGCGGCAACGTCTGGCGCGGCAACACCTCGGATCTCGGAGGCGCGGGCGCCTACGCCATCAAGATCACCTCGGTCTCGAAGTGCACCGCCGACCCGAACGTCGTGCACTCCGGCAATACCGTCACCCACGCGGGCACGGGCCTGACGAACGTTCCCGTCACCCCCTGACCCGCCGCCCCACCGACACACCGATCCACCGGCAGACCGATCCACCGGCACGCCCATCCGCTGGCCCACCCGGCCCGGCCCCCCACGGGGACCGGGCCGGGTGGGGCTTGCGCGGGGCTATCTGATGCCGTGGCGCCGGAGCGTCGCGGCGAGGGCGGTGGCGTGCGCCACCACGGCCCGCGCCACGCGCTCCGTCTCCTCCTCGGTGGCGGCGTCCACCGGCATCGAGCAGCTGATCGCGTCCGAGGCCGGGATCCGGTAGTGGACGGGCGCCGACAGGCAGGCGACCCCCGGGGTGCCCTGCTCCCGCTCCAGCGCCCAGCCGCGGTCCCGTACGCGCGCCAGCTCCTCGTGCAGCGCGGCGCGCTCGGTGACCGTGTTCGGGGTGAACGCCTCAAGCTTCAAAGGCAGTACGCCGTCCACCTCCTCGGTGGTGAGGTCGGCGAGGAGCGCCTGCCCGAGCGCGGTCAGGTGGGCGGGCAGCCTGCGTCCGACGCGGGAGACGGCGCGGGCACTGCCGCGGGCCTCGCGACTGGCGAGGTAGAGCACGTACGCGTCGTCGAGGCGGGCGAAGTGCACGGTGTAGCCGGTCTCTTCGCGCAGGTCCTCCATCACGGCGTGCGCGTACGGCAGGGCCGGGTCGCGGTCGAGGTAGGCGGTGCCGGAGAGCAGCGCATGCGGTCCGACGCCGAAAGCGGAGCCGGTCTCGTCCGCCTCGACCCACTTGAGCTCGCGCAGGGTGCGGACGAGGGCGTGCAGGCTGCTGCGCGGGTAACCCAGGCGTTCTTGCAGCTCGGTGACCGTGAGCTTGTCCTCGGAGGAGGCAAGTGCCTCCAGAATGCGCACCGTTCGCTCGGCGGACTTGACGGTGGCGACATCCGTCGCGGGTCCGGGCATGTGAACCCTCCAGATTCTGCGCGGCTGTTGACCGGCATGGTAGCGGACGCTAACTTCCCCTTGCAGAGCAACCAGATCCTCAGATCCTGTCCACATATCTAGACGGGAATCATCATCCGATGCATCGCAGAGCCGCATCCACCACCCTGGCCGCCTCTCTGGCCGCCCTCCTCGCCCTGACCACCCTCACCGGCTGCGGCGGGGACTCCGGATCCGACGCCTCCGGCGGTGGCGACGACAAGGCACCGCTGGAGATCTGGGTCCGCAAGCCGCCCGGCTCCCCGACCGAGAAGACCCACAAGGACCTGGCCGCGGCCTTCACCAAGGCCACCGGCATCGAGGCCGAGGTGACCGCCCTGTTCGACGACTTCGAGACCAAGCTCCAGCAGGCGGCAGCGCAGAAGAGGCTCCCGGACCTGATCGTCAACGACACCGCCCAGCTCGGCACCCTCGTCAAGCAGGGCCTCGTCCGCGAGGTGCGCAAGTCGGAGATCAAGGGCGGCGAACAGCTCATACCCAGCTCCTGGGAGGCGGCCGAGGCCGCCGACGGCAAGTACTACGGCGTGCCGTTCTCCGCCCAGACCTTCGCACTCTTCGTCCGCAAGGACTGGCGGGAGAAGCTCGGCATCGCGCCCCCCGCCGACTGGGACCAGCTCGACGCGCTGGCCGCCGCCTTCACCACCGGGGATCCGGACGCCAACGGCAAGGCCGACACCTACGGCTACGTCATCCCCGGCACCACCAAGCGCGGCTACCTGGACTGGTACTTCTCCAGCTTCCTGTGGTCGGCCGGCGGCGACTACTTCACCGGCACGGGCAAGGACCTGAAGCCGGCCGTCGACGGTCCGGGCGCCCTGCTGGCGGCCCGGCGGCTCAAGGACCAGTTCTGCGCCGACAAGAGCGTCGTCCCGGGCGCGGTCACCACCGAAACCACCCAGGCCCACCCGCTGTTCGAATCCGGCAAGGGCGGCATCTACCTCACCGGCCCCTACAACATGGCCCGTTTCGACAAGGCGCTCGGCAAGGACGCGTACGAGATCCTGCCGCTGCCGGCCGGACCGGGCGGCAAGAGCTCCGTACTCGCCGAGGGCGAGAACACGTACCTGATGGCCGGCTCCGGGAACCCCAAGGGGCAGGTGAAGTACGCCGAGTTCCTCATCGGCACCGAGGGGCAGACCACCGGCATGGCCGGGGACACCGCGGGCAACGTGGTCCGGCTGCCCGTCAATCCGTCCGTCGAGCTGTCCGCGGTGCGCCAGGACACCCGCTGGCAGGTCTTCGACAAGGTGTACCGCGAGTCCGGCCGCTACTCCCCCGTCGTGAAGGACTGGACGCCCTTCCGCCAGGCGTCCGCCGAGGCCCTCAACGGCATGGTGGCCGACTGCGGTTCACACCCCGAGGCCGTTCTCGGCAAGCTCGCCGGCACCTTCTCCGCGGAGCTCGAGAAGCAGGGAGCGGGGTCCTGATGCGGCTGCCGGGGCGGGGACGGGCGACTCCCTGGCTCTTCCTCGCCCCGGCGCTGCTGCTGTTCGCGCTCTTCAAGTTCCTGCCGATGTGGCGGGCGGTCGAGATGAGCTTCCACGATGTGCGCCCCTACCTGGGCGACCGGTGGGTGGGCGGGGCCAACTACGCACAAGTGGTCACGGACGAGGCCTTCCTCGCCGCCATCGGACACACGGTCGTACTGGCGATCGGGCAGACCGGTGGCTCCGTACTGCTCGGGCTGGCGCTCGCGCTGCTCCTGGAGGGCACGGCCCGCCGGCTGTGGATCCTCCGGACGGCCGTGTTCCTGCCGACGGTGACCGCGATGGCGGTGGTCGCCGAGGTCTGGCGGATCCTTTACCACCCGGCAGCCGACGGCGCGGTCAACACCCTGCTCGGGTGGCTGGGGGTGGGGCCCTCACAGTTCCTCAACGGTCCCGACAGCGCCCTGTGGTCGGTCATGGCGGTCGGCGTGTGGCGTGGAGCCCCCTACGACATGATGATCTTCCTCGCGGCGCTGGCCGGAGTCGACCGGACCCTCTACGAGGCCGCGGCCGCCGACGGCGCCGGGGTGCCGCGCAGGCTGTGGCACGTCACCCTGCCCGCCCTGCGCCCGGCCTTCACCATCCTGTTCACCCTCGCGGCGATCCGCTCCCTGCGGGTCTTCACCGAGATCTTCCTGCTCACCAACGGCGGACCCGACGGCTCCACCGAGGTGCTCATGACGCTGATCTACAAGCTCGGCCTGGAGCGGAACGAGCTGGGCGTCGCGGCCGCCGGGTCGATGGTGCTGCTCGCCGGCTCGGTCACGCTGACGCTCACCGTCCGGATGGCCCGGACCGGAACCGGGAAGGAGGCGACCCGATGAGCCGCCTCGACACCGCCCTCGGCCTGGAGCAGCGGCGCGGCCCGGCCACGGCCGTCGGCAAGGTGGTGCTGTACGCGTTGCTCCTGACGGTCTTCGCCGGGCCGCTGCTCGCCCTGCTGGCCAGCGCCTTCAACCGCACCACCGACCCCACCTCGCTGACCCTGCTGCCGACCCGGCCGACACTGGAGAACTTCCGGGCCGCCTTCGAACGCGACGTACTGCGGTACCTGCTCAACTCCTTCCTCGTGGTGGGCGGCGGACTGCTGCTCCAGATCGGGGTCAGCATCTCGGCCGCCTACGCCCTGGCCCGCAAACGCTTCCCCGGGCTGCGGCTGGTCCTGCTGCTGATCCTCTCCACGATGATGCTGCCCGAGGAGATCCTCGCCATCCCGCTGTCCCTGGTCCTCTCGGACCTGTCCCTGACCGGAAGCCTCTGGGGAATGATCGTCCCGGTCGGGGCCTGGGCCTTCTCGATCCTGGTCACCGCGGAGTTCATGAAGGAGATCCCGGTCGAGCTGGAGGAAGCCGCCCGCCTCGACGGGGCGGGCGACCTCCGGATCTTCTGGTCGGTGATCCTGCCGCTGTGCCGCCCGGCGCTCGGGGTGATCGGCATCTTCGGCTTCACCATGATCTGGGACCAGTACATGCTCCCGCTGCTCGTCGCCACCGACGCCCGGCAGTTCACCCTGCCGCTCGCACTGCGCACCCTGCGCGCCGACGAACAGGTCGGCACGGGGGTCCTGCTCGCCTCCGCGCTGCTCGCCCTGCTGCCCAGCGTCATCGCCTTCCTCGTCATGCAACGGCAGTTCATGCGCGGCCTGACCTCCGGCGCCGTCAAGGGCTGACCTGCCCACCCACCCACTCCCGAGGGGAACTCATGCGCCTGCACGGGCTGCTGTCCTTTCCACTGACCCCGTTCACCGGCACCGACGGCGACCAAGGCGGCCACGACGGCCTCGCCGCCCGAGCCGCGCACGACGCGCACGACGCGCACGACGACAAGGTCGACCTGGCCGTGTTCGCCGCACACCTGGAGCAGCAGATCGCCGCCGGGCCCGCCGGCCTCTTCGTGGCCTGCGGCACCGGCGAGTTCACCGCGCTGTCGCTCGACGAGTACCGCGAGGTGGTCGCCACCGCGGTACGGGTGGCCGCCGGCCGGCTGCCGGTCGTGGCAGGCTGCGGCGGCGGGCCGCGGATGGCCCGCGAGTTCGCCGTGACCGCCGCCGAATGCGGGGCCGACGGGCTGCTGTTGCTGCCGCCGTACCTCATCGCCTCCACGCCCGCCGGCCTCGTCGGCCACATCCGCTACGTCGCCTCCGGCACCGGGCTGCCGATCACGGTCTATCAGCGGGCCAACGCCGTCCTCGACGAGGCCGCCGCCCTGGCCCTGCTCGACATCCCCACCGTCACCGGCATCAAGGACGGCCTGGGCGATGTGGACGCCATGCTGCGGCTCATCACCGCCATCCGCAGCAGCGGCCACCCGCGCGCCGCCGAGTTCGGCTTCCTCAACGGCCTGCCCACGGCGGAGCTGTCCGTCCAGGCGTACGCGGCCATCGGCGTGGAGTGCTACTCCTCGGCCGTCCTCTGCTTCGCCCCCGACATCGCCACCGCCTTCCACCGCGCGGTGCGCGCCGGTGACTCCGAGGCGGTGCGGGTGCTGCTCGCCGAGTTCTACCTGCCCTTCGTCGCCCTGCGCGACACCGCCCCCGGCTACGCCGTCTCCCTGGTCAAGGCGGGTGCCCGGCTGGCCGGCCTGGCCATGGGCCCCGTCCGGCCGCCGCTCGTGGACGCCTCCCCCGAGCACGAGCGGGAGCTGGCCGGCATCATCGCCCGGGGCCGGGCCGCGCTCGCCGGGCTGGCGGTGTGATGCGGATCGAGGAGGCCGCCGGGACGGCCGAGATCGCCGAGGTCAGGGTCACCCCGGTGGCGTTCCCCGATCCGCCGCTGCTCAACTCCGCCGGGGTGCACCAGCCGTGGGCGCTGCGGACGATCGTGGAACTGCGCTGCGGGGACGGCCTGGTCGGGCTCGGCGAGACGTACGGGGACGCGCCGCACCTCGCCCTGCTCCGGGCCGCCGGCCCGGCCCTGGTGGGGCTGGACCCGTACGACACCCACGGGCTGCTGCGCCGGATCCGGGCCGTCCTGGGCGATGCCGACGCCCCGGACCGGCACGGGCTGACCGGCGGGTCCAGCCCGCGGAAGACCACCCTGCGGGTGCTCAGCCCCTTCGAGGTGGCCTGCCTGGACCTCCAGGGACAGCTCGCCGGGCGGCCGGTCGTCGATCTGCTGGGCGGCCGGGTGCGGGACCGGGTGCCGTACGCGGCGTACCTCTTCTACAAGCGGGCCGGCTCCGATCCGTACGGGGAGGCGCTCGACCCCGACGGCATCGTCGCGCAGGCCCGGGCGATGCTGGAGACGTACGGGTTCCGCTCGATCAAGCTCAAGGGCGGGGTGCGGCCGCCGGGCGAGGAGATCGAGGCGGTCCGGGCCCTGCGGGACGCCTTCCCGGAGCACCCCCTGCGACTGGATCCCAACCAGGCCTGGAGTGTGGAGACTTCCGTGAAGGTGGCCGCGCGGACCGCCGGCCTTCTGGAGTACCTGGAGGATCCGACGCCCGGGATCCCCGGCATGGCGGAGGTGGCCCGCTCGGCGTCCATGCCGCTGGCCACCAACATGGTCGTGGTGGGGCCGGGCGACATCCCGGAGGGCTTCGGAAAGCGCGCGGCCGGCGTCGTGCTGGCCGACCACCACTACTGGGGCGGTCTGCGCCGGTCGGCCGAACTGGCGGCCGTCTGCGGGATGTTCGGTGTAGGAGTGTCCATGCACTCCAACAGTCACCTCGGCATCAGCCTGGCCGCGATGACCCACCTCGGCGCCTCGCTACCGGAGTTGGCCTACGCGGCGGACACCCACACCCCCTGGCAGTGCGGGGTGGACGTGCTCACCGAGCCGCTGGAGATCGAGGACGGCGCGGTGGCGGTTCCCGACCGGCCGGGCCTCGGGGTGCGGCTGGATCCCGATGCCCTGGCCCGGCTGCACGAGAACTACCTGCGCTGCGGCGTCCGGGAGCGCGACGACACCGCGTACATGCGGACCTTCGACCCCTCCTACGAGAAGAGGCGCCCCCGATGGTGAACACGGGCGACCCGTCGGTTTCGGCCCACGCCTACCCCTGGGACGTTCTGGGCGACCCCGCCTTCGCGGACCGGGTGAGGGCCGCCCGCATCGACTCCGTGACGCTGGCGGTCACCTACCACTCCACCCGGGCCGCCACCCCCCTCCACCCCGATCGCCGCTTCGTGCACGCCCGCCACGCGGCCCTCTACCGGCCGGTCCGGCCCGGACCGTGGCACGGACGGCGGCTGGTGCCGGCGGGCGCCGACTGGATGGACGGGCCCGATCCGGCCGGGACCGCCCTGGCCTCCCTGGCCGCCGAAGACATCCCGGTCAGCGCGTGGCTGGTGCTCGCCCACAACACCCGGCTCGGCATCCTGCACCCCGCCCTCGCCGTCACCAACTGCTTCGGCGAGCCCTACCCCTACGCGCTCTGCCCGGGGCAACGGGAGGTACGGGAGTTCTGCGCGACCCTCGCCGCCGAGGCGCTGCACGGGCTGCCGCCGGGAGCCGTGCACGCGGTGTCGCTGGAGTCCGCCGGTCAGCTCGGTGCGGTGCACGCGGGGTGCCACGAGAAGACCGACGGCGCCTACCCGGCGGCGGTGCTGCGGGCCCTGTCCGTGTGCTGCTGCGGCGCGTGCCGGGACGGATGGCGGCAGGCCGGCCTGGACGCGGACGAGGTGCTCGTCCTGCTGCGGCGGACGGCGCGCACCGATGGCCCCGGCCTCCCGCGGGAGGTCGCGCAGGCACTGCTGCGGCTCCGGCACGCGGCGGCGGACGCGCTGCGCGGTGCGGTGCTGGCCGCCGTGCGCGAAACCCTCCCCGAGGTGTCCGTCACCTTGCACGCGCATCCCGACCCGTGGGCCACCGGTCCCTCGCCGGGCCTCACCGACCGGGCCGCCGCGGAGGTGGACTCCCTGCTGGTGCCCTGCTGGCCGACCGGGCCCCCGACCGCGGAACTGGTCCGCCGGGCCGCCGGGCACGGGGTGCCCGTGGACGCGTACGTCACCGCCCAGCCGCCGGCCGACCCCGCCCTGCTGCCCGGCCACGTACGGCGGCTGCGCGCCGCCGGGGCGAGCCGGCTGAGCCTGTACCACCTCGGTCTGCTGCCCGAAGGGCGGCTGCCGCTACTGGCCGATCTGGCGAAGGAGTTCCGCTCGTGAACCAGCCCCGCACCCTCCTCCTCACCGGCGCCGCGGGTGGCATCGGCACCTTCCTGCGCGCGAGCCTGCCCGGCTACGGCTACACGCTGCGCCTCGCGGACCTGAAGCCGGTCGAAGGACCCGACGGCGCCGGGTCCCTGGTCTTCGACCTGGCCGACGCGGACGCGGTGCGCGCCGCGGTCCGGGGGGTCGACGCGGTCGTGCACCTCGGCGGAATCTCCCTGGAGGACCGCTTCGAGGCCGTCCTCGAAGCCAATGTCCGCGGGACGTACCACCTGTACGAGGCGGTGCGCGCGGAAGGCGTGCGCCGGGTCGTGTTCGCCAGCAGCAACCACGCCGTCGGGTACGTGCCGCTCGGCGGGGAGACCCCGATAGCGAGCGCGATCCCCACCCGGCCGGACACGTACTACGGCCTGTCGAAGGCCTTCGGGGAGAACCTCGCCTCCCTGTACGCCGACAAGTACGGGGTGGAGACCGTCTCGATCCGGATCGGGTCCTGCTTCGCCGAGCCCCGCACCGTGCGGATGCTGGCCACCTGGCTCAGCCCCGCCGACTGCGCCCGCCTGATCCACGCCGCGCTGACCGCGCCCGGGGTCGGCCACACCGTGGTGAACGGGATCAGCGCCAACACCCGCGCCTGGTGGGACCTCACGGCGGCCCGCGCCCTGGGCTACGAGCCCCGCGACGACGCGGAGGTACACGCCCGGGCACTGCTCGCCACGCACGGCGAGCTCCCTGCGGACCACGTGGACGCACGCTACGTCGGCGGCTCCTTCACCCTGCCCGAACCGCATCACCGGCCGCGATGAGGCCGCCCGCTCCACGGCGGGGATCCCCACAGGAACGGCGGCCTCTCATCGGTTTGCACCGAAGCTGCCGAATCCGCCGGAAACCCCATGCGGCCGCCCGTGCCTCTGGCAAGATCCTTCCATGTACACCAAGGGGGACGGACTCCACGCCTGGGTGACCGGGCTGGACGACCGCGCGCTCCGAGAACTGCTCATGATTCCGGGCATGTTGGCTCACATACCGGGGATCGGCGCCACCCTGAAGGGTCCGACGCCGCGTCTGCGGCGCCGCGAGGTCCTGGCGGCGCGCACGTGGCTGAACCGCACGACTCCGGGCAACCTCGCGGCGATCGCGCACTACGCGTCGGACTGGACGAGGCACCGTTGGGACCGGTGTTACGGGCATCCGGCAGAGCGGCTCTCGGCGCCCGCCGCGGACGACCTGCGGCAGATGCTGGGTGAGATCGACCCGGTGCTCGCGCAGATCACCTTGTACGACCTCTCCGACCGTCCCGTCGCCGACGGCGGGCTGGTCGGGGACCGCTGGGACGACCTGTGGGCCGCGGCCTCGACTCCCGGGACACCGTGCAGGTGCGAGCGGGGCGAGGGGCCGTGCCGTCCGGCGGACGGTGCCGATGCCGGATCCGATGCCCGATCCGATGCGTACGGGGAAGCAGTCGAGACGGATGCCATGCGAGGGGAAGGGGGCGACCCGTTGACCGAGGGGATCACCGAGGAACAGTTGCTCGCGTCACGGCGGGTGCTGAGCGAGCGGTCGGCGGAACTGGGCCGGGTGCTGGAGGCGGCGGGCGGACAGGTCCGAGCGGGAAGGGCCGTTCCGGATCTGCTGGCCGAGCAGTTGGACGCATGGCAGCAGGCGCGGTCCGTGATCGCGAGCGGGCTCGCCGTCGGCGGCCGGGAGTGGTCCGCGGATGCCGGCTTCGCCGAACTCGACGCGATCGTGCAGGAGTTGAGGGACACGGCGGCAGAGCACGCCGAGGAACTGCTCAGCCTGGAAGAGCACCGCGAGGGGCTCCGGGCCCTGCTGGACAAGGCCGCACCCGACGCGCCGCACCGCATTCCGCTGCAGCAGTCACTGACCATGGTGGAGACGCGCATGGGTGAACTCGTGGCGGCGGGGGCGGGGGCGTCCCGGCCCGTCGCGGCGCCGCCGGACGTCGCCCCGCCCGTCCCCGTGTCCGCACCGGATCGGGCGCCCGAACCGGTCGCGGAAGCCAGGCCGGCCGCGGAAGCCGGCCCGGCCGGGGAGCCGAAGCCGGCTCTCGCGGCGGAGCCGAATCCCGCACCCGGCCTGATTCCCGAGCCGGACGTCGAGGCCGCCCCCGATGCGGAGCCGGCCCTGGCCCGGAAGGCCGAGCCCGGACCTGCCGCGTCACCGGCCGTGGGATCCGCCCCGGCGCCCGCGCCGGAGGCAAACCCCGAGCCGGTCCTGAAGGCCGGAGCCGGGCCACGCGTGGCGGAGGTGCCGGCCCCGCGGCCGGAACAGACCCTCACGGACGCCCCGGACGCCCCGGATGCCCCGGACATCTCGCTGGACACGACGACCCCGGACCTCGTTGCGGCTGCGGCTACGAAGCCGTACTTCCTGCCCTGGGAACCGCCGGCGACGACCGGCGACGGCGACAGCGAGGCCCCGGTGGCCCGGCTCATCGCCCAGGGCCGCTTCCAGGAGGCGTACTGGACGACGGCCGGCTCGGCGGAGCCCCCGCACCGGGGCGCCTGCCTCGCCTTCGCCGAGGCGGCCTTCGCCTGCGGCGACGAGGAGGAGGCCGTCGCCGTGATGACCGGCTTCGACCCGGAGATCCAGCTGCTCCAGGCAGACCGGCCCGCCCTGGTGCTCGCCGCCGTGGCCTCCCTGCGGGCCGGCCTGCTGGCGGGCTGGCCCAACGACCTGCTGATCCAGACGGACCTCTCCTCCGCCGTGCCCGGGAACTGGGGCAAGCTCCTGGAACGGGCCGTCGACGCGCTGCGCCGCTACCACCGGCTCGACCTCGGTGCGACCCGCCTGACCACCGACAACATCCCGGGACTCACCCCCGACCAGCTCTCCTCCGAGGCCGCCGAACTGCGGGACGCACTGCGCCGCCAGCGCATCGGCTACACCCGCGCGACCCATGTCAGAACCCGGCTCATCGGCTCGGACCAGCCCCTGGGCAAGGCCCTGGACGGGGTCAGCGCCTGGGCCTCCGGCACCGTCGGGGCTGCGGACCTCGACCGGATCTGGGAGCTCTTCCGCAAGCGCGGCTCGGCGGAACGCATGATCGAGGAGGCCGACGCCGAGATCCGCACGCCGAAGCAGGCGAAGGAACCGATCGAGGCCGCTGCCAAACGCGCTCTGCTGCGCAGCATCGAGCAGGTGTCCGACCTGTTGTCCCGCGCACGGGCCCTGGCCGCCCCCGCCGTCGACGAACGAGCGGACACCGCCACCGCCCTGCGGCACGCCCTGGACCAGGTACGCGACGAAGCGCCCCCGCCCGGCGTCGAAGGGGCCGCGCTGCTGCGGCTGCGCACCTGGCTGCTGGGGGGCGACCGGTCGCCCGGCACCGCCGTCCCGGCGCGCGACCCGGACGCCGTGCGCGTGACGGACCAGCCCGGTACGGAGGCCCTGCTCGCGGCGCCGGAACTCCCGCGGTCGGCCGAGGGCGTGCCCCTGCCGGACGAGGAGGGATTCGGCGGGGCGGTACTCACGCTGCTGGAGCCCGTCGACGCCCGCACGGTGCTCCGGAGGTACTTCGACCGGGGCGACCTTCATCTCGCCGACGCCCTCGTCTCGGCGCTGGAACAGGACCGCGTCCCCGCCCTCCCGGCGGGCCTCGACGCCGTGCCGCGCGACTGGCGGCAGCTGCGCGAGCCCGAGTGGGCGCGCTGGACGGCCGTACACCGCAAGGCCCACGCCGAAGCGTTCACGCTCCTCGCCGAACTGCGGACCCAGCAGCTGGACATGCAGACGGAGCGCAAACTCGTCGGCCGCCTCGAGGAGCTGCGCCGGCCCGAGCCGGAAGGCGCGTTCGGCCACGCCTGCACCGGGATCACCGCCCTCGAGGCCGAGATGCGGGCGAAAGTCCGGGAGTACGTGGAACACCTCCACGAGAGCCTGGCCGCGCTGAACCCCACGGCCGAGGAGCAGCAACGCCTGACCTCGCTGCTCGACGCGGGCGACACGGTCACCGCCGAGGAGTGCCTGGCGCTGCTGCGGGAGGGCAAGCCGCTCCCCGACTGGAGCGGCACGGACTCGGGCGCGGAGCTGGACCGCTTCACCGCCGGCATCGAGCTCTCGGGGGTGCGCAAGGCCGCCGGCGCCCAGGGGTACTCCGCCCGCCCCTGGGCGGACTTCTACCTGGACGGGGAGCCCCTCACCGAGGGCGCGCGGAGCGGGCTGGAGTCGTGGGACGCCCTGTGCCGCCCCGCCACCCGGGGCTCGGAGTGGCAGCGGCACATCCCGTCGGTCCTGCGCGTGCTCGGGCTGGAATGCTCGCAAACGCCCGTCCGGGACCAGCAGCACGAGGTGCGCGGTGTTCTGCGGCTCAGCGCCCGGGCACGGGCGAGCGAGACCGCTCCCGGTTACGTGGCCGCTCTCGGGTCGGCCGCGTCCTCGTACACGATCCTCGTGGTCTCCGACGAGCAGCGCGGCCGCAGCCCGCTGGAACTGCTGGACAGCAGTGACTCCGGGGCGTGTCTGATCCTCTATCTGTACCCGCTCGGCCTGAACGGGCGCCGGGAGATGGCGGCCCGCGCACGCACCGCCTCGTCCCAGCAGGCGCTGGTGGTGGACCCGGCCGTGTTCGGCTGGGTCGCGGCACGCTCCCCGCGATCCTTCCGGGCCACTCAGCGGGTGACCCTGCCCTGGACCGCGTACAACCCGTACACGCCGTTCGTGGCCGGGCTCGTACCGCCGGAGGTCTTCTACGGCCGGCAGGAGGAAATCGCCGCCGTCACCGACCCGCTCGGCGCCCTGTTCCTCTACGGCGGGCGCCAGTTGGGCAAGTCCGCTCTGCTGCGCAAGGTGCAGGCGTCGTTCCCGGGCACCCCCGGCCGCAAGGCCATCTACGTCGACCTCAAGGCGCGCGGGGTGGGCGAGGCCGAGCCGGCCGAACGCATCTGGGCGGTACTCGAGGACGAGCTGAAGCGGGTGGGCGTGCTGGGCGAGGCCCCGAAATCCGGCCGTACTCCGGACGCGATGCTCGCCCAGGTGGAGAAGTGGCTGGAGGAGAGCCACGACCGCCGGGTGCTGGTGCTCGCCGACGAGGCCGACGCCTTCCTGACCGCGGACTCCAAGGCCGTCCGCGGGCGGGGCGGGGAGGCCACCTTCTCCAACGTGCTGCGCCTGAAGGGGCTGATGGACCGCACCGATCGCCGGTTCAAGATCGTGTTCGCGGGTCTGCACCAGGTCCAGCGCTTCAGCCACCTCTCCAACGTGCCCCTGACGCACGGCGGTCCGGATGTGCTGATCAGCACCCTGAAGCCGGCCGAGGCCCAGCGCCTCGTCGTGGAGCCGATGGCGGCCTTCGGGTACCGCTTCGAGCGTCCCGAGCTGGTGTGGCGCGTGCTCGCCGCGACCAACTACCAGGCGTGCCTGGTCCAGATCTTCTGCGAGCGGCTCGTCGCGGCCCTCCGCGCGAAGCCGCCGGCCTCGGCCGAGTGGCCGATCACGGTCACGGACGAGGACGTCCGGTCGGTGACGGGATCCGCCCAGGTTCACCGGCACATCGCCGAGCGGTTGCGGATCACCATCAACCTCGAAGACCGCTACCGGGTCCTCGCCCTGGTGATCGCGTTGCGCAGCCAGGAGGACCGCTACCGGTACGGCTACGACGCCGACGAACTGCTGAGAGCGGCCAAGGACCGCTGGCGGGAGGGCTTCAGCTCGCTCACCGCGACCGACGTACGGATCTATCTGGACGAGATGGTCGGTCTGGGCCTGCTCATCCAACTGGCCGACGCGCGCCTGTACGCCGTCCGCAGCCCGAACGTCGTCAGCATGCTGGGGACCCGAGAGGATCTCGAACTCGAGCTGCGCCAGACGGAGTTCGACCTCCCCTATGACTACAACCCGCGCTTCTCGAGGCGTTTCGTCGGATCGGACTCCGAGGGCATCGCCCGCTACAGTCCCCTGACGGAGCACCAGTTGCATCTGGTGACGGCGCCGGGGGTGGCCGCGGTCTGCCTGACCCAGGCCCACGGTCCCGCCCTGGTGAAGGCTGCGGTGCGCTCGTACTCCACCGCGCGCGGACTGGAATTCCGCGAGACGGTCCCCGGGGCCCTGCCCGAGGCCCTGACGAAGGATGCCGACGGCCGCCCGATCCTGATCCTGGCCGACGTCCGGGGTCGCGGATCCGTCGAGGTGGCGGACTGGGCGAAGGCCCTGCACGCCCATACCTCCTTGCCGGAGGGCGGGGCACCCCACCGGACGGCCGTCCTTCTCGTGGATCCGGACGAGCACGGCCAAGTGGAGGAGCTCATCACCAGTGTGGTGCACCCCGAGCGGTGGACCGCGGACAGTCTCCGCGCCTGGCCGGAGTGTCCGTTCGACACCCCGGACAAGCGGCGCCGGGTCATCGAACTCACCGGTGGCTGGCCCCACATGCTGGAGCGGACCGTGCACCGCATCACGCGGGAGGGCTCCACGCTCGAGTCCGCACTGGAGGATGCCCGGGACTTCATCGGGCAGACCGAATTCGCCCGTGCGCACCTGAAGCGGGTCGGACTCGACACGTGGCTGACGGAAGTGCTGACCGAGTGGAGCCAGTACGTGAATCCCGGCGAGGGATGCACCTACGCCGACATCTCGTCCGTCACCGGAATGCAGATCGAGGAGGTCGGAGCACTCGTGGGGCGGCTGCTCGACCACGGTGTCCTGGACGACGGACCGGAAGGCTGCTCACTGGACCGGATCACCTTCCGGGCGCTCCAGCTCCTGGCGGACCCTTCGTGATTCCCGCCCCCGAACCGGATGTGACCGCCGGAACCTCCGTGGCCGCACTGCCCGGAGTGCGGCTGTGGATGCGAAGGCTGCTGGCCGACTTGCGGTCGGGGCGGAGCTGCCTCTGCCTTTTCCCGCAGACCCAGTTGACCGGGGAGCCGGCCGCCGTCGAGGACTTGCTGAACGAGCTCCTCCACGAGCTGGCCGACTTCGTCCTCGTGCCCGCACCCGGCGACGGCGGGGCGCGCGGGAGTCGTGCCGCAGGCCCACCGGTTCCCCTGTCTTCGAGCCCGTGGGGCGACGGCCCGGACCCGATCCTGGACTACGACGACGGCCTGTCCGGGTTCTCGGCCGTGCGGACGAGGAGCGCGGCGGTGCCCGGGCCCCGGTCCCCGGCACCGGACGGCCCGCCGGAGGGAGCCACCTTCCACGACCTGGCCGACAGGATCGTCAAGGAACTGGGCGACAAGGCCTCGGACGAGAACCGGGGGCACACCGGAGTCGAGGGGCTGCTCGACCGCCTCACCGCCACTCCGGGCGGCCCCGGTGCGAGCCGGGTGATCCTGGTGCGCGGCTGGCAGGAACCGGCTCCGACGGCGGCGACCGAACTGCTGCGCCGGCTTTCCGCCACCGTCAAGGCGGCGGGTCTGCCTCCCGAACGGCGCCCCCGGCTGCTCGTACTGGCCACGTCGGCGGGGCTGCCCGTGGAGCTGCCGGAGCAGATCGCGCGCGAGGACATCGGCGTGCACTGGTGGTGGGGCGCCCTCGGCCGGCTGGACACCGCCACCGTGGTCGCCATGGCCCGGCCCCTCCCCTCCGGCCCGGCCGCCCGCCACCAGCTCCTCGAAGCGGTGGCGCAGGCCACCGTGGTCGAGGTGTGCGGGCCTTTCCTCGACCTCGCCGCGCGGCTGGCGGTGGAGTGGGACGGACTCCCGGACAGTCTTCCCGCGCAGTTGCGGCTCCTCACAGGCGGGCCCGTACCCGAGCGGACCACCGTGCCCGAGCGGACCGCCGTACCCGGGCCCCGGAGTTCGGAGCCCATCGCGGCCCTGCTCCATCCGAACGCCTCGCTGCGCCCCGAATGGGATCTGGGCAGGCTGGACCGATGGGACGGACGGCTGCGCCACCGGCCCGGCGGCGCAGCCGAGCACGAGCACAGCGTGCGCACCCGCATCTGGCTGGCCCAGAATCACGCTTTGCTGCCCCTGCTGGACGAGGCCCGTGAGCAGTTCACCGAGGTGATCGGGATCCGCTCCCGCCTCCCCCGGCCCGAACTCGCCGCCATCTACGGCCAGCGGGCCGAAATGGAACTCGGCATGATGTGGCGCGCCCACCTGCAGGGCCACGTGCGGCTCACGCAGCCGGAGGCCAACCGGCTGCGCACCCTGCGGGTGTCCCGCAACAAGCTCGCGCACCGCACCGCACTCGACAACACCGCTCTGGAGAGCCTGGTGCACGTCCTGTGCTCCTGAAGATCCGGGCACGTTTCTCCGGGTCGCGGTCGGGGCAGGGCTCGGGCGTCGTGCCGTTCCCGTCGCCCGGGGGATCAACAGGGGTGGCGAGTGCGTCCGGCGCCGTGTCAGTCCGAGAAGACAGGGGAGATCTTCTTGATGCCCGTGGTGATTTCCGCGATGTTATCCGTGATGGTGGCGCCCTCCGCGTTCTCCGCGCCCTCCGGCGTCGCCGTCTCGATGTACGAACTGCCGCTCCTGGCAGGCCATTCCAGTAGCTCGGCCCAGGCGATGAACGACGCCGGGGACGTCGTGGGGCTCTCCCTCGACGAGAACGACGAGGGTTACCTCGTACGGTGGGGCGCCGACGGCTCCCTCATCCGCCTGCAGGCCGTCTGCGGAGGTTCGGGCGGGCAGGCGGCCAAGATCGTCGAGGACGGCACCGTGGCCGGCTTCACCGCCACGGCGGACGGCGTGCGCCATGCCGCCCGATGGGACGCGTCGGGCGCCCTCACCCGGCTCGAGGAACCGCCGGGCTACGTCGACGGCGAAGCCCAGGACATCAACGACGCCCACGTCGCCGTGGGACGTCTGTCGACGGCCGGTCGCACGCGCCCGGTGCGCTGGGGCCCGGACGGCCGGGCGACCGTACTGCGCCTGCCCGCGAGGGCGGAGGGGGGCGTGGCCACCGGGATCAACAAGCGGGGAGAAATCGCCGGCCACGTGTTCGTGCCGGGCGAGAAGACCCGTGCCGTGCGCTGGGACACCGCGGGCCGTGTCCACGACCTCGGCTCGCTCGGGGGCTCGTACAGCGAGCCGGCCGCGATCAACGACCGCGGCACGGTGATCGGCCGGGCGACCGACGGGGCCGGGGAGTGGAAGGCCGTCCGTGCCCCGCGCGGGAAGAGGTTCGAGGCCCTGCCGTCACAGGGGATCGGCGCACGGTCCGTGAGCGTCAACAACGCCGACGTCGTCGTCGGGAACGTCAACGACCACGCCGTGAGGTGGGACGGGAACGACACCACCGAACTCGAGGTGCTGCCCGGCACGGGCCGGGTCTTCGTCAACGGGATCAACGACGCGGGGACCGGCGTCGGCACCTCCGACGAGCGTGCCGTGACATGGGACCCACGGGGGCGGGTCACCGCCCTTCCCCTTCCCGCCGGCATCGACAGGACCCAGCCGCTCGCGATCAACACGAACGGGAACGTCGCGGGTGACGTGGGCAGTTCGAGGAGCTGGCCGGTCCGCTGGCGCGCGGTCGTCTGGCGGTAGGCAGCCGGCGCGGCTCCCGCCCTCCCGCCGCTGCCCGCCCGGCCGGGACCGCCCGTGCGGCGGTCCCGGTCCGGCCCGGCCCGGCCCCCGCGGGCACTTCTTGACGATCACGTGAACGTTCGCGATCTTCCTGACGCGTGCGGGACCGATCGGGTTCTCCTTGCCCGAGGTGACGTGGACTTCCGTCCGCCACCGGTACACCACCGGTGCACCACCACCGTTTCCCGGAGAGGGAGTTGGAACATGAGGCAGCAGTACTTTCGGGTCCTGGTCGCGGTCGGGGTCCTCGCGCTGGGATCGGCCGGCACGGGGAGCGCGCACGCGAGCCCTGCCCCGCTCCGGAGCTGCCCGGCGGCGGCGGAGATCTTCGCCACCGACAACACGGCGATCATCACGGACCCGGCGGACCCCCGGCTGCGGACGCGCCTGCACCGCTTCGACCGCGAGGTGCGCGGCATCATCCGGTCCCACGGAGCGAAGCCCGGCTCCTCGACCCTGCTGGACGGAGTCTTCTGGTCCGGCGAGCTGAAGCAGACCACCTACGAGCGCTCGCGCGAGTTCGAGGTCGACCGGGTCGGCCCCGAGGGGCTGCGCCACATCGCCGGCGTCATCCGCAAGCAGTACCACCAGGAGTCGGTGCTGACGTTCCGCTGCCTGCCGCGGAACTCGCCGGACACCGACGCCGTGGAGATCCAGGCACCGGGAGTGAGCCCGACCCGCCTCCATGACGCCCTCCTCGCGGACCCCGAGGCCCGCGAACGGCTCGGCGGCGGCTCCGTCACCGTCGACGGCCGGCTCATCCTGATCGCACCGCTCGCCGATCTCCCCCTCGCCCGGAAGCTCACGGTGGAGCTGGGAGTCGACTGGGACACCGCGGAAGTGCGCTACGGGGATGAAGAGTTCGTGGGCTGACGATCCACACGATCCTTCCATTCATTGCAGATTCGTGAATTGAACCAAAGATTCGAAGGCGACTGGACGAGTTCGATCTACGATCCAGCTATCCCTTCGTTTGGCTCTTCCTCTGCACATGGATCACACGATGATTTCTGCACTGCCGCGTCGACGTACCCTGTTCGCCGCATCCACCGCCGCCGTCCTCACGCTCCTCCTGTCCGGCTGCGGCGCCGGAGACCCGGACGACCACCACATTCGGGTCGGCGTCTCCGGCGACTCCCCGGAGTGGGACGTCCTGGCCAGGGAGGCCAAGAAGGAGGGCCTCACCGTGGAGACGGTGGTGTTCGACGACTACTCGCTGCCCAACAAGGCTCTCAGCGCGGGCGACATCGAGCTCAACGCCTTCCAGCACCTGGTCTTCCTCGCCCAGTCCAACACCGAGAACAAGACCGACATCGCCCCCATCGCCGCGACCACGGTGGTCCCCCTCGGCCTCTACTCCAGCAAGCACAAGCAGCTCGCGGACCTCCCCGACCGGGCCGAGATAGCCCTTCCCAACGACCCCGCCAACCAGGGGCGCGGCCTGCGCGTACTGGAACAGGCGAAGATCATCGAGCTACGGAAGGACGCGGGCCTCTTCGCCACCCCCGACGACATCACCGCCAATCCCAAGCACGTCAAGCTCACTCCGGTCAACGCCCAGCAGACCCCCCGGACCCTCAAGGACACGGACGCCGCGATCATCAACGACGGCGTCGCCGAACTCGCGGGCATCAAGGCCGACACCGCGCTCTTCAAGGACGATCCCGCCGGGCCGCAGTCCGTCCCCTACCTGAACGTCATCGCCGCCCGCGCGGACCGGAAGGACGACGCGGACTATCAGAAGATCGTCAAGCTCTACGCGTCGCAGGTCGTGCAGGACGAGGTCCGCCGCACCAGCAACGGCACCGCCCACCACATCGAGCTGCCCGCCGCCGAACTGCAGGCCGAGGTGGCCCGGATCCAGAAGCAGCTGAAGCGATGACCGCCGCCGTGGAACTGCGCGATGTCGCGAAGGAGTTCCCGGGCGGAGCGCGCGCCGTCGACGGAGTCAGCCTCACCGTCGGGGCGGGCACCGTCCACGGCGTCGTCGGGCACAGCGGCGCGGGCAAGTCCACCCTGTTGCGCCTGGTCAACGGCCTCGAGGAGCCGACCTCGGGCAGCGTGCTGCTGAACGGCCAGGACCTCTCGTCCCTCGGCGAGCGCCGGCTGCGGCCCATCCGGCGTGAGATCGGCATGATCTTCCAGCAGTTCAACCTCTTCCGCTCGCGCACCGTCCTGGGCAACGTGCTCTACCCGCTGCGCCTCGCCGGGATGGACCGCACCTCGGCTCGGGCCCGCGCCGAGGAGACGCTGGACTTCGTGGGTCTCGCCGGCCACGGGAAGCGCTACCCCGAACAGCTCTCGGGCGGCCAGCGCCAGCGCGTCGGCATCGCCCGCGCGCTCGCCACCCGCCCCAAGGTCCTGCTGTGCGACGAGGCGACCTCCGCCCTCGACCCGCAGACCACCGGCGAGGTACTGGCCCTGCTGCGCCGGGTCAACCGCGAGCTGGGCGTCACGATCCTCCTCATCACCCACGAGATGGAGGTCGTACGGACCCTGTGCGACCGGGTCGCGGTCATGGAGGACGGCAAGGTGGTCGAGAGCGGCGAGGTCTACGAGGTCTTCGCACGGCCCCGCCACGCGACCACGGCCGCCTTCGTCCGCTCGGCACAGCACGGCGCGCCGGACGCCGGGCTCCTGGAACGGCTGCGCACCCGCCACCCCGGCCACCTGGTCACGCTGCCCGTCGTCGACGGCAACCCCGCCCTGGAGGGCCTCTCGGAGCTCCTGCGCGTCCACGGCGTCGACTTCACCTTCGTCCACGGAGGCGTCGCCGAGGTTCGCGGACGCCCCCTGGGCAGTGTGACGCTGGAGCTGCGCGGCGAGGCCGGCGCGGTCGAGGCCGTCGTCGCCGGGCTGCGCGTACCCGACCGCGCGGAAGCGGGTGTCCGGTGAAGGCCGACTGGAGCACGTTCTGGCCCAAGGTCCTCGACGCCACCGGCGAGACCGTCTACATGGTGCTGATCACCCTGGCGCTGTCGACCGTCAGCGGCCTGGCGGTGGGACTCACCCTCTACGCCACGCGCAAGGGCGGTGTCCTGCCGAACCGGATCGTCCACACGGTCCTGGGCCTGCTCATCAACATCATCCGGCCCGTGCCGTTCATCATCGCGATCGTCGCGCTCGCCCCGGTCACGCGCGGGGTGGTCGGCACGATGATCGGCACGAACGCCGCGATCTTCCCGATGACGGTCGTCGCGACGTTCGGGGTCGCCCGCATCGTGGAGTCCAACCTGCTGTCCGTCGAACCCGGCGTGATCGAGGCGGCACGCTCCATGGGCGCGAGCCCGTTGCGGATCCTGCTCACGGTCCTCGTCCCGGAGGCGCTCGGACCCCTGGTCCTCGGCATGACCTTCATGCTCGTCGCACTGATCGACTTCTCGGCGGTGGCCGGCACGGTCGGCGGCGGCGGCGTCGGCAACCTGGCGATGACCTACGGCTACCTGCGCTTCGACACCTCGGTGATGGTGGTGACGGTGCTCGTGCTGATCGCCCTCGTGCAGTCGGCGCAGCTCCTCGGCAACGTGGTGTCCCGCAAGGTGCTCCGCCGCTGACGCCACGCACCCGCGTCGGGCCGCCGTCCCCGTCCGGGGGGAGGGGACGGCGGCCCGGCCGGTCAGGCGCGCGGGCGGCGGCGCAGCCGCGGGTCCGACAGCACGGGCGGCACGTATCCGGCGTCCCGCGTGGACAGGTTCGTGCCCGGCGGCACGATCTTGTCGATGCGGTCGAGCACGTCCGCGCTCAGCCGTACCCGGTCGGCTCCCAGCTGGCTCTCCAGCTGCTCGAAGGTGCGCGGCCCGATGATGGCCGAGGTGACGGCGGGGTGCTCCAGGACGAAGGCCAGGGCGAGCTGCACCAGGGTCAGCCCCGCCTCCTGCGCCAGCTGGGCCAGTGCCTCGGCGGCGTCCAGCTTGGCCGCGTTCCCGGGGTCGGCGATGTCGAAGCGCTCGGCCTGCCGGTCGGTCCGGCTGGAGGTGGGCTGGTCGCCGCCCTTGCGGTAGCGGCCGGACAGCCAGCCGCCGGCGAGCGGGCTCCAGCTGAGCACGCCGAGCCCGTAACGCTGGGCGACGGGCAGGACTTCGCGCTCGATGCCCCGCGCGAGCAGCGAGTACGGGGGCTGCTCGGTCACCACCCGTTCGCGGCCGCGGCGCTCGGCGAGCCACTGGCCCTCGACGATCGCGGAGGGCTCGAAGGTGGAGGTGCCGATGTAGCGGATCTTGCCCTGGTGGACGAGGTCGCTGAGCGCGCCCAGCGTCTCGTCGAAGTCGGTCTCGGGCTCGGGCCGGTGCACCTGGTAGAGGTCGATCCAGTCGGTGCCGAGCCGGCGCAGACTGTTCTCCACCTCGCGGATGATCCAACGGCGGCTGTTTCCCTGCTCGTTGGGATCCGAACCGAGGCTTCCGTGGAACTTGGTGGCCAGTACCACGCCGTCCCGCCGGCCTCCGGCGAGCGCCTTCCCGACGATGGTCTCCGACTCCCCCGCCGAATAGACGTCGGCCGTGTCGACGAAGTTGATGCCCGAGTCGAGGGCCCGGTGGATGATCCGGACGCTGTCGTCGTGGTCGGTGTTTCCCCGGGCCCCGAACATCATGGTGCCCAGGGCGAGCGGGCTCACCTTGACGCCGGTGCGTCCGAGCAGGCGGTAGTCGGTCATCGTGCACTCCCGTTGACGAGTTGATCGGCAAGGCTGTCGGCTTGATCGGTATGGGTGTCGGCCGGACCCGGCGCGCGGACGTCGGCGCCGCCCGGCCGGTAGGCGTCCCACAGGCGCCGGTACGGCCCCTGTGCGGACAGCAGTTGACTGTGCGTGCCCGTCTCCACGACGGTCCCGGCGTCGAGGACGACCACCCGGTCGGCGCGGGCGGCCGTGGTGAGGCGGTGTGCCACCACCACGGTCGTGCGGCGCCGGGTCAGGGCCTCGACGGCGGCGGTGACCCGCCGTTCGGTGGCGAGGTCGAGCGATGCGGTCGCCTCGTCGAGCAACAGGATGTCGGGGTCGACGAGTTCGGCCCTGGCGAGGGCGAGCAGCTGGCGCTGGCCCGAGGAGAGGCCCCGGCCGCGTTCCCCGATCTGCGTGAGGTACCCGTGCGCGAGCGCGGCCACCATCTCGTGGGCTCCGACGGCCCGGGCCGCCGCCTCCACCTCCGTGTCGGTCGCCTCGGGGCGTCCGTAGGCGATGGCGTCGCGGACGCTGCCGCCGAACAGGTGCGGCTCCTGCGGGACGATGCCCAGCCGGCGCCGGTAGTCCGTCAGGTCGAGTTCGCGCAGGTCGTGGCCGTCGACGCGGACGGCTCCGGAGGCCGGATCGTAGAAGCGGGCGAGGAGTTTGACCACCGTCGATTTGCCGGCGCCCGTGGTCCCGACGAGGGCGACGGTCTCGCCCGGGGCGATGCGCAGCCCGATGCCGTGCAGCACGTCCCGGTCCGAGCCGCCTTCGTAGTGGAACGACACGTCGTCGAACTCGATCTCCCCGCGCAGCGCCCTGACGGGCCGCGGGGCGGCCGCCGGGGGCGTGCCGGCGGGCATGCGCATGAGGCCGCGCAGCCGGTTCATGCCGATGACCGCCTGCTGGTACCCGTCGAAGACCGGGGACAGCTGCTGGATCGGGGCGAAGAACAGCTCGACGCAGAGCAGGAACGCGATCAGCGTGCCCGCGGTCAGTCCGCCGGAGACGACCTGTCCGGCCCCGACCGCGAGGACGGCGGCCGTGGACAGGGTGCCGAGGAACTCGACGAAGGGGAAGAAGGTGCCCATGTACCGCTGTGCCCGCAGCCGGGACGTGCCGAACGCCCTGGCGAGGGCCGCGAACTCCTCGGCGTTGCGCTGTTCCCGGCGGAAGGCCTGGGTGATGCGCAGGGCTCCGACGTTCTCCTGGAGGTAGGCGTTGACCGCGCTGATCTGCTCGCGGGCCTCCAGGTAGGCGGGGACGGAGTAGTGCCGGAAGAGGGCGGTCGCGACGATCAGCGGGGGCAGCGCGGCCAGCAGGACCAGTGCCAGCTGCGCGTCGATGACCAGCAGGGACACCAGGACTCCGAGGACGGTCAGCAGGCTGACGACCGCCGTGATGAGGCCCGTCTGGAGGAAGTTCGACACGGCGTCCACGTCGGTGGTCATCCGGGTCATGATCCGCCCGGCGGGTTCCCGCTCGTAGTAGTCGAGGCCGAGTCGCTGCAGCTGGGCGTACGTCTTGACCCGCAGGGTGTAGAGGAGCCGCTCGCCGGTGCGCCCGGTGGTGCGGACCTGGGTGACGCCGAGCAGCCAGTTGGCGGCGACGACGGCGGCCGCGGCCGCGGCCGCCGCGAGCAGGACGCCCCGCGCCTGGCCGGTGACCCCGCTGTCGACGCCGTGCCGGACGAGTACGGGTACGGCGATCTGGGCGAGCGCGTCCAGGGCGACCAGCAGGAGCCCGCCGAGCAGCGGGACCCGGAAGGGGCGCAGCAGGGAGCCGAGACGGAAGGCGGGGTCGCCCGCCACGGCCTGAGCGAGCGGGACGCCGGGCTCGGCGGCGGGCATCGGGGTCTTCTCGAGGGCGGCCAGCAGCTCGGGGGACGGCGGGGCGGAGCCGAGGACCCCGCTGCCGGGTCCCCCGCGGCCGGGGCCGGAGGCGGCGGCCGCGGCGAGGGCGTTCGCGGCGCGGACCGCGGTGCCCTCGTGGCGTACGGGCCCTTCCGCGTCCGGCCGTCGCCACAGCTCCTCGGTGAGTCCGCCGACCGGGACGC
The DNA here is from genome assembly GCF_042870555.1 of Streptomyces sp. NPDC006487. NCBI lineage: Bacteria > Bacillati > Actinomycetota > Actinomycetes > Kitasatosporales > Streptomycetaceae > Streptomyces > Streptomyces sp. NPDC006487. Next base: position 291,000 of record NZ_JBIAHN010000006.1, read on the forward strand.
GGAGGGGGTGCGCGGCCCCGGCGCCCGCGTCGGGGGCATCGGTGTCTTCCGGACGGTCCGAGGTGGACAGCAGGGAGCGGAAGAGGGCCGAGCGGGCACGCAGTTCGTCCGGGGTGCCGATGTCGGCGATCCGGCCGCCGTCCATCAGCGCTACGCGGTCGGCGAGCTCGAGGGTGGACTCGCGGTGGGCCACGATGAGGGTGGTGCGCCGGCGGCCGGCCTCGCCCAGGCCGGTGTGGATCTCCGCTTCGACGCGGGCGTCCAGGGCGGAGGTGGCGTCGTCCAGGACGAGCACGGCGGGGTCGATGAGCAGGGCGCGGGCGAGCGCGACCCGCTGGCGCTGGCCGCCGGAGAGCGTCAGTCCCTGTTCGCCGACGACCGTGTCGTATCCGTCGGGGAGCCGGTCGATGAACTCGTCCGCCCGGGCGAGCCGGGCGGCCTCGCGGATCCGGGCGTCGGTCGCATCGGGGCTTCCGTAGGCGATGTTGGAGCGGATCGAGTCCGAGAGGAGGAGGCTCTCCTCGAAGACGAAGCCGATCCGGGACCGCAGGGAGGCCAGGGTGAGGGTCCGTACGTCGTGGCCGCCGACGGTCACGGTGCCCGACCGGGGGTCGTAGAACCGGGGCAGGAGCGCGGCGACCGTGGACTTGCCGCAGCCGGCCGGGCCGACGAGCGCGAGCGTCTCCCCCGGTCGCACGTCCAGGCTGAAGCCGTCCAGCAGGGGCGCGGCCCCGCCGTACCCGAAGGTCACCTCGCGCCAGGACAGGGCCGGGGCGGCGGGTCCGAGGGGGTGGGCGCCGGGGGCGTCGTCGATCGCGGGTGCTTCGTCGATGATCTCCAGGACGCGTTCGGCGCCCGCCCGGGCCTGTTGCCAGACGGTGAGCAGCGTGGCGACCTGGCGCACCGGCGTGACGAGGGCGCCGAGGTAGGCGGTGAAGGCGAGGAACGTGCCCAGGGACAGGCGGCCGTCGATCGCGAGCCAGCCGCCGAGGGCGAGCACCGCCACCTGTCCGAGGGCCGGTACGGCTTGCAGGGCGGGGTTGTAGCGGCTGGTGAAGGCGACCACGCGCAGCCGGGAGGCGAAGAGCGCGCGGACGCGTTCCTCCAGCCCGCGCAGCTCGCGGTGCTCCTGGCCGAAGCCCTTGACGACGCGCACCCCGGTGACGGTGGCCTCGACGGTGGAGGCCACCTCGGCCGCCTCCTGCTGGGCGTGCCAGTTGGCGGGGAAGAGGGTGCGGCGGCTGTGCAGGGCGATCATCCACAGGGCGGGCCCGACGATCAGGGCGACCAGGGTGAGGAGCGGCGAGAGCCACGCCATGAAGACGAGGGAGACGCCGAACATCAGCACGTTGCCCGTGAGGTTGGGCAGGAACTGGAGCAGGGTCTGGATGAGGGTGATGTCCGAGATGGACCTGCTCACGACCTCCCCGGTGCGCAGGCCGTCCTGCTGGGGCCCGCCGAACCGCAGCAGGGCCGCGAAGGCGTCGCCCCGCAGGTCGTACTGGACTGCGAGGGAGAGGCTCCCCGAGCGGTAGCGGCGGACGAAGGCCGCCCCGAAACGAACCGCTCCGAGGGCTCCGAGGAGCACGGTCCAGGGCACGAGGGCGGTGCCGTCCGCGGCGGCGACGTCGTCGACCACGTGGCGCAGCACGAGCGGCAGGACGGCGGCGGCGACCGCCGCCACCGCGGCTGCTCCGAAGGCCAGCAGCAGGTCGGTGCGGTGGCGCAGGCAGTAGCCGACGAGCCGGCGGGCCCAGCCGTCGGCCGGTGGTCCGCCGACGGGGCCGGCCGCCGCGTCGTGCGCGGTGGCCGGCTGCGTCGTGGCGGTGGGACAGCCCGTCACCGGGCCTCCACCAGGCCGATGCCGGGGTGGCCGGCGGGCGCGGCGGAGCCGTCGGCCGGATGGCCTGCGGGGCGCGGGAGCCCGTAGTGCTCGCGCAGGGTCGTGCCGGTGTACTCGGTGCGGAACAGGCCGCGTTCCTGGAGGATCGGGACCACCTCGTCGACGAAGCGCTCCAGCCCGGAGGGCAGGACCGCCGGCATGATGTTGAAGCCGTCGGCGGCGCCGCTGTCGTACCAGTGCTCGATGGTGTCGGCGACCTGCCGGGCGGTGCCCGCGAAGGTGCGGTGCCCACGGCCTCCGCCGAGCCGTCCGATCAGCTGCCGTACGGTCAGCCGTTCGCGGCGGGCCAGTTCCACGACGAGGGTGTAGCGGCTCTTGGCTCCCTCGATCTCGTCCTCGGTGGGGATGTCCGCGGGCAGTTCGGAGTCGAGGTCCAGGGCCGCGGGGTCTATGCCGATCCGCAGGGCGAGCTGCCGCTTGGCGTACTCGGGGACGATGAGCCGGTCCAGTTCGGCGTCCAGTTCGCGGGCCTCGTCCTCGGTGTCCGCGATGACGGGGACGATACCCGGAAGGATCTTGATGCCGTCCGGGTCCCGGCCGAGGGCGAGGGCGCGCCGTTTGACGTCCTTGTAGAAGGCGGTCGCCTCCTCGAGGGTCTGCTGCGCGGTGAACACCGCCTCGGCGTAGCGTGCCGCGAAGTCCTTGCCGTCCTCGCTGGAGCCCGCCTGCACGAGGAGGGGGTGTCCCTGGGGGGAGCGCTCCACGTTGAGCGGACCGTCGACGCGGAAGAACTCGCCGCGGTGCTCGATGCGGCGGACCCGCTCGGCCAGGGTGTGGACCCCGGCCTCCTTGTCCGCGACGACGGCGTCGTCGGCCCAGCTGTCCCAGAGCTTCGTCGCGACGTCGACGAACTCGGCGGCGCGCCGGTAGCGGTCGTGGTGCAGCGGGGTGTCGTCGAGGCCGAAGTTGCGGGCGGCCTCGGCGCCGGCCGTGGTGACGATGTTCCACCCGGCGCGGCCGTTCGAGACGTGGTCGAGGGAAGCGAACCTGCGAGCCAGGTTGAAGGGTTCGTTGTAGCTGGTGGAGGCGGTGGCGATGAGCCCGATCCTGCTGGTGACCGCGGCCAGCGCGGTCAGCAGGATGGTCGGCTCCAGCTTGCTGGAGGGCCGGCGGCCGGGGTCGCCCTGCAGGACGGGACTGTCGGCGAGGAACACCGAGTCGAGCAGGCCGCGTTCGGCGATGCGGGCGAGGTTCTGGTAGTGCGCGATGCCGGTGCCGCCGTCGGCGGGGCTCTCGGGGAGCCGCCACGACGCCTCGTGGTGGCCCACCGACATCAGGAAGGCGTTGAGGTGGAGGGGTTTGCGCTCAGGCTTTCGGGACATCGGGTTCGTCCTTCTGGTGGTGGTCGGTCGCGGCGGCGGGCGTCGGGTGCTGCGCTACGCCGAGGGCGGCGAGCAGGGTGTCCCGGTACTCCTGGAAGCCGGGGTGGCGCCGGCTCCGGGGGGTGGGCAGGTCGACGGCGAGGTCGAGGGAGATGCGGCCCTCGTCCAGCACCAGCACGCGGTCGGCGAGCTCCACCGCCTCGTCCACGTCGTGGGTGACGAGGAGCACGGCGGGGCGGTGGCGTTCGTAGAGTTCGCGCAGCAGTCCGTGCATGCGGATCCGGGTCAGGGCGTCGAGGGCGCCGAACGGCTCGTCCGCCAGGAGCAGTTCGGGATCGCTCACCAGGGCGCGGGCCAGGGCGGCGCGCTGCTGCTCGCCTCCGGACAGCTCGTGGGACCAGGCCCGCTCCCGGCCTTCGAGTCCGACCTCGGCCAGGGCCCGTACGCCGCGTTCGCGGACGCCGGGTCCGCGCAGTCCGAGGGTGACGTTGTCCAGCACCCGCAGCCAGGGCAGCAGGCGGGAGTCCTGGAAGGAGAGGGAGACCCGGTCGGGGACGGTCAGCCCGCCCGATCCGTCGACGTCGTGGTCGAGGCCGGCCACGGCGCGCAGCAGGGTCGATTTGCCGGAGCCACTGCGGCCCAGGAGCGCCGTGAACTCGCCCGCGCCGAGGGTGAGGTCGAGTTCCTTGAGGATGATCCGGTCGCCGAAGCGGCGGATCAGCCCGCGGGTGCGCACCGCGGCCGGGGCGGGGCCCCGTACCGGGGTACCGGACTCGGCGGTCAGCCCGCCAGCGTACGGCGCCATGACAGGGCCCTCCGTTCGACGGCGCGCACCAGTGCGTCGGAGGAGTAGCCGAAGATCCCGTACGCCACCAGGCCGACGATGATCACGTCGGACTGTGCGTACTGCTGGGCCTGGAACATCATGTAGCCGATGCCGCTGGTGGCGTTGATCTGCTCGACGACGATCAGGCCCAGCCAGGCCGAGGTGACGCCGAGCCGCAGTCCGACGAAGAATCCGGGCAGGGAGCCCGGGAGGACCACCTTGCGCAGGAACCGCCACCGGCTCAGCCCGAGCACCTCGGCGAGTTCGACGTGGCGGTTGTCGATGCTGGTCAGCGACGCGTAGGTGTTGATGTACATGTTCACCGCGACGCCGAGGGCGATGACGGTGACCTTCATCTGCTCGCCGATGCCGAGCCAGAGGATGAGCAGGGGCAGCATCGCCAGCGAAGGGATGGCGCGTTTGATCTGGAACGGCCCGTCGACGAGGTACTCGCCGGTGCGGCTGAGTCCTGCGATCACGGCGGCCGCAACACCCGTCAGGATGCCGAACAGCAGCCCGAGGCCCGCGCGTTGGAGCGAGATGAGTACGTTGCCCTGTAGCCGGCCGTTCGCCACGAGATCGCCGGCGGTGGCGATCACGGTGCCGGGGCCGGAGAGGATGCGCGGGTCGAGGACCCCGGCGGCGGACGCCGCCCACCAGACGGCGACGAGCAGCGCGGGCCCCAGGAGCCGGCCGAAGGGGACGCCGCGACCGGGGCTCAGCCGCCGGGGCTTGCGGCCGGCGGGGCGCCGCCGCACGAGGCGCGGGTCCGCGGCGACGCCGGTCGGGGCAGCCTCGGTGCCGGGCTTCTCGATGACGGTGCCGGTCTCTCCGGTCACCGGACCGGACGTGTCCGCGAGGGCCCCGGAGGCCGGTGCCTGCACCCGCAGGTCGGTGAGGGCCTCGCTCATGCTCCCTCCCGGAATCCGGCCGGGACGGCGGCGGCCGCGAGTCCCTCGAACCGCCGGTCGAACAGGGACTTGGCGTCGATCTTCGGCACGAAGCCGCCCTCGGCCATCAGGTCCGCGGTCTCCTGCTCCCACGCGATGGCGTTGTCCCACTTGGCCGGGAACCGGGGCTTCGCGAGGGAGTCGACGATGCGCCTGCCGTCGGCGGCGGCGACGCCCTGGTCCTTGACGTAGTACGCGTCGATCCACTGATCGGAGTTGTCCCACGCCCAGGCCACGCCCTGCGCCCAGAGCGTGACGTAGCTGCGTACGGCAGCCGCTTTGGCCGGGTCGTTCAGGACTTCCAGGGGCGCCCACAGGACCGTGAGCAGGTCGACGACCTCGGTCGGGATGCCGCGGGCGCCGTCCTTCCCGTACTGGTTCAGGTACTTGGTCAGGGTCGGTTCGCCCAGGGGCGCGACGTCGACCTGCTTCGACTGGAGCGCAGTGAGGAACTGGGTGCTCGGCAGCGCCACGAGCCGGACGTCGGAATGGGCGAGTCCGGCCTTCTTCAGGGCCCGCAGGACGACCACGCCCTGGGCTTGCCCCTGGGAGAAGGCGATCTTCTTGCCCTTGAAGTCCTCTGCGGCCGTGATGGACGAGCCGGGCGCGGTGGCGAACGTGTAGGTGGGCTTGGGGCGTTCCTGCACGGCGACGATCCGGGCCTTCACGCCGATGGCCTCGGCCTGGATCGGCGGAATTCCCGCATTGCTCGCGATGTCGATCGAGCGTGCCCGGAATCCCTGGATGATGTCGGGGCCCGCGTTGAGGTTGACCCACGAGGAGACTTTGAAGGGAAGTTCCTTGTCCAGTCCGGAGGTGGCCAGTTGGATCTGCGAGGTCCGAACGGCCACGGCCAGGGAAGTTCCGGCGGGCGGCGGTCCGGTGGGCAACTCGCCCACGGGTCCGGAATGGGCGGCGTTCTCGGTCTGGGGGGCGCATCCGGCGGCAGCCAGAAATGCGCTGCCGGCGAGCGTGAGGAATCCTCTGCGCCCCAATCGGGGAGAGGAGGTGCGGGAGGGCATGGACGTTCCTGTTCTCATGACGGGGACTCGCCGGTCGCCGGGGTTCACAGGGATTGGTAGGAGCCGTTGTGGAAGAGCAGGGGCCGGCCGTCCTCGGCCTGCCAGGCCTCGACGACGCGCGCCACGACGATGTGTGCGTCTCCCGCGGGCACGAACTGTTCGACTGCCAGGCGGAGCCGGCCCGTGACGCCGTCGAGGGCCGGCTCGCCCCCGGGCAGCCGGTGCCATCGGGTCGGGGCGGCGAAGCGGTCGATGCCGCTGGTCGCGAAGCGCCTGGCCAGGGCCTCCTGGGCGGAGTCGAGGAAGTTGACCACGACCGACTCGGCCCGCTCCAGGTGCGGCCACGAGGAGGAGCTTTTCGCGACGCCGAAGGAGACGAGGGGCGGGTCGATCGACACCGAGGCCAGGGAGGTGGCCGTGAAGCCGACCGGGCCCGCCCCGGAGTCGGCCGTGACCACCACGACACCGCCCGGGTAGGCGCGGAAGATCTGCTTGAAGCGGGCCGGATCGACCAGGCCCGCCGCCGGATGCGACGACAAAGAAATGCTCAAGATTCCCCCAGGATGAATGGCGCCGCGTGCTTCGTTTCCGTGGTGCGGCGTCCGCCGGGAAACGGCGGTGCGGAAAAGGGCAGCAGGAACCGGGGCACGGCGAGAATGGACGCGGCACGGCACGGACCGGAAAGGCACTGTGGGCACCGTCCGGCCACGGAAATGCCGTGGAAGGCGTACGCAAGAAGAACGGGGCAGCGCGTCAGGACGGCAGTGGAAGCGCCGCCGGCTCTCGTGTCAACAACAACAAGAGCGGTGCGCGTACCGTCGGTTCCTCTGCGGGCTGTTCATGAATCCAGTCTCCCTTTCGGGAGACGCCCCGGTCAACAATGCAACTTTCTGAATTAAGTCGGTTTCCGGAGGCAAGCGCCCCGGCGCGGCGAGACGGCGCGGCGGGCGGTCAGGACACGGCGGCCAGTGCGGGCCACGGACCGAGCGGGTCGTCGTGCAGGGCGCCCAGGGCGACGGCCGCGCCGGCCGTGGCCAGCACCGAACCGGTGAAGCTGCTCGGTACGACGGCCCGGGCGGCGTCGTCGCACACCTGGGACCGCGCCTCCACCTCCGCGCGCAACTCGTCCATGCACGAGGGCAGTCGGCCCGTTCCCGGTTCGACCACGACCAGCACCTCGGGGTCGAACATGTCCAGCAGTACCGCGGCCGCCCTGCCCGTGAGCCTGGCCCGCTGCCGGAACAGCTCCACCGCTACGGGATCCCCCTCGACGGCGAGGTCGAGCAGTTCGGCGAACCTCGTGACGGGCAGGCCCCGTTCGGCGGCCCGGCGCACCATGGCCGGCTCCGAGACCTCGGACTGGAGGCATCCGGCCGTACCGCAGGTGCAGCACGCGCCGGCGGAGGCGGTGCCCACCGGCAGGTGCGCCACGTTGCCCGCGCCGAAGCGCGGCCCCTGGTGCACCGCGCCCGCGGTGACGAACGCCGCGTCGACCACGTTGCCGACGAACAGCACCACCGCGCTGCCGCGGGTGCCCACGTCACCGAAGAGCTGCTCGGCGCGCGCGAGGGCCCGCGCATGGCTGTCGAGGTACACGGGCACGCCGGTCGCTCCGGCAAGTTCGTCGCGTACGGGAACGCCCCGCCAGCCCAGTTGGGGGTGGTGCACCACGGTGCCTGCTTCGGGATCGACCCAGTGCCCGGTGGCGACGCCCAGGGCCAGTGCCGTCCGCCCGGACCCGTGCGCGGCCAGCAGCCGGGGCAATCCGGCCGCCACCCGGGCGAGCACCCGCCCGGGTTCGCTGCCCTCGTGGGGCCGGCGCTCCTGCGCGACGATCCGCCCGGTCAGGTCCATCAGGGAGAGCGTCACGTGGGGAACCGCGATGTGCGCCCCGGCAACGAGGAAGCGGCTGGTGTCGATCTCCATCGGGATGAACGGGCGGCCCAGCCCCCGGGGGCCCGCGGTCTCGGGGCCTTCCCTGACCAGCCCCCTGTCCAGCAGTGCCCCGCAGTGCCCGCTGACCGAGGCGGGCGAGAGTCCGGTGAGCCGGGCGATGGTGCTGCGGGCGACGGGACCGTGGTCGAGGACGGCGCCCAGCACGGCTCCGGTACCGGACACCCTCCGCAGCGGGTTCGCACCGGCCGGCGGGATGTCGGAACGGCGCAGCGGAGCGAGGCGGTCGGCTGATGTCTTCGATCGGTCCACGGGGGGCCTTCCAGGTCCTGAGCGGTGGCACACGACGCCGGACGGTGGGACCAGCCCGCGATGGGCGGCCGGATCCGGGCAAGGGCGTGTACGGGAAGCTCCACGGAGGGAGCACTGTTCACCAGAACGCGGGGACACTGCGGGAGTTCGGGCTCCGGGCCCGCCGGCGGGCAGGACGAAGACGGGGGATCCGCGCGGTCGCCGTACGGTCAGGACCGCTGACACGCGGCCGAGCAGACACGCTTCAGGTCGACGTGACCTCGTGTCGTCAGAAGCGCGGATCGGTACATGGCGCGCAACATAGCCGGGGCGGCGCGAGCCGGTCAATCGGCTGCCCGCACCGTGGACCGGCCTGCGCCGCGCCCCGTCCGCAACCGCGAGGCCGGGAATCCCCGGCGAACACGGGGTGACGGGCCGCCCCGCCGGCCGGCCTCAGGGGCATCACCCGGGCCGGCCGACACGACATCGGCATGAGTTGTACATGTTCCTCGCGCCGCAGGAAGGACCGCGCCGGCCCTCCTCCGGTTCCTCCAGCGGCTCGCGGCGGCGGCCCTCCGGTTCCTCCAGCGGTTCGCGGCGGCGGCCCTACGTCCCGGCCGGCCGCACCTGCTCCTCCGACGGGTGGGCCGGGGACCACACGCCGAACCACTGCTCGGCGCCGCCTCGGACGTGCGGAGCACGAGCCGCTCGGTGCGTATCGGCGCAGGTGGCCAAGTGACGGGTCCGAGATCGGTCACGGCGGGCAATCCATCGTTCCGGCGCCACCGCCCCGGGCAGGAGTACGGCTGGACCCTCGACGGTCAGTCGCACCGGCCGCACAGGTACTCGCGCGGCAGGGAGGACCGGGGATGGGCCACCCCCGGCACGGGAGCCCACCGGCCGCGGTGCACCCGGTGGGACGGCGGACCGTACGGCGACTGCCAGGCCGGCCGGTCGCTTCGGCCCGTGACGGCCGGGTCGCGGAGCCAGGCGTCGGGGAGCTTGTGGTGCGCGCCGACACGGAATCCGCCGTGCACCCGGAAGCGCTCGGAGGGACACCTGTGGCAACGGCGGAGAACGATCGGCAGGCAGGTGGGAACGACCACCCGGGTTCGTGACATGGAGATACACCGGTTCCAGTGAGAAGACCGCAGCGGAAAGGAGCACGGCGCACGGGTGCGACGCGCGACGGTTCAGCGCTCGGGGTGTCTCACTTGGTGTACAACGGCACGTCCTTGCCGGGGGCGACTGCGGGCGGGAGCACGCTAACGGCCCACGGGAGTACGGGTCCACTGGTTTTCGGGCGCGGGTGGCGACGCAAGGCCCATCCGCCGAATCCGGACGACTGCCCTCTCGTACGAAAGCCCGGCCGGCACACCGTGCCGGCCGGGCCGTCATACAGCGGCGTCCGCTGTTACCGCGGCGCGTCCGCTATGAGGAGATGAGCCTCAGGCGGGGGTGATGTTCTCCGCCTGGGGGCCCTTCTGGCCCTGGGTGACGTCGAAGTTCACCTTCTGGCCCTCCTGGAGCTCGCGGAAGCCCTGAGCGGCGATGTTCGAGTAGTGGGCGAAGACGTCCGGGCCGCCACCCTCCTGCTCGATGAAGCCGAAGCCCTTTTCCGAGTTGAACCACTTCACGGTTCCGGTGGCCATGTGTCCTCCAAAGGACTAGAAACCGGTCCCGCACCATGCGGGAGCCGGAGGTGATCGCCCTGGTCCTCAGAGACTGTGAACAGCAAAATCGCCCGTGAAAGGTGCACTCACGGGCGACCGGTACTTCGGAACCATGACAGCTGCAGCTGACGCTACACGCAGAGTGGCGCTCGCACCACGAGAACGCCTGTGCCGCACGCCAGGACTGCCGACCGGATCGGGCGGGGGGAGGATGAGAGGAGCACTTCCGGGCCAGTGAGTGGCTGGATCTCCGCCCCCGGGGCCCGGCGCACCGGTGAAGGAGGTCGGCCATGGTCGCGTCCGAGGCGTTCCGGGCCGATCCCGGCCCGGTGAGAGTCGTTCCCTCCGAGCCCGGAGGCCTCCTGGACATCCTGAGCGTGGCTGCGGTGGTCCTGGACACCGGGGGCCGGATCACCTTGTGGAGCCCTCAGGCCCAGGAGCTGTTCGGCTGGTCGGCCGAGGAGGCGCTGGGCAGCCACGCGGCGAAGCTGCTGGTCGCCGACGAGTACGTCGGCCTGGTCCTCGAACTGTTCGCCAAGGTCATGGCCGGTGGCGGCACCTGGGCGGGCGTCTTCCCCGTGCGGCACAAGGACGGCTCCACACGACTGGTGGAATTCCGCAACATGCGGCTGCAGGACGAGGACGGCGGCGTCTACGCCCTGGGAATCGCCTGCGACGAGACCGTCCTGCGCGGCGTGGAGCGCGACCTGGCCCTCTCGGTGCCGCTGGTGGCGCAGTCACCGCTCGGGCTCGCCGTGCTGGACACCGACCTGCGCTACGTCCTGATCAACCCGATGCTGGTGCGGATCAACGGTCTGCCGGCCGAGGAGCATCTGGGCCGTACGCCCCGGGAGGCATTGCCGTTCCTGGACACCGACGTGATCGAGGCCTCCATGCGCCGGGTCCTGGACACCGGCACGCCGCTGCTGGACCAGTACGGCGTCGGCCGCACACCCGCCGATCCGGGCCGGGACCACGCCTGGTCGGGCTCGTACTACAGGCTGGAGGACCCCCGCGGGCGGGTGATCGGTGTCGCCCTCGTGGTGGTGGACGTCACCGACAGCTACCGCGCGGCCGAAGAGGCCGCCGAGGCCCGCAGGCGCCTGGACCTCATCGCCCGGGCGTCGATGGCCGTCGGCACCACCCTTGACCTGGAGCGCACGGCCCGCGAGCTCGCCGGCCTCGTCGTGACCGACCTGGCCGACCTCGCCTCGGTCGACGTACTCGACTCCGCCCTGGAAGGCAGTGCGGCCACAGCGCCCGGCCCCGGTACGGGACCGCTCTTCATGGCCCTGGCCGTCGCGGCGGCGTACGAGACGGACGTGCTCCGTGCCGCCGACCCGGTGGGCGAGCGCACCACGTATCCGGCGGAGCGCCTGGTCACCCACTGCGTGAGCACCGGGCGCCCCGTCCTGGTGCCGCGGGTCACCGCCCGGGACCTGGGGCGCATCGCGCGCGACGCCGCCGCCGCCGAGCTCCTCGCCCGGGAGGGCGCGCACTCCTACCTGGCCGTACCGCTGACGGCCCGCGGGCAGGTCCTCGGAGCCCTCGGACTCCTGCGCACCCGCAATCCGCTCCCCTTCGACCACGACGACGTCACCCTGGCCGGCGAGCTGGCCACCCGCGCCGCCATCGCCATCGACAACGCCCGCTGGTACCAGCACGCCGCCGACACCGCCCTGACCCTCCAGCGCCACCTCCTCCCCCACCCTCCGCCCCGGTCCGCGGGCCTCCAGATCGCCTACCGCTACGAGCCCGCGGCAGCGGCCAGCGGGATCGGCGGCGACTGGTTCGACGCGATCCCCCAGCCCAAGGACAAGACCGCTCTCGTGGTCGGCGACGTCATGGGGCACGGTGTCCATGCCGCCGCAACCATGGGACAACTGCGCACGGCCACCCGTACCCTGGCCGACCTCGGCCTCGCCCCGGCCCGGGTCCTGCGCCACCTCGACCACATCACCGCCGAACTGGAGGGGACCATGGCGACCTGCGTGTACGCCACCTGGGACCCGCACCGTTCCCGTTGCCGCGTCGCGCTCGCCGGTCACCCGCCACCCGTCGTGATCCGGTCGGGGCGGGCCCCCGAGTTGCTGGACCTTCCCGCCGGGGTGCCCCTCGGCACGGGCGGACTCGGCGACGCCGACTTCGAGACCACCGTCCTCGACCTGTCTCCCGGAGACCGGCTGGTCCTGTACACCGACGGCCTCGTCGAGACCCGCGGCGCCGCTCTGGACGACCGCCTCGACCTGCTCCTGCGCCTCCTCGCCGATCCGGCTCTCTCCCCCGAGGCAACCTGCGACCGGCTCCTGACCGCCCTGCGCCACGCCGATGCCACCGATGACGTCGCGCTCGTCATCGCCCACGTCCGGCCCCACCCGCCCGCCGACGCGGCGGACACACCGGTCCGACCGGCCCATCAGGACGGCTCGCCGGCGGACTGATCACTGGTCCCCGAAGGCCCGCATGCCCTTGGCGCGGGCGGTCTTCCATGCCGGGCCGGAGCCGAGGAGGTCGAGGACTTCGCGGGCACCGTCCGGCCGGGAGGAGACGGCCAGGACTCCCCCGCCGAACGTCGAGCTGATCGCGTGCTCGCCCGGCAGCGGGCCGGCCACGACGACGCCCGGCAGGTCCATCAGCTCGCTGTGCTGCTGGAAGGCCAGGTCCGCCCGGCCGGACGAGAGCAGGCTGCCCGCGGGCACGCCCGGTGGCGCCTGGACGAGCCGGTCCCCCAGTGCGTCGGCGAGGTCCAGCCGGGTGATCAGACCGACGAGGGCCGTACCGCTGGGGCCCGTGGAGTAGGCGATCCGCGTCGCCGACAGCAGTACGGCCCGCAGGTCGGATTCGGAGCGCAGTGGCGGGACCGGTGTCCCCTGCGGCACCGCGGCGACGACCTGCGAGACCCACAGCGGGCGCAGCGAATCACCGAGGACGTACCCCTCCTCGGCCAGCCCGGCCAGCGCCTCCTCCGCGAGCACGAGCACGTCGGACTCGGCGCCCGCGCGCACCCGCCGCGCGATCTCGACGCCGCCCGCGGAATCGAAGCGCACCGCGAGCCCTTCGGCGCGCCGGATGTGTTCGGTGAGCTCGGCGAGCACGGGCCGCGTCGCCATCGAGGACAGCCCGGAGATCTCTTGGTCCACGTCTCCTCCTTGGTGTCCGGCAGATGGTACGGCGGACGGCAGGGCGCGTGACCGGGGGGCCCGAGAGGGTCTGCGAGACTGACCGCGTGAGCACCACCCGGAACACCGCGGCCGGAAAGGTCCTTCTGGTCCTGTCGGCCTTCGACCGCGAACACCCGTCGCAGACCCTGTCGGAGATCGCCCAGCGGACGGGTCTGGCCCTCAGCACCACCCACCGCGTGGTGGCGGAGCTCGCGGCGTGGGGGGCTCTGGAGCGGGTCGAGGACGGGTCGTGGCACGTCGGGCTGAGGCTCTGGGAGATCGCCTCCGGTTGCCCGCGCACCCAGATCCTCCGGGACACCGCCCTGCCGTTCATGCAGGACCTCTACGAGGCGACGCACGAGAACATCCAGCTCGCCGTGCGCGAGGGCCTTGAGCTCGTGTTCGTGGAACGGATCGCCGGGCACCGGTCGGTGCAGCTGCTGACGATGGTCGGGAGCCGCTTCCCCATCGGTTCCACCGGAATGGGCCGCGTGCTGTTGGCGCACGCTCCGCGGGAGATCCAGGAGGAGGTCCTGGAGGCTCCGTTGCGGTCCTGGACCCCGCACACCGTCACAGACCCGAAGACGCTGCGCGGCCAGCTGGACGTCATCCGCCGCGAGCAGGTCTTCGTCAGCGACCGGCAGCTCTCCGAGGACACGGTCGCGGTGGCCGCGCCCGTTCGGATCGGCCGGACCGGGCCCGTCAGCGCCGCCCTGGGGATCGTCGTGGCGGCGCGTACTGCGAACCGTGCGCGGGGACTTCGGGAACCGCTGCTCAGGGCGGCGTACGCGATCTCCGACGAGCTCGGCCGGCGGGCCCGCACGGCGGACTGACGCCGGAGCGGCTTCCGCCTGGCGGAAACACCGGCGACCGGCACGGGCTGCGGCTGCCAACGTTCGGGGTGTCCGGAACGTTCGCAGCCGCTCAGGAGATGCCATGGCCGAAGCCCCCGTCGACACCGTTGCCTCGGTACCCGTCGCCGTCATCGGGGCCGGTCCGGCCGGCCTGATGCTGGCGCACCTGCTCGGGCGGGCGGGAGTCGAGGCGATCGTGGTCGACGTCCGCTCCCGCCGCGAGATCGAGACGACGCAGCGGGCGGGCATCCTCGAGGCCGGTGCGGCCCGCGACCTGGTCGAGACCGGAGTCAGCGACCGGATCCTGCGCGAGGGCCACGAACACGAGGGCATCGAGCTCCGCTTCGGCGGCCGGCCGCACCGCATCCACTTCAAGGAGCTGGTGGGTGCCTCGGCGTGGCTCTACCCGCAGACCGACGTGTTCGTCGATCTGGCCGATGCCCGGGCCCGCGACGGCGGCACGGTCCATTTCGGGATCAGGGACACCGAGGTCCACGACGTCACCACCGCCGCTCCCCGGGTCCGCTTCACGGCACCGGACGGCGCCCGCCACGAGATCCGGGCCCGGTACGTGGTCGGCGCGGACGGCTCGCGCAGCATGTGCCGCGATCTGGTGCCCGAGGAGCGGCGGGTGCGCTTCGGCAAGGAGTATCCCTTCGCGTGGTTCGGCATCCTGGCCGAGGCGCCGAGGAGTGCACCCGAGCTGGTCTACGCCCACTCCGAGCACGGTTTCGCGCTCATCAGCCAGCGCACCGAGAGCGTGCAGCGGATGTACTTCCAGTGCGACCCCCGGGCGTCCCCCGACGACTGGCCGGACGACCGCATCTGGGAGACGCTCCAGGCCCGCGTGGCCGGCCGGGACGGCTTCCGCCTCCATGAGGGGCCGGTCCTGGAGAAGACGGTGCTGCGGTTCCGTTCGTTCGTCCAGGAGCCGATGCGCTGGGGGTCCATGGCCCTGGCGGGCGACGCCGCGCACACCGTGCCGCCGACCGGTGCCCGCGGGCTCAACCTCGCACTGCACGACGTGAAGGTACTGGCCGACGTGCTGCTGAAGGCGCTCGGCGGCGCCGGCGAGGCCGCGCTGGACGACTACCAGCCGCGGGCCCTCCAACGGATCTGGCGGGCGCAGAACTTCTCCTACTGGATGACCCGGCTGCTGCACACGACGGCCGGAGGAACACCGTTCGACCTGCGGCGCCAGCTCGGCGAGCTCGACAACGTGGTGGGCACCCGCGCCGGGCGCACGTACCTCGCCGAGCAGTACACGGGCTGGCCGGCCGGCTCCTCGGGCTGACCCCGACCACACCACCTGGAGCACGCACATGATCATCGACTGCCACGGACACTTCACCACCGCACCGCCGCAACTCGCCCGCTGGCGGGACCGCCAGGTCGCGGCGGTCGGAGCGCCCCAGGACGCGCCCCACCCCGACGACTTGGTCATCACCGACGACGACCTGCGCCACGCGATCGAGGACAACCAGCTGCGGCTCATGGACGCACGCGGCTGCGACCTGACGGTCTTCTCCCCCCGGGCCAGTTTCATGGCCCACCACATCGGCGACTTCGCCGTCTCCTCGACCTGGGCGCGGATCTGCAACGACCTGGTCCACCGCGTCGCCGCGCTCTACCCCGCCCGCTTCGCGATGGGCGCGATGCTGCCGCAGTCGCCCGGGGCCGACCCGGCGACCTGCCTGCCCGAGCTGCGCCGCGCGGTCGAGGAACTCGGTGCGGTGACGGTCAACCTCAACCCCGATCCGTCGGGGGGCAAGTGGACCGCGCCGCCCCTGACCGACCGCAGCTGGTACCCGCTCTACGAGGCGATGACCGAGTACGACGTACCGGCCATGATCCACGTCAGTACGTCGTGCAACCCGGCCTTCCACACCACCGGCGCCCACTACCTCAACGCCGACACCACGGCGTTCATGCAGCTGGTCCAGGGCGACCTGTTCGCCGACTTCCCGACCCTGCGGTTCGTGATCCCGCACGGCGGGGGTGCGGTGCCCTACCACTGGGGCCGGTTCCGCGGTCTGGCGATGGCGCTGGGCAGACCGGATCCCGAGGCGCTGCTGGACAACGTCTTCTTCGACACCTGCGTCTACCACCAGCCCGGCATCGACCTGCTCACCCGGGTGATTCCCAGCCGTTCCCTCCTGTTCGCCAGCGAGATGATCGGCGCGGTCCGCGACGTCGACCCGCGCACCGGTCACCACTTCGACGACACGAAGCGGTACGTCGAGGCCACCCCGCACCTCTCCGACGAGGAACGCGCCGCCGTCTACGGCGGCAACGCCCTTCGCGTCCACCCCCGACTCGCCGCCCGCCTCGCCGCGGCCGGCCACTGAGCTCCCAGGAGAAGAACGCATGGAACACACCGAGATCGGTGTCGTCCACACATCGATCACCCGCGCCGACCCCGAGGCCGTCGCCGCACTGTCGGCCTTCGGTGTCGCCACGATCCACGAGGCCATGGGCCGGGTGGGGCTGATGCGCCCCTACGTGCGCCCCGTCTACCCCGCCGCCCGGCTGTGCGGTCCCGCGGTGACCGTGCTGCTGCAGCCCGGTGACAACTGGATGCTCCACGTCGCCGCGGAGCAGATACGGGAAGGCGACGTCGTGGTCGCGGCCTGTACGACCGAGAGCGAGGACGGCTTCTTCGGGGATCTGCTCGCCACCTCGTTCCGCTCCCGGGGGTGCGCCGGCCTGGTCATCGACGGCGGCGTGCGCGACGTGGCCGACCTGGAGGAGATGGACTTTCCGGTCTTCTCCCGGGCGATCAACGCCAAGGGCGCGGTCAAAGCCACCCTCGGCTCGGTCAACGTGCCGGTCGTCTGCGCCAACGCCCTGGTCAGGCCCGGGGACGTCGTCGTGGCGGACCGCGACGGCGTCGTGGTCGTGCCGCGCGAGCGGGCGGCCGAGGTCGCCGCGGCGGCGGCCCTGCGCGAGGCCGGCGAGGAGGGCAAGCGCGCCCGGTTCCGTGCGGGCGAGCTCGGCCTGGACCTGTACGCGATGCGCGGCCCGCTGGCCGAGCTCGGTCTGCGCTACGAGGACTGAGGATGACCACCTTCGAGAAGACCCCCGGCTGGCTGGACTGGTACGCCGCTCCGAGCCGGCCTCGGTTCCACGTACCCGAGGGCGCCGTCGACGCGCACTGCCACGTCTTCGGCCCGGGGGCGCGG
The DNA here is from genome assembly GCF_042870555.1 of Streptomyces sp. NPDC006487. NCBI lineage: Bacteria > Bacillati > Actinomycetota > Actinomycetes > Kitasatosporales > Streptomycetaceae > Streptomyces > Streptomyces sp. NPDC006487. The sequence continues at coordinate 308,077 of NZ_JBIAHN010000006.1, forward strand.
TTCCCGTACGCCCCCGAGCGGAAGTACACCCCCTGCGACGCATCCGAGGGTCAACTGCGCGCGCTGCGCGACCGGTTGGGCTTCGCCCGCAGCGTGGTGGTGCAGGCGACCTGCCACGGCGCCGACAACAGCGCCATGCTCGACGCCCTCGAGGCGTCGGGGGGCACGGCCCGGGGCGTCGCGACCGTACGGCCGGGGATCGCGGACGCCGAGTTGCGGAGGATGCACGAGGCGGGAGTCCGCGGCGTGCGGTTCAACTTCGTCAAGCGGCTCGTCGACGCGGCGCCCCGTCAGGACCTGATGGACGTCGCCCGGCGGATCGCCCCGTACGGCTGGCACGTAGTCGTCTACTTCGAGGCGGCCGACCTCGCCGGGCTGCGCGAGTTCCTGCTGTCGATCCCGGTGCCGCTGGTCGTCGACCACATGGGCCGGCCCGATGTCACGAAGGATCCGCACGGCCCGGAGTTCGAGGCCTTCCTGGGCTTCCTGCGGGCCCGGCCCGACGTCTGGTGCAAGGTGACCTGCCCCGAGCGGCTCACCGTGGGCGGCCCGCCCGCCCTCGACGGGGAGCGGCACGCGTACCGGGACGTGGTCCCCTTCGCCCGGCGCGTGGTCGAGGAGTTCCCCGAGCGGGTGCTGTGGGGCACCGACTGGCCGCACCCGAACCTCACCGGCCACATGCCGGACGACGGCCTGCTCGTCGACTTCATCCCGCACATCGCGCCCACCCCGGCCCTGCAGCGGGGGCTCCTCGTCGACAACCCCATGCGCCTGTACTGGCCTGACGCCGACTGATCCACCCACCACCGGAGGCCACCATGTCGCTGGACAAGACGTACAAACTGGTGCCGGGGACCACGGTCTTCGATGCCGAGCAGTCCGCCAAGGGCTACCACCTCAACCAGTTCTGCATGTCGCTCATGACGGCGGAGAACCGCGCCCTGTACCTCGCCGGCGAACGCGCCTACCTGGACTCCTGGCCGCTGCGCGAGGACCAGAAGCGGGCCCTGCTCGACCGGGACCTCAACGCCGCCGTGCGTGCGGGCGGCAACATCTACTTCCTCGCCAAGTGGGGCGCGACCCTGGGGTTCTCGTTCCAGCAGATGGCCGGTTCGATGACGGGCATGACCGAGGAGGAGTACCGCGCCATGATGGCCGGCGGCGGCCGTCCCGTGGAGGGCAACCGCATCGACCACGCCGTCCTGGAGGCGGCGCACGCCGACCCGGCGCCCCCGGCCGAGCACGCCGTGGTCACCGGCGCGGTCTTCACCTCCCACGTACCGGCGATCGGCGCGGCGATGGACCACGGCAAGACCGGCGAGCCGTACTGGCGGCCGGTCTTCGACGGATACGAGTTCTCCCGGCGGTGGGAGCGGGAGAACCTCCCCGACGTGGTCTTCCTGGTCTACAACGACCACGCCTCCGCCTTCGACCTGTCCCTGATCCCGACCTTCGTGCTCGGGACGGGCGCCTCCTTCCCGACCGCCGACGAGGGATACGGGCCCCGGCCCGTCCCCGGCGTCGAGGGCGACCCCGACCTGGCCGCGCACATCGCGCACACGCTCATCACGAGCGACTTCGACCTCACGCTCGCCAACGAGATGCCCGTCGACCACGGACTCACCGTCCCGCTGTCGCTGATGTTCGGCGACGTCGAGAAGTGGCCGTGCAAGGTGATCCCCTTCCACGTCAACGTGGTGCAGTACCCCGTCCCCTCCGGGGCCCGCTGCTTCGAGCTGGGCCGGGCGCTGCGCCGGGCGATCGAGTCGTACGACCGGCCGCTGAAGGTGCAGGTGTGGGGCACCGGAGGCATGAGCCACCAGCTCCAGGGCCCCCGCGCCGGTCTCATCAACCGCGCGTGGGACAACGCCTTCCTGGACCGCCTGATCACCGACCCGGCCGGTCTGGCGCAGGTCCAGCACCTCGAATACGTCGAGGAGGCCGGTTCGGAGGGCATCGAACTGGTCATGTGGCTCATAGCCCGGGGCGCCATGAGCGACGTGGACGGCTCCGGCCGGGCCGAGGTCAAGCACCGCTTTTACCACGTGCCGGCGTCCAACACCGCCGTCGGCCACCTGATCCTGGAAAACCACCCGGGGGCCGAGACGCCCGCCGTGAAGGAGTGACATGACTGACGACCGAACCCTGAGGGTGGCCCTCGCCGGAGGCGGCGCCTTCGGGGCCAAGCACGCCGCCGCGCTCCGGCGGATCGAGGGCGTCGAGGTGGCCGCCGTGGTGAGCGGCTCCCTCGGCAGTGCGCGGAAGTTCGCGCACGAGCAGGGCGTCGGCCGCGGCGTCGCCACCCTCGACGAGGTGCTGGCCATGGACGACATCGACGCCGTCGTCCTCGCCACGCCCACTCCGCTGCACGCCGAGCAGACGCTGGCCTGTCTGGAAGCGGGCAAGCACGTCCAGGTCGAGATCCCGCTGGCAGCTTCCCTCGGTGACGCCGAGGCCTGCCTGAAGGCCCAGCAGGGCAGCGGGCTGGTCGGGATGGTCGGGCACACCCGGCGCTTCAACCCCAGCCACCAGTGGGTGCGGGGGCGCATCCGGGCCGGCGAGTTCTCGCTCCAGCAGCTGGACGTGCAGACGTACTTCTTCCGCCGCACCAACCTCAACGCCCTGGGGCAGCCGCGGTCCTGGACCGACCACCTGCTGTGGCACCACGCCGCGCACACCGTCGACCTCTTCGCCCACCAGACCGGTTCCCCGATCGTGCAGGCCAATGCCGTCCAGGGCCCGATCCACCCCGAGCTCGGCATCGCGATGGACATGTCCATCCAGCTGCGCGCGGAGAACGGCGCGCTCTGCACCCTGTCGTTGTCGTTCAACAACGACGGGCCGATCGGCACCTTCTTCCGCTACATCGGCGACACCGGCACCTACCTCGCCCGCTACGACGACCTCGTCACCGGCAAGGACGAGCCGATCGACGTCAGCGGCGTCGCCGTATCGATGGACGGCATCGAGCTCCAGGACCGCGAGTTCGTCGCCGCCATCCGCGAGGGCCGCGAGCCCGACTCCTCCATCGCCCAGGTGATGGCCTGCTACCGGACGCTGGCCGCTCTGGAGCGGCAACTCGACGCCCCGGCCCGCCCCGTGGGCTGAAACAGAGACGAGGGAGCGGTACCGACCCGGTGGGCCGGTACCGCTCCCTCGTCGTACTGCCCGGTGTCGTCAGGCGTAGTGGCGGTAGACCGCCTGGGCGACGCAGGCAGGCTTGTCGCTGCCCTCGACCTCGATGGTGAACGTCAGGGGCATCTGCACGCCGTTGCCCTTGACCTCCTCCACGGTGCCGACGGCGCCGTGCAGGCGTATCTTCGCGCCGACCGGCACGGGACTGGGGAAACGGACCTTGTCCAGGCCGTAGTTCACGCTCATCTTGGTACCGGTGATGGTGAGGAGCTCGCCGAAGAGCGGGATGATCAGGGCGAGGGTGAGGTAGCCGTGGGCGATCGGGCCCCCGAAGGGGCCGTCCTTGGCCTTCTCCGGGTCCGTGTGGATCCACTGGTGGTCGTCGGTGGCGTCGGCGAAGGTGTTCACCCGGTTCTGGGTGATGTCGAGCCATTCGGTGCGGCCGAGGTCGGCTCCGCTGAGGGCTTTGAGTTCGTCGAGGCCGTGGGTGAGCGTGGGCATGGGAGTTCCTTTCGATGGCAAGGGCTTTGATGGGTACGGCCCTTGAGCGTCTGCCGCCCGGCTTCCGCTACGGGTGCGGGCGCGCGGCCGGACCGGGTGCGTGGGCGTCGCGCACCGCGGGCTTGATGATCTTTCCGGAGGCCGTACGGGGCAGTGAGCCGGTCACGACGAGGGACCTGGGGATCTTGTACTTGGCGAGCCGGCCCCGCAGGTGGCCGAGGATCGCGTCCTCGTGGGCACGGGCGTCCGGCGTGAGGACGACGACGGCGCGGCCGACCTCTCCCCAGACCGGGTCGGGCACGCCGATGACCGCGCACTCGGCGACGGCGGGGTGGGTGAGGAGGACCTCCTCCACCTCGGCCGGGTAGACGTTCTCCCCTCCCGATACGAACATGTCCTTCACCCGGTCGACGATGTAGGTGTAGCCGTCGTCGTCCGTCCGTGCGACATCGCCCGTGCGCAGCCAGCAGCCGTCGGCGAAGGCTGCCTCGGTGTGCCCGGGCCGACCCCAGTAGCCGGTCATGACGTGGGGCCCCTCGACCAGGATCTCGCCGCGCTGCCCCGGCCCGGCCGCACTGCCGTCCGGCAGCACGAGGCGGGTGTCGGTGAAGAAGTGCGGCACCCCGGCGGAGCCCGCCTTGGCCGAGGTCTGCTCGCGGTCCAGGAAGAGGACCCCGGGGGAAGCCTCGGTCATGCCGTAGCCCTGGCTGAAGGCCAGGCCGCGGGCGAGGTAGGCGGCGATGGTGCGGGCGGGCACGGGGGCGCCCCCGCAGTTGACGGTGCGCAGGCTGGAGAGGTCCGCGCTCTGCCAGCGGGGCCGGGCCGCCATGGCGTCGTACATCGTGGGGACGCCGAACATGTACGTCACCCGCAGCTCCTCGACGAGTTCCAGGACGCGGTCGGCGTCGAAGGCGCCGAGGAGGACCACGCGGCCGCCCTTGAGCAGGGTGGGCAGACAGGTCATGTTGAGGCCCGCGGTGTGGAACAGCGGGGCCACCACGAGGGTCACCTCGTCGCCGGCCAGGTCGGTGTCGACGAGGACGTTGACGCTGTTCCAGGTGATGTTGGCATGGGAGAGGACCGCACCCTTGGGTCGGCCCGTGGTCCCGGAGGTGTACATGATCATGCACGGGTCCTCGGGCTCCACGACCTCGTCCAACGGGTCGCTCGCGGCGCCCGCGAGCAGCGCCTCGTAGTCGAGGGCGCCCTCCTCGCCGGAGCCGGAACCGGAACCGGAGCCGCCGACCGCGATCCGGTGCCGTACGCCCGACTCGGCCGCGGCGGCGCGGGCCACCTCGGCCTGTTCGGGCCCGTGGATGAGGAGGGTGCTGCCCGAGTCGGCCAGGTTGTAGGCCAACTCCGGCGCGGCAAGGCGGGTGTTGAGCGGGACGAAGACGGCACCCACCGCCCCGGCGGCGAACAGGGCCTCCAGGAAGGCCGGATGGTTGGGCCCCAGGTAGGCGATCCGGTCCCCCGGCGCCACTCCCAGCGCGCGCAGGGCGTGGGCGAGGCGCAGGACCCGTCCGTGCAGCTCGCGGTAGGTCCAGGTGCGGCCTTCGTGGACGACGGCGATCCTGTCGGGGGTCTTGCGGGCCCTGCGGGCCGGCCAGGAGCCGATGCCTTGGTTCAACACGAGCGGTTCCTTCAGTCGGTGAGCAGGCCGAGCAGGCGGGCGGCGTTCTCCTTGAGGATCTTCGGCCGGACCTCGGGCTTGATGTCGAGCTTCTCGAAGTCGGCGAGCCAGCGGTCGGGGGTGATGACGGGATAGTCGGAGCCGAAGAGCACCTTGTCCTTGAGCAGGGTGTTGGCGTAGCGCACGAGCTGCGGCGGGAAGTACTTCGGAGACCAGCCAGACAGGTCGATGTACACGTGCGGCTTGTGGGTGGCCACCGCCAGCGCCTCGTCCTGCCACGGGAAGGAGGGGTGGGCGAGGATGATCCTCAGTTCGGGGAAGTCCACGGCCACGTCGTCGACCAGCATCGGGTTCGAGTACTTGAGGCGGATGCCTCCACCGCCCGGCAGGCCGGCGCCGATGCCGGTCTGACCGGTGTGGAAGAGGGCGGGCACGCCGAGTTCCTCGATGGCCTCGTACAAGGGGTAGGCGAGCGGGTCGTTCGGGGAGAACGCCTGGATGCTGGGGTGGAACTTGAAGCCGCGGACGCCGTGCTCCTCGACCAGCCGCCGGGCCTCGCGCACGCCCGCGCGGCCCTTGTGGGGGTCGATGCTGGCGAAGGGGATCAGCACGTCGGCGTGGGCGGCGCAGCTCTCGGCGATCTCCTCGTTGGAGATCCGCGGGTGGCCGGTGGCGTGCTCGGCGTCGACGGTGAACACCACGGCCGCCATGCGGCGTTCGCGGTAGTGTCCGGCCATCTCCTCGATGGTCGGCTGCCGGTGTCCGTGTGCCTTGAAGTACGTCTCGGAGGCGCCGAACAGCTCGGGGCTCAGCGCCCCGTGGCCGTCTTTGGAGACCTCCGCGTGCGTGTGCATGTCGATGGCGGTCAGCCGCTCGAGGTCCAGCGCGAGGGCGCCCATCTCAGGCCCCCGGGGTCTGGGGCGCGGGGATGCCGTAGGTCTCGGGCTCGACTCCGACGCCGCCCGGCCACTCGGCGGCGATGGCGTCGGCGCTCCAGCCGCCGTCCGCGAAGGCGACCGCCTTCTCCTGCGGGTGCGCCCACAGGGCGAGCCGGTCACCGCCGATGCCGATGGCCTGCCCGGTGACTCCGTCGGAGGCGTCCGAGGCCAGGAAGGCGATCAGCGCGGCGACGTCCTCGACGGTGCCGAGGCCCTCGTCCTTGCGCAGCCAGTCCGGCAGCGGCTCGCCGGTGCGCTCGGACTCCTCGATCAGCGGGGCGAAGGCCGGTATGGACTTGGTCATCTCGGTGGCGGCGACGGGCACGACGGCGTTGACGGTGATTCCGGCGCGGCCCAGCTCCATGGCCCAGGTGCGGGCCATGGCGACGATGCCCGCCTTCGCGGCGGCGTAGTTGGTCTGCCCGAAGTTGCCGCGCTGTCCGGCGGGCGAGGAGATGAGGACGAGCCGGCCGCCGGTCCCCTGTTCGCGCATGCGGACGGCGGCCGCACGGGCACAGGTGAAGGTGCCGCGCAGGTGGACGCGGACGACGTCGTCGAAATCCTCGTCGGTCATCTTCCACAGCACCCGGTCGCGCAGGATGCCGGCGTTGGTGACGAGCACGTCCAGCCGGCCGAACGCCTCGACCGCCGTGTCCACCAGCTGCTGCGCCGACGCACTGTCGCCCACCGCCGCGACGACGCCGGTCGCCGTACCGCCCTCGGAGGCGATGGAGGCGACGGCGGCGTCGACGACCGCCCGGTCGACGTCGTTGACGACGACGGCGGCGCCGGCCGCGGCGAGGGCCCGGGCGTATGCCAGACCGAGACCTCGTCCGCTGCCGGTGACGACGGCGACCTTGCCGTGGAGATTCATGAGAGGGGCCTCTCGTAGGTACGGGAAGAGGGGGAAGGGGATACGCCGACGTGCCGGCCCGAGCCGGGATCGACAGGAATCCTGATGAATGCCAGTCTGTGTAATCAACAGGATTCCTGTCAATGCCCTATTCTGGAGGTCCCGCCACCACCACCGGAGGACGAACGTGAGCACCTCATTGCTCTACCTGGTCAAGCGGACGGAGCTGGCGGTCCGCGCCCGCCTGGAGGAGCTGGTCAGGCCCGCCGGGATCACGGCGTTGCAGTACACCGCCCTGACGGTGCTGGAGCGGCACGACGGCATCTCCGCCGCACAGCTCGCCCGCGACTCGTTCGTCACCGCGCAGTCGATGGCCGACATGGTCCGGGCACTGGAGAGCCGCGAACTGATCCGCCGCGAGCCCAATCCCGCCAACCGCCGCGAACGCCTCATCGTGCTCGCCGACCCCGGACGGCGACTGCTCGCCGAGTACGCGGAGCCGGCCCGCCTCCTGGAGGAGCGCATGGTGGCCGGCCTGAGCGCCGAGGAGATCGGCATGCTCCGCCAGGCCCTGGTCGGGGCCTGGCGATCCCTGTCCTAGGGCCTGTCGTCAAACTCCCGTCTGCCTCGGGCGACGACGGGAGTTTGACGACAGGCCCTGGCGCCGGCCAGGGGGCCGGCTCGCTACTTGAGCGCGTACATGCGGATGACCACGGCATTGTCGCCGTCCGGGCGGGCGAGCCCGACGAAGACCGTCTCCGCGAGCCAGCGGTGGGCGGGGGCATCCGTACGGAAGACCGGCGACGTGCGGTAGTAGTGCCCGGCCTCGGAAACCTGGAGCCCCCCGTCGAACTGGTCCGGGGTGTCGGCCTTGGGGCTGTAGTAGCCGCGGTTCACGATGTCGATCACGGCGCCGTCCTCGGCCTGGAGCAGATAGCGGGCCTCCAGCTCGCACACCTCCCCGCGCGTACTGCTCCAGTCCCCTCCCCCGGGAAGGACCTTGCCGCGCAGGCGGGGCCCGTCCACGCTGCCCCCGGTGATGGGGGTGAACTCGGCGACCTCCCCGTCGCCGTGGCCGATGTGCAGCGTGTCGGCCACCTCGGCCCGGATCTCGAACGCGAAATCGAGGGCGGGAGTGAAGGACATGGCGGTTCTCCGATTCTGTGAGGGAGCACGGCGGGCCCGCACGGTCGACGACCGAGGGTGCGAGGCCGCGCGACATCGCCGCCGGTCAGGCCGATCGCGGCGCCGGGCCGGGCCCGACGGGGCGGATGCCCGATCCGGGAGAGAGTCGCGTCTTGCTCTTGACGCCCTAGCTCACCAGATGCAAGCGTGACATGCAACAACGTTATATGACGTTAGTTTATGACGGCTCGCGGGCGGCCTCCCCCACACCCCCGTGTCGAGCGTCCCCCTCCTTCTCACTCCCCTCGGCAAGGAGCATCAGCCATGGCTGCGAAAAGATCGGTGCTGATCGTGCTGACGAGCGCAGGACTGCTGGCTGCCACAGCCTGTAGCGGCTCGACGACCGGTAACGGCGCAACCCCCACGGCCTCGGCCGCACGTCTCACCACCACCACGGCGCCCGGCAGCTCCGAGGTGGACCGGATCGCCTGGGCCCTGCCCTACGGCGAACCGACGACCCTCGACCCCGCCAAGATCGGCGACTACTCGCCCCAGACGGTCGAAGCCAACCTCTGCGACACCCTGACCCGGATGAACGCGGACTTCTCCCTGAGCCCCGGCCTCGCCCGGAAGGTCGCCTGGACCGACGACCGCAACCTGGTGCTCGACCTCCGCCCGGACGTCACCTTCTGGGACGGCTCGCCCATGACCCCCGTGGACGTGATCCACAGCCTGGAGCGACAGCGGGACCCGAGGACACAGGCCCTGTACGGCAACTACCTGGCCGCCGTGACCTCGATCGAGGCCACCGGCCCCCACCAGGTGACACTGAGGACCGAGAAGTACGACCAGACCCTCCCCAAGGCCCTGTCCACGTCGTTCGGCGCGGTCGGCCAGAAGGCGTACGCCGAGAAGGCCGGCGCCGCCTACGGCAGCCCCAAAGGCGGCCTGATGTGTACGGGGCCCTTCAAGCTGGGGTCCTGGAAGTCCGGCACCGGCATCACCCTGGAACGCAACGACGCGTACTGGGACACCGGGCTCAAGCCGAAGGTGAAGCAGATCGAGTTCCGGTTCATCACCAACAACAACACGCTGACCGGCGCCCTGCTGTCCGGCGAGATCGACGGCACGTACGAACTTCCGCCCACCAGCGCCACCGCGCTCGCCCGGGCGGACAACGGCGAGGTGCACCTGGGCCCGTCGACCCAGAACGTCCTGCTGATCCCCGGCAACGCCGAGTCGCCCGCGGCCGACCGGAAGCTCCTGGACGCCCTGTCCCTGGTCATCGACCGCGACGCGCTGATCAGACACGTCTTCGGGGGCGACGCCACCACCCTGAAGTCGCTCGTCCCGCCCCTGACCTGGAGCGGCGACGAGGCCGCCGCCCAGTTCGACGCGGCCTACGCGGCGCTGCCCGAGGTCCCCCGGCCCGACGTGGAGAAGGCGAAGGCGCTGGTCGCACAGGCACGTCCGGCCGGGCGTCCGCTCGTGGCTGCCATTCCCGCCGGGGACCAGCGCTCGCTGCAGGCCCTGACCTTCATCCAGGCCGCGGCGAAGAAGATCGACGTGGACATCGAGATCAAGCAGCTTCAGCCCACCGAGATGTCCTCGCTGTTCTACGACCCCTCGGTCCGCAGGGGCCTCGACCTCATCCTCACCTTCGGCTACGTCACCATGCCCGACCCGGCGTCCTACGTGGCCGAGAGCGTCACCCCCCGCGGCATCTTCAACTGGACCGGCTACGACAACCCCGACGTGAACCGGCTGCTCGACCAGGCCCGCACCTCCTCCGACCCCGCGGCCTCGGCCGCGGCGTACGCGCAGGCCCAGGCCCTCTTCACCCCCACCACCCCGGCCGTGTTCCTGGCGACCACGCACGAGCGCATGTTCATGAACGAGCGCATCAGTGGTGCGCCGACCTCCTTCGCGTACATGGGCATGCCGTGGGCCGCCCACCTCGGCGGGACCGCCAAGTGACCGCCACCCCTTCGAATCAGGAGACGACGATGACCGACACCACCGGTGGCACCCCCCTGTGGGACCGCTCGGCCGCCGAACTGGCCGCCGGCATCCGCGCGAAGAGCTTCTCGGCGACCGAGGTCGCGCAGGCCTTCCTCGCACGCATCGAGGAGACCAACCCCGCGCTGAACGCCCTCGTGGACATCCGCCCCGAGGAGGCCCTCGCCCAGGCGGCGGCCGCCGACGCCGCGGTGGCCGCGGGCGGCGAGCTTCCCCCGCTGCTCGGCGTCCCGGTGTCCACCAAGATCAACACCTCGCAGCGCGGGTACGCCAGCTCGCACGGGGTCGCCGCCTGGGCCGGCGCCGTCGCCCAGGACGACGCCGTCTGTATCGCCGGCCTGCGCGACGCGGGGGCGACCCTGCTCGGCCGCAGCAACAGCCCGGCCTTCGCAGTGCGCTGGTTCACCGGAAACGAACTGCACGGCACGACCCTCAACCCCTGGGACCCCACCCGCACGCCGGGCGGCTCCTCAGGAGGCGCCGCCGCATCGGTCGCCGCCGGCATGACCCCCATCGCGCAGGGCAACGACATCGGCGGCTCCGTCCGCTTCCCCGCGTACTGCTGCGGCGCCGTCGGCCTGCGCCCCACCATGGGGCTCGTCTCCGGGGTGGAGCCGCGCGGCGCGGAGGAGTTCGACAGCCCGCTGTCCTTCCAGACCATGGCCGTCCACGGGGCGCTCGGCTGGACCGTCGACGACGTCCGGCTCGGCCTGCACGCCATGGTGAGCCCGGATCTGAACGACCCCGTGGGCCTCCCGGTGCGGCCGCCGCTGGGCACGCCCGGCCGGGTCAAGGTCGCGGTCGTCCGTTCCGTCGGAGGCACCAAGCCGCACCCCAGCGTCGACGCGGCCATCGACGACGCGGCCCGGTGGCTGAGCGAGGCCGGCCACGAGGTGGAGGAGATCGAGCTTCCCCTTCTGGGCGAGGCCGCCCGGCTGTGGTCGCTCCTGATCTACCAGGAGCTGAAGACGATGATGTCCGAGATCGAGATGTTCGGCGACGAAGCCGTACGCGTCTCCCTCGCGTCCTGCTTCGCCGCCGCCGCGGAGATGTGGGGCGAGCAGCCCACCCTCGCCGAGTACATCCGCGGGTACGCCCGCCGCGGCAGCCTCATCAGCCGCTTCCAGCAGTTCCTGGGCCAGGACCGGGTCGTACTGACGCCGGTCTGCGCCGAGCCGCCCTTCGAGCAGGACGCCGACCTCGCCGGCGACGCCCGGGTGAGCGAACTGCTGGCCTCGCAGTGGCCGATGCAGGCCGTACCCGTCCTCGGGTTCCCCGCCGTCTCCGTGCCCACCGGCCTGCGCGACGGGCTGCCGTCCGGCGTCCAGCTGATCGGCGGCCGCTTCCAGGAGGACCTGCTGCTGCACGTCGCCACGGCGATCGAGACCCGGGCCACCCGTACCCGGCCGACCCTCTCGTGGGCGGCGACCGGCTGACCGACCCGCGTCCCCGGCACACCAACGGCGTGCCCCGGCGGTCTTCCCAGACCGCCGGGGCACGCCGTTTCCCGCTTCCTCCCGCGCGCCCCACGGCTGCCCGAGGTCTCCCGGACCCTCGCCGGGAAGGGCTTGACCGGTACCGGGACCCGGGCGCACAACGACGAAAACGCCGCCCCTCACCGGGGCGGGCGTCTTCGTCTCGTGGGCGGCTCGGCACGCGGGACGTCAGGGGGCAGCAGCCCTGTCCGCCATCCTCCGCGGCGTCCAGCCCGGCTTCGGGATGGAGTCGATGAGGCGCCGGGTGTACGGGGCCCGCGGAGCGCCGAGGACCCCCGCGACCGGGCCTTGTTCGACGACCCTTCCCGCCTGCATCACCAGGACGTCGTCGCTGATGTGCCGGACGGCGCCGAGGTCGTGCGTGATGAACAGCAGGGCGGTGCCGGTGTCCGCCCGGATACGGGCGAGCAGGGCCAGGACCTGCGCCTGGATGGACACGTCCAGGGCGGCGATGGCCTCGTCGAGGATCAGTACCCGTGGTTCGGCGGCCAGGGAGCGGGCGATGGCGACGCGCTGGCGCTGTCCGCCGGAGAGGGCCTTCGGCAGCGAGCGTGCCTGCCGCTCGTCCAGGCCCACCATCTCGAGCAGTTCGGCCACCCGGGCGCGCAGCCGGTCGGCGGGCAGCTGCCGGTGCAGCGCGACCGCCTCGGCGACGGCGTCCCCGACGCGCTGACGCCGGTCCAAGGAGGAATAGGGGTCCTGGAACACCATCTGGATCCGCCGGCCACGGACGTGGCGCTCGCGAGAGCGCGCCCGCCCGGCCCGGCGCTCGTCCCCGTCGACGACGACGTGTCCGCCGCTCGGCGTTTCGAGCCCGGCGATCATGCGGGCGGTGGTCGTCTTGCCCGATCCCGACTCGCCGACGATCGCCAGGGAACCGTGCTCCGCGAGCGAGAAGGTCACGTCGTCCACGGCGACGAAGTCACCGAACTCCTTGCGGAGGTTGCGTACCTCAAGCACGGCTACCGGCCTCCCCGGTCGAGGGTGTGTGCGGAAAGTGGCAGGCCGCCGTGGTGTCGGCGGTGGTGCTCGGGTGCGGTCGGTCGCTGCGGCACAGGTCCCGTAGGCGCGGACATCGTTCTCCGAAGGCGCATCCGTCGGGCGCTTCGAAGCCGGACAGCGGTCTGCCCGGGATCGAGCGGAGTTCCGCGGTGGTGTCGGAGACCGAGGGACGGGAAGCCAGCAGGGCGCGCGTGTAGGGGTGGGCGGCGCCGGCGCGCAGGCGGCCGGCGGGGAGTTCCTCCACGGTCGAGCCCGCGTACATGACCACGACCCGGTCGCACACGGCTGCCGCGAGTTCCAGGTCGTGGGTGATGAACAGCATGGCCAGCCCGCGGGCTTCGCGGGCCTCGCCGATGATGGCCATGACCTCTTCCTGCGTGGTCACGTCGAGGGCGGTCGTCGGCTCGTCCGCGAGGAGCAGGCGTGGTTCGGCGGCCAGCGCGGCCCCGATCATCACCCGCTGGAGCAGACCGCCCGACAGCTCGTGGGGCCGTTGGCGCATGCGCCGGCCGGCATCGGCGATGCCGACTTCCCGCAGGATTCCGGTGACCTTCCGGACCGCCTCGGCGGCCGGCACTCGGCGTGTGGTGGTGAGTCCTTCGATCAGGAAGTCGCCGACGCTGCGGGCGGGGTTGATGTGGGCGCGGGGGTCCTGGAACACCATGGCGACCTCGGTGGCGCGGAAGGCACGCAGGCGCTCGGGGCTCATCCGCGGGACGGACTCCCCCGCGAACAGCACCTCTCCGTGGATCCGGGCGGCCCGGGGCAACAGCCCCATGACGGCGCGGGCGGTCAGGGACTTGCCGGATCCGGACTCGCCGACCAGGGCGACGGCCGTTCCCTCGTCGATGGCTACATCGGCGCGGTGGACGACGGTGCGCGCGGCCCCGTCGACGGGCAGGTCGATGCCGAGCGCGTCGATCCTGAGCAGCGGTGTGGAAGTCATGCGTTCTCTCCGAGCAGACGTCGGGACAGGCCCGTCCCCAGCAGGTTGAACGCGATGACGACGACCAGGATGGCGAGGCCCGCGTACAGCGACTGCTCTGGTTGCCCCGCGAGGATGGAGGGGGCCCCGTTGGAGACCATGAGTCCCCACTCCGGGTCCGGGGGCTGGCTGCCGAGTCCGAGGAAGGAGATCGCCGCCACGTCGAGCAGGGCGTAGCCGAATCCGATGGTGGCCTGGACCAGGACGAGCGGGAGCAGGTTCGGCAGGAGGTGCCGCAGCCAGATGCGGGCGGTGGGCGCGCCGAGGAGCTGGAGCGCGGAGACGTAGGGCAGGTGGCGCTCCTTGATCGCGGCGGACCGTACGACACGGGTGATCAGGGGCAAGTAGGCGATCGACAGGGCGACGATCGGTGCGACGAGTCCGGCGCCGAAGACCGCGGCGACGAGGACGGCCATGATCAGCCCCGGGAAGCCGAAGACGATGTCCAGGGCTCCGGAGACGAACCGGTCGAGCCGGCCTCCGCACCACGCCGCCGCCAGCGCGAGGAGGGTGCCGAGCGTGGTGGACACGGCGATCACGACGGCGGGGGCGCAGAGGCTGGCGCGGGTTCCGGCGATCAGCCGGGACAGCAGGTCGCGTCCGGTGTCGTCGGTTCCCAGGAGGTGGGCGGCGGAAGGTCCGGCGTTGACGTTCAGCGGGTCGACGGCGTTGGGGTCGTGCGGGGCGAGCAGGGGGCCGAACACGGCCAGCAGGACGAACAGGGCGACGACGCAGGCCGCCGCGAGCGCCAGGTGGTCGCGCGGCGGTCCGGTGCGCCGTGCGGGCACCGGACGGGTGGACAGGGCGGTGGTCATCGGACCCCCTTCTGCGCGGTGCGGGGGTCGAGCGCGGCGCTGATCAGGTCGACGGTGGTGTTGAGGACGACGAAGACCACCACGAAGACCAGCGACACGGCCTGCACGACGGCCATGTCCTGCTTGGACGCGGCCTCGATCATGAGTGCTCCGAGCCCTCCGGTGCCGAACGCCTGCTCGGCGACGGCCGCGGTGGCGATGAGCCCGGCGACGCCGACACCGGAGACGGCGAAGACGGGGCCCGAGGCGTTGTGCAGCACGTGCCGCCTGATCACCGTGCGCTCGGGGACCCCGCGGCTGCGGGCGGTCTCGACGTGCTCGGAGCGCATCTCCGCGCGGACGGCGGTACGGGTCACCTGGGCGACGTAGCCGATCCAGGTCAGCGCCAGGGCGACGGCCGGGAGCGTCAGGTGGGTGAGGGTGCCGCCGAAGCCCTCGCCGGAACCGTAGACGGGGAACCACGGCAGTTGGACGGCGAAGAGCCAGATGAGCAGCACCGCCATGATGAAGGTCGGTACCGCCATCGCACCCGCCGTCAGGGTCGTGGCCAGGGTTTCCGTACGTCCGCCGCGCAGGGCGGCGACGGTGCCGATGACGGTGCCGCCGACGAGGACGAGGAGGGAGGCGTAGGAGACGAGCGCGAGGGTGTCTCCGGCGCGGGCGCCGATGAGTCCGGCGACGGATTCGCGGTAGACGAGGGACTTCCCGAAGTCCCCCTGCAGGCAGTTGCCCAGCCAGTGCCAGTAGCCCTGGATGAAGGGGTCGTCCAGGTGGTACTCGCGGTGGATCTGGGCCAGCACGGCGGGGTCGGGGTTCCGGCTGCCGCCGACGAGCAGCGTGGCCGGATCGCCGGGAGTGAGGAACATCGCGCCGTAGATGGCCAGGCTGGAGACGAGCACGGTCACGACGAGCATGCCCAGCCGGGTCGTGGCGAATCGCAGACTCATCTCGGGCCGCCCCCTTCACGGCGGAGCCGCTCCGCGGCCGGGTGGTGCACGGCCGAGCCGTCGGGCAGGACGGTCAGGCACAGCCGGGAAGGGTGGGCGGAGCCGGTCCGCAGCGTCTGCAGGCTCGCCTTGGGCGAGGTCGTCAGCCAGGGGCTCTCCAGCGAACCGGAGTTGGGCAGGTGGTTCGGGAAGTCGCTGCCCGCGATCATCAGCGCGAGACGGTGCCCCGGGCGCACCCGGTATCCGGTGTGCCCGAGGGTGATGTCCAGCTCGCCCGCCCTGTCGGCCTGGGCGCATCCGCGCACGATCAGGCGCGCCGTGCCGTCCGGGGCCAGGTCGAGGAGACGGACGAACACGTCGAAGGTGGGCGCCGTGCTGTCCACGTGCAGCACCGCGCGTACGGGGCCCGCGAGGTCCAGCGGCCGGTCGGAGGCGGGGCCGGTGAACACGAGGACGTCGTCCCGGTCGAGGGTGCGGCGCTCGTCGGCGTGGTCGCGCAACTGCAGGAAGGTGTCGGCCGCGGCGGACGGCACGAGATCGTCGGGGTCGTACCGCCACTGGGCCGATTGCGGTGGGCCGGCCCGGCCCGGGGCCAGCCTTCCCCCGGGGACCGTTCCGGCCGCCCCGGCCGGCTCCGTCAAGTACATCTCGGCGGACGTGGCTTCGGGCAGCGGCCAGGTCTCCGCGGTGCGCCAGCCCTCGTGGCCCAGCTTCCAGCGCACCCGGGGCAGGGAGTCGGGCCGTGCGGCGCCCTTCAGGAAGACGTCGAAGAACTCGATCGCGGTCCCGGCGTAGGAATCGAGCATGCGCTCAAGGGCGGCGTCGCCTTCCCCGTGGTCGGTCTCGGGCGTGGCCGGGGCGTCCTCCAGGAAGTAGTTCTCGTGGTCGATCGTGTCGGCGACCAGGTACTGGACGGCCGCCCACCCGGGGCGCTCGGCCAGCTCCGTGTAGTCGCGCATGTGCGCGATGCCGAGGTTGTCGAACCAGCCCACGCAGTGCAGCACGGGCACGGGGCGGGCGTCGTAGGGGTGCGGACCGTTGTACGGGGCGAGGGGGATGCCGCCGACGATGAGGTCGAAGCCGGTCGAACGCTTCCCGATGGCGGTGAACGCCTCCTCGTAGGCGGCGGCGATCGGACGCCTGGTGAGATCGACGTCGAACTCGTAGGAGTCGTTGTCCGTCCACACCTGCGCCTGATACGTGGCCCCCTCCAGCCACAGGGGCTGCCGGCCCGAGCCGGAGTCGTAGGCGGCGACGCCGGGGGCGTTCGAGGTGCAGGTCACCCGGGGGACGATGGCACGCAGCGCGGGATGCTGGCTGGAGACCGCCGACCATTGGGTGAATCCGTAGTACGAGTCGCCGAACATGCCCACGATCCCGTCGGACCAGGGCTGGTGGGTGATCCAGTCGAGGGTGTCGTAGCCGTCGTCGACCTCTCCGGTCCAGCCCAGGGTCCGGCCCTGGGAGCGGAACTTGCCCCGGACGTCCTGGACCACCACGACGTACCCGCGCGCCGTGAACCGCTCCGCGATCCGGTCGAAGAAGACGTACCGGCTGTTCTTGTCGTAGGGCAGGCGGGCCAGGACGGTCGGCGCCGGCGCCGACCCCTCGGCGGCGCCGTACACGTCGGTGGCCAGCCGCACGCCGTCGCGCATCCGGACCATGTGCTGCCGTGCGGACGGAGGGACGGGTTCCGACGTGACCTGTCGGACGGCAAGGTTCATGAAGCCCCTCCATGGAAGCAAACCTTTGAAAAACAACGTGATATAACAGCGTTGCATTTAGATGAGTTCAGCGTCAACCCCCTCTGAGCTAGGTTGCTTCCATGCCGATCGACGTCGACGAAGTCCAGCGCCGCAAGGCAATCGCCCACGCGACCCTCGCGGTCGCCGCCCGGGACGGTGCGCGCGCCGTCACCATCCGTGCCGTGGCCAAGGAGCTCGGCGGGTCCACGGCCATGGTCACCAACTACGTGCCCACCCGCACCGAGCTGATCACCAACGCCGTGCGCGCCGCGGAATCACGCTGGCGCGCCGACCTGGAGGCCCACCTGGGCGAACTGACCGGCTCGGACCGGCTGCGCGCCACGGTGGAGTGGCACCTCAGCACGGAGCCGGAAGACCTGCTGCTCCGTTCGCTCTGGATCGAGATGCTCTCGTCGGCGCACTCCGACCCGGGCGGCGTCGACCACCACGAGCCGCGCGAATCGCGCCAGGAGTTCCTGGAGGCGTCCATCGCCGCGGGAGTACCCGACGCCGGCCTCGCGGCCGACCTCCTCTCGCTGCTGACCCGCGGCTACTACGTCTCATCGGTGGAAGAGCCGTCCCACTGGACGCCGGAGCGCGCGAGCCGCGTCGCCAGGGCCGTCGTGGATGCTTTGATCGAGGCCTGAGCGAGGCTTGAACCGCCGAGGGGGCGCCCGTACCGCCGAGGGTGGTGCCTGAGCTGCCGAGGTCGGGCCTCGGTGTCCGCCATATCGGCCGACGCCCAACGGAGTTGGCAGCCCGGGGACTACCGGAGCGAGTGGCCGGCGGACCCGTGGTCCCCGCCCGGGGTGCACCGGCACATCTGACCGGATTGACCGGAAGACCTGGTGCGCCCCGCCCCGCCTGTGGTTCCCTGGGCGCATGACCGTACTCGTGACCCGTCGCCACGTCGACTACGCGCGCGTCACGACCACGGGTTG
The DNA here is from genome assembly GCF_042870555.1 of Streptomyces sp. NPDC006487. Lineage (NCBI taxonomy): Bacteria > Bacillati > Actinomycetota > Actinomycetes > Kitasatosporales > Streptomycetaceae > Streptomyces > Streptomyces sp. NPDC006487. The sequence goes on from NZ_JBIAHN010000006.1 coordinate 326,212, forward strand.
TCCCGTCACCGGCTGACGCGGCGCCGCGCGGCACAGCCCGCGCTCCCTCTCCCGCACCACGCACCTCGCACCTCGCACCGCTCACTCCCCCGTACCCGTCGTACGCCGTCCCGTCCTGCCCGGACGCCGCGGCCGCCGGGCGGGAGCCGTCGGGTGCCGGGGCCTTCGCTCCACAGTGAACCCCGACGCGCTGCCGCCCACACCGGCTCCCCCGCACCGGCACCGGCACCGGCACCGGCACCGGCACAAGGGTGCCGCGCCTCCCTTCCGCGTACCAACGGCCGCCTGACACCGCTCCGTTCCGCACCTCCGAGTCACCCGCACTTCCGAGGAGACCCATGAGCCAGCCCATCGACGCCGTCACCGCAGGGCACACCCCCGAGAGCGAGACCGCCGGATCCGCGACGCCGGCCTGGTCCTTCGAGACCAAGCAGCTCCACGCCGGCTCCGCTCCCGATCCGGCCACCGGCGCCCGCGCGGTCCCGATCTACCAGACCACCTCGTTCGTCTTCCGCGACACCCAGCACGCCTCCGACCTCTTCTCCCTGGCCGAACCCGGGAACATCTACACCCGCATCCACAACCCCACCCAGGACGCCCTGGAGCAGCGCGTCGCCGCCCTCGAAGGCGGCGTCGCCGCCGTCGCCCTCGCTTCCGGTCAGGCCGCGGAGACCCTCGCGATCCTGAACCTGGCTTCGGCCGGCGACCACATCGTCTCCAGCGCCTCCCTCTACGGCGGCACGTACAACCTGTTCCGGCACACCCTGCCGAAGTTCGGCATCGAGGTGTCGTTCGTCGAGGACCCCGACGACCTCGACGCCTGGCGGGCCGCCGTACGGCCGCAGACCAAGGCCCTGTTCGCCGAGACCCTCGGCAACCCGCGCGGCAACGTCCTCGACGTCCGGGCCGTGGCCGACGTCGCGCACGCGGCGGGCCTGCCGCTCGTCGTCGACAACACCGTGCCCACGCCGTACCTGCTGCGCCCCATCGAGCACGGCGCCGACGTCGTCGTCCACTCGGCCACCAAGTTCCTCGGCGGGCACGGCACCACCCTCGGCGGCGTGGTCGTCGACGCGGGTACCTTCGACTTCGGCGCGCACCCCGAGCGTTTTCCCGGCTTCACCGAGCCAGACCCGAGCTACCACGGGCTGCGCTACTGGTCCGCCCTCGGACCGGGCGCGTACGCGGTCAAGCTGCGCGTGCAACTGCTGCGCGATCTCGGTCCCGCCATCGCGCCGCACTCCGCGTTCCTGCTCCTGCAAGGCGTGGAGACGCTGAGCCTGAGGCTGGAGCGGCACTCGTCGAACGCCCAGGAGCTGGCCCAGTGGCTCGAACGGCGCGACGAGGTCTCGGCGGTGCACTACCCCGGCCTGCCGTCGAACCGCTGGTACGAGGCCGCGCGCCGCTACCTGCCGCGCGGCGCCGGGGCAGTGCTCTCGTTCGAGTTGCGGGGCGGTGTCGAGGCGGGCCGGCGCTTCGTGGACGGACTGGAGCTGTTCAGCCACCTCGCGAACATCGGCGACGTACGCAGTCTCGTCATCCACCCCGCCTCGACCACCCACAGCCAGCTCGACGAGGCGCAGCTCGCCGCCACCGGCACCACCCCGGGGCTGGTACGCCTGTCCGTCGGCATCGAGAACCTCGCCGACCTGAAGGACGACCTGGAGGCCGGCTTCCGCGCCTCGAAGGAAGCGTCCTGAACTCCGCCACAGGGACCCCGGACGGCGTGGTCCCGCCTCCCGCCACCGGCGCGTGGCGGGAGGGGGACCCGCCGGGCCGCCGCCAGTGGCACCGGCGCACGCAACCGCTGGCGCTGGAGGCGGGCGGTGTGCTGCCGGGGGTGCGGCTGGCGTTCGAGACCTGGGGGCGGCTCGCACCGGACCGTTCGAACGCGGTCCTCGTCCTGCACGCGCTGACCGGCGACAGTCACGTCGCGGGCGCCGCCGGGCCCGGTCACCCGACCTCCGGCTGGTGGGACGCACTGGTGGGCCCGGGCCGGGCGCTCGACACCAACCGGTGGTTCGTGGTGGCGCCGAACGTCCTGGGCGGCTGCCAGGGAAGCACGGGGCCCGCCTCGCCGGGCCCCGGCGGGCGTCCCTGGGGCGGTTCGTTCCCGCGCCTGACCCAGCGCGACCAGGTGCGCGCCGAGGCCGGACTCGCAGACGCACTCGGCGTCGGCCGGTGGGCCCTGGTGGTCGGTGGATCCATGGGCGGGATGCGGGCGTTGGAGTGGGCCGTCGGTGAACCGGGGCGCGTGGCTGCGCTGTTGCTGCTCGCCTGCCCGGCGGCGGCCAGCGCGGACCAGATCGCTTGGGCCTCTTCCCAGGTCCACGCCATCCGCGCCGACCCCCATTGGCGGGGCGGCGACTACCACGACGCCGGGCCCGGGCGGGGGCCGCACGCGGGGCTGGGCATCGCCCGCCGCATCGCGCACATCACCTACCGTTCGGCCGGGGAACTGCAGACCCGCTTCGGCCATGAGGCCCAGGAGGGGGAACAGCCCTGGCTCGGCGGCCGGTACCGCGTCGAGTCCTATCTCGACCACCAGGCCGTCAAACTCCCCCGGCGGTTCGACGCGGCCAGTTACGTCACCCTGGCCGAAGCCATGAACACCCACGACATCGGGCGGGGCCGGGGCGGCCGACGCACGGCCCTCGGCCGGGTGCGGGCCCGCACGGTGGTGGCCGGGGTGGACTCCGACCGCCTCTATCCCCTCGCCCAGCAGGAGGAACTGGCGGAGGGGATCCCGACCGCGGACGGGATCCGGGTCATCCGCTCCCCGTACGGGCACGACGGGTTCCTGCTCGAGACGGAGCAGGTCGGCGCACTGGTGCGGGGGCTCCTGGACGCCGCCCCGGATCCGCGCGCCGGCGTCGGGGGCTGACGGGCCGGTCCGCGCCCCGCGCCCCGCGCCCAGCGCCCAGCGCCCAGCGCCCCCGGAAGCCTTGCTCAGCCGCGTCGGCCGCGTAACCCCACCCGTCACACGCGTATCAACACCGGCGTTTCGGCCAGTGCCCTCCCCGGCGGGACCCGCACGCCTCAAGGGTGGATGCACCCTGCACGAGCAGCCTTCCGCGCTCCTGTACGGGATCCGCTTCGTCTCAAACACGCGTGTTCGATCCGGTGCCCCCGGTCGTTGAGCCCGACACCATCACACGACGGCAACACACCTCGCAACGAATGCAGTTGACCTCGCCTGGCATCACCGGCACGTCCTGTCGAGAGGTATCCGCATGGCACCCGCTCGTTCCGATCAACCCGACCGCGACCAACCGAGCGACGCCGGGAGCCCAGTGGCCCGCCGCGGCGTCCCGACACGACGGGAAGCGGGGTGGACCGCATGACGGACCGGCGGCAGACCGACGAAGAGTCCTCCACGGTGTCGGAGTCGGAGCGGCTGCTGTTCGGTGGGGAGCTGGCGTACGACGTCGGTTGGGACCGGCACGAAGGCGTCTGGCTCAAGCTCGGCCTCGTGACCATGGCCAAGGCCTTGCCCCGCATGGTCACCACCGGGTTGAAGCTCGCGCACCTCGCCGACGCACGCGCCCTGCGCGTGGTGCTCGGCGCCGAGGCCGGGCGGGGCATCGCCCAGGCGGTCGGGCTGGTCGCGGTCAACGGCGTACTGGGCCACGTCCTGGCCGACGGCACAACCAACCAGCGCCTGGCCCAGGCCGTTCCGTCGCTCGTGCTGGTCGCGGTCACGGCGTTGCTGGGTTCGCTGCTGCGCTCCGCGTCGACAGCGGCCACCGGCGAACTCGAACCCAAGGTCCAGCGGGTCGCCACGGAGCGGTACCTGGGACTGGTGCACCGGGTGGAGCTCGCGGCGATCGAGGACGACGAGTTCCACCGGCTGCTGGACGCGGCCCGCTACGGGGCCGACTCCGCCCGCCGGATGATCCGGTACTGCACCAACACCCTGAACTCCGGGATCTCCCTGATCGCGGCCGCCGGTGTGCTCACGGTGCTCCACGTCGCGCTCCTGCCCCTCCTGGTCCTGATGACCTTGCCCAGCGCGTGGAGTTCGCTGACGATCTCCAAGCAGCGCTACATCAGCTTCCACGCCTTCGTACAGCACGCGCGGGCCGGGCACCTGCTGGGGCAGTTGCTGACCCAGCGGGAGGCCGCCGCCGAGGTCCGGGTCCACGAGGTCGGGCCCTTCCTCCTCGGTCACTTCCGGCAGATGGCCGAGACCAGCGAACGCGAGCAGACCCGCCTGGCCCGTACCGCCGCCAAGATCGGGCTGATCGCGGACGGCGCCTCCGGGGCCGCGACCCTCCTCACCTACGGGGCGCTGGGGCTGCTCCTGTGGAGCGGTCGGATGGACCTGGCGGTCGCGGGCACCGCGGTGCTCGCCATCCGCGCCGGCGCCTCCAGCCTCGACGGTCTGGTCCTGCAGATGGCCGACCTGCACCAGGAGTCGCTCTTCGTCGCCGACTACGAGCGGCTGTGCGTGGAGGCCGAGGCGCGCGCCATCCCGGAGACCGGGGAGGATCTGCCCGAGCAGGTGCGGGAAGTCCGCTTCGAGAAGGTCACCTTCACCTACCCGGGCTCCGGCGGCGAGAGCCCGCAGCCGTCTCTGCGCGAGGTGTCCCTGTCCTTCCCGATCGGCAAGGTCATCGCCCTGGTCGGGGCCAACGGCTCGGGCAAGTCCACCCTCATCAAGCTCCTGGCCGGCCTGCACCTTCCCGACGAGGGCGGCGGCACGATCTGGTGGGACGACGTGGACGCCGCCAAGGCCGACCGAGGACAGATCTTCGCCCGCATCGCCCTCATGTCGCAGTCCTTCTTCCGGTGGCCCTTCACGGTGCGGGTCAACATCGGCATCGGCCGGCCCACCGTCCCCATCGAGGACGAAGCGGTGCAGGACGCGGCGGCCTTCTCCGGCGCCGACAAGTTCATCGCCGCACTGCCCCGGGGCTTCGGCACGCTCCTGGGCCGGGGATACAAGGGCGGGCGAGAGGCGTCCGGCGGAGAATGGCAGCTGACGGGCATCAGCCGCGCCTGGTACAAACGCGCGGGGATCCTGGTGGTCGACGAGCCCACCAGTGCTCTGGACGCGGTCGCCGAGCAGCGGGTATTCGACCGGATCCGTGCACTGGCCGCGACCGGCCAGACGATCATCTTCATCACCCACCGACTGCATTCGGTGCGGCACGCCGACGTCATCCACGTCATGAAGGACGGACGGCTCGCCGAGTCCGGGACGTTCCCGGAGCTCATGGACGAGGAGACCGGCACGGGGGACTTCAGGGACTCCTACCTGATCCAGGCGGCCGCGTTCGCGGAATCCGTGCCCGCCCAGCGTGCCCCCGCCGCGGACGCCACGTCGGAGGAGCACTCGTGACCCGGTCCGACCCGCTTGCCGCCGCCTGCGGCCGATACCGGTTGAGCGACCCCGTGGTGACCGATCCGCTCGGCCTCCGGCCCGGGGCGCAGCGGTGAGCGGCGGCGCCCGGCACACGGTGCCGGTCGACGTCCACCTCATCCTGCGCCGCGACACCGGGAACGGCCCCGAGGCGCTGATGTCCCGCCGCGCCGGACCGGTGTACGCGACGGGGCTGTGGCACCTCCCGTCCGGGCACCTCGACCCGGGCGAGACCATGGTCGAGGGGGTGATCCGGGAAGCCCGTGAGGAGACCGGCGTCCTCATCGACCCCGAGGACGTCACCGCGGCCGTCACCGTGCACCACCGCCCTCCCGTCGGCTCCAACTCCCGGATCGGCGTGTTCTTCGAGGTCCGGAGGTGGTCGGGACGGCCCCGGGTGATGGAGCCGGACCGGTGCGACGGCATGGGCTGGTACCCCCTGGACGGACTGCCGGAACCGATGGTCGCGTACTGCCGGGCCGGCCTGGACGCCTACCTCGCCGGGCTGCCCGCCGCCGTGCACTTCCAGCACCCCGGCGACCCCGTCCAGCACGCCCCGGCCGGCCCCGACCGCGGCCGCCTCCTGCCCGGCCCGCCCCAACGGCCTTTCTAGGGTGGCTCCATGGATCTCCAGACCGAGCTGATGAACCACCCGGGCGTCCCCGAGGACCGGCGCACGGACTTCCGTTCCTGGACCAACACGCTCATCGCCCCGGATCCCGTCCGGCCGACGGCCGCCAAAGAAGCGGTGGGGGCGATGGCCGCCTTCTTCGTCCGGCTCATCGTGCACAAGCGCCGCCACCCCGCCGACGACCTGGACGCCGCGGACGGCCGGCTGACGAAGCCGGGGCGCCGCGCGAGTCGGTCCTTCGGCGGGTGGCCGGAACTCGCCCGAGGCGGGTGAACAGAGGGCTACGCACTGGTAACTTGCCCGAGTTGATCAAGGTCGGAGCCGTGGTGGACCACGCTCCGGCCCGGAGCCACCCCCTCAGTCAAGGAACCACATTGGCACGCACCGTCCGTACGACCGCACTCGTCTCCACCACGGCGCTCGCCCTCGGCTTGTCCCTCCTCGGCGCCGTCGCCCCCGCCTCCGCCTCGGAGGCGCCGGCACCCACTCCGCACCTGGACGCGGTCGAGCAGACCCTGCGTCAGGTCTCGCCGGGCCTGGAGGGCTCGATCTGGGAACGCACCTCCGGCAACCGGCTCGGCTCGTCCGAGCCCGGGGGCGCCGACTGGCTGCTCCAGACTCCCGGATGCTGGGGCGACGCCGTGTGCGCCGACCGGCCCGGATCGCGCCGCCTCCTGGACAAGATGCGGCGCGACATCTCCGACGCCCGGCAGACGGTCGACATATCGACCCTCGCGCCCTTCCCCAACGGGGGTTACCAGGAGGCGATCGTCGCGGGCCTGCGGGAATCCGTACAGAAGGGCAACCGGCTGAAGGTGCGCGTCATGGTCGGCGCCGCGCCCCTCTACCACTCCACCGTGATCCCGTCGTCCTACCGGGACGAGCTGCTCACGAAGCTCGGCCCGGCCGTCGCGGGCGACATCACCTTGAACGTGGCCTCGATGACCACCTCGAAGGCCGCCTTCTCCTGGAACCACTCCAAGCTGGTCGTGGTGGACGGCAGTTCGGTGATCACCGGCGGCATCAACAGCTGGAAGGACGATTACCTCGACACGTCCCACCCGGTGAGCGACGTCGACCTCGCCCTGTCCGGACCGGCGGCCGGCTCCGCGGGCCGCTATCTGGACTCCCTGTGGGACTGGACCTGTCGCAACAAGAACAACTGGAGCTCGGTCTGGTTCGCCGCCTCGCCGGGCGCGGACTGCATGCCCGCCCTGCCCCGGCCCGCCTCCCCGCGGGGCGAGGGGGACGTGCCCGCACTGGCCGTCGGCGGGCTCGGCGTGGGCATCCGTCAGAACGACCCCTCCTCCGCCTTCCGCCCGGTCCTGCCCACGGCCGGCGACACCAAGTGCGGGATCGGGGTGCACGACAGGACGAACGCCGACCGGGACTACGACACCGTCAACCCGGAGGAGAGCGCGCTGCGCGCCCTGGTCTCCAGCGCGACCTCGCACATCGAGATCTCCCAGCAGGACGTGCACGCCACCTGCCCACCGCTGCCCCGCTACGACGTGCGCCTCTACGACGCCCTCGCCGCGAAGCTCGCCTCCGGTGTGAAGGTCCGCATCGTCGTGAGCGACCCGGCCAACCGCGGCACGATCGGCAGCGGCGGCTACTCGCAGATCAAGGCGCTCTCCGAGGTGAGCGACGCCCTGCGCGGCCGGGTGACGGCCCTGACCGGCGACGGCGCCCGGGCCCGGACGGCTCTGTGCGAGAACCTCCAGCTGGCCACGTTCCGCGCCTCCGACCAGCCGACCTGGGCGGACGGCAAGCCGTACGCCCAGCACCACAAGCTGGTGTCGGTCGACGGATCGGCCTTCTACATCGGCTCGAAGAACCTGTATCCGTCCTGGCTGCAGGACTTCGGGTACATCGTCGAGAGCCCGGCAGCCGCCGGACAGCTGAAGAGCGACCTCCTGGACCCGCAGTGGCGCTACTCCCAGGCCACCGCGACGTACGACCACACCCGCGGCGTCTGCCGCGGCTGATTCCCCGGACCGTGACGGGGGTGAGGTGAGGCCGGGGCTGGGTAGTGACCTGCGACGGTCGTCCCAGGGCGGGTTCGGCCCGCTGAGGAGGTTTCCGTGCGCATTGCCCTTGCACACAACCTGCGGCGCGGTGACGAGGTGAGCCAGCGCGGCTTCACCTCGCGCGAAGAGGTGGAGGAGCTGCTGGCGAGTCTGCGGGACCTGGGCCACGAACCGGTCGCCGTGGAGGTCAGCGGAACGCTGGACGTCACGGTCGCCCGGCTGCGATCGGCCCGCTCCGACCTGGTGTTCAACCTCGCCGAAGGGTGGAGCGGGCCGTGGCGGCAGTCCTTCTACCCCGCCCTGTACCACCAGTTGGGGCTTGCCCACACGGGATCGGGGCCGCAGGCTCTCGCACTGGCTCTGGACAAGCACCTCACCAAACTGGTGTTGCGGGCCCACGGGCTTCCCACCCCCGGGTGGGTCTTCGTCAAGGACGGAGCGCAGGTCCCGCCGCTGGACCATCTGCGGTTTCCGGTCATCGTGAAGCCCAACTACGAGTCCTGCTCCAAGGGCATCGGACCGCTGTCCCTTGCTGCCACGCCCGATGAGGCGCACGCCCGTGCCCTGGGGTGTCTCGCGGAGTTTCCGGACGGAGTGCTCGTGGAGGAATACGTGCCGGGACGCGACCTCACCGTGCCCTATTTCACGGCGGCGGGCGGAGCCCTGGCCGTGGCCGAGACCACGATGCCGGACACCGTGGCGTACGGGGGGCTGTTCGACTACACCCTCAAGCAGGACCCGTCCCGCTGGAGCCATCTGAAGGTCCCCGCCCCCATTTCCGGCTCCTTGGCCGCACAGGCCCGTACGCTCACGCGCACAGCCGTATCGGCCCTGGGGCTGCACGACTTCGCGCGAGCCGACTTCCGCCTCGCACCCGACGGCACCCTGTACCTGCTGGAGGTCAACGGGCTTCCCGGGCTTCCCGCGGGCGGAGCCTCTCACCAGGCGGCGGTCCTGGCCGGCCTCGCCCCGGGCACCGGACTGGCCGACGCGGTGATTTCAGCCGCCGCCAGGCGACTCGGGCTGTCGGCCGCCCCGTCCACGGACGCCGAAGCGGGGCGGTGAGGATCCTGGCGCCGCAGCACGACGGAGGCCGTCGGCGCTCGCGCCGCGCAATGCGGCGGAGATGTCGGGGGGAGTGTCGGATGCGGGCCGGAGTTCGTCCAGCCAGGCGGCCGTCTCCGAGTAATGGGCCTGGAAGGGACGGCCGACCAGGTGCGGATCGCGGGCCTGGAGCATGCGGAGTTGGAAGAAGCGCCCCCGGGCGGTCTCGGTGACGCCGTCGACGACCACTTTGCCGGGCGTCGCCGACATGACCGGTCCGCGCACGGTGCGGGCGAGTCCGGGAAGGGTCAGGTAGGCGGACCGGAAGATGTCGTGGGCGCGGGCGAGCGGCACCTTGAAGTACTCGTACGGCCCGGTGTCCCGCTCGACGAACATGTAGTAGGGGACGGCGCCCGCGGCCAGTTCCGCGCGCCACAGGGCGCTCCAGGTGAGCGGGTCGTCGTTGACGTGGGCGACCAGGGGGGCCTGGCAGTAGACCAGGGCCCCGGTGGCCCGTATCCGGGCGACGGCCCTGCGGGCGAGGTCGGTCTCCAGTTCCCGCGGGTGGGTGAAGTGCATCATGACCGCGAGGTTCCGCCCTGAGGCGACGACGTCTTCGAAGAGCCGGAGCAGGTCGTCCGCGTCCGCGTCGGTGACGAACCGCTGGGGCCAGTAGGCGACCGCCTTGGTACCGATGCGTACGGTACGGACCCCGGGCACGCTCAGGATCGGGCGGAGGTGACTGCGCAGCCGCTCGGTCGACATGATCATCGGGTCGCCGCCGGTGACGAGTACGTCGTCGACCTCGGGGTGGCGGCCGAGGTAGTCCACGAGGCCGCCGGGGTCGGGTGCGGCGAACCGCAGATCGGCATCGCCCACGAACTGCGCCCAGCGGAAGCAGTAGGTGCAGTACGCGTGGCAAGTCTGCCCCTGACCGGGGAAGTACAGGACGGTCTCGCGGTACTTGTGCTGGAGCCCGGCCACCGTATCCCCGTCCTGGGTGGGGACGTTGAGCTGCTTCTGGCCCGAGGGGTGGGGGTTGAGGGTGCCGCGGATCTGCTGGACCGCGAGCCGGAGTTCCTTCCGTGCGCCGGGATCGTCCGCGAGGGCCGCCAGCCGGCGCTCGTCCTCGGCCCGGAGCATCCCGCTCTGCGGGAAGACCATCTGGAAGACGGGATCGTCCGGAACGTCGTCCCAGTCGATCAGGCGGGACAGGACGTATTCGTTCACGCGGAACGGCAGCACGGCGGCAAGGGACTTGACGGAGCGGGCGATGTGGTCCGGGATGGCGAACCGCCTGCTCAGCTCGTCCACGTGCCGGGCGCCATAAGCACGGAACCTTCCCGTGTCCAGGTCCGCGGAAGGTGTTGAGGGCATACGAGGTCCTCCGGTTCCAGGATGCCGACCCGAGCAAGTTCCTTGATCGTAGGCGGATCGGGCAGGCCGGAGCCCCGGGGACCGAAGGTAGGCCGATAGGCGCACGGCATGGCCGAAACGAGCGAGGACCCGCCTCCCCCGCCCGAAGCACCTGCGCCCTTCACATCCGGCGACTGCCGGGGCCGGGCTCCCGATCGGCCACCCCCTCGTATTGTTGCCGCATGAACATCTGCGTCTTCCTCTCGGCCGCCGACCTCGACGAGCGGTACACCCGCCCGGCCCGGGAGTTCGCCGACCTCCTGGGCAGGGGCGGGCACACGCTGGTGTGGGGCGGCTCCGATCGCGGGCTGATGAAGGTCGTCGCGGACGGCGTCCAGACGGCGGGTGGCCGGCTCGTGGGCGTATCGGTCGGCTTCCTGGCGGCCAGTGCCCGCCGGAACGCCGACGAGATGGTGATCGCCGGCGACCTCGCCGAACGCAAGGCGCTGCTCCTGGCCAGGGCCGACGCTGTCGTGATCATGGTCGGCGGGACGGGGACGCTGGACGAGGCGACCGAGATCCTGGAGCTCAAGAAGCACGGACACACCACGAAGCCGGTGGTGCTCCTCAACACGGCAGGGTTCTACGACGGCCTGAAGGCGCAGTTCCGGCGGATGGAGGAAGAGGGATTCCTGCCCGTCCCCCTGACCGACCTCGTCTTCTTCGCCGAGGACCCCGGTGCGGCACTCGCCTACCTGGAAGATCCCGCACCCCCCGTGGCGTTGCTCGGGACATGAGGATCAGTGAAGCCGCCAGAGCCGGCGGCGTCAGTGCGGGACGCAGCGGTACTACGAGGAGGAGGGGCTGATCGACCCCGGCCGGGGCGCCAATGGCTACCGGGACTACTGCCGTTCCGCCCTCGACCGCGTGCCCGTCATCCGCTTCCTGGTGGAGTCCGGCGTGCCGCTGCGGCTGATCAGGGAAGTTCTGCCCCACCTCACCCCGGAGACCGGCCCGACACTCGCCCAATGATGAGATATCTACTGATTTAGGTCTATATTCCACTTCGTTGGAGGGGTGCGGCACCACGGCCGGTGCCCCCGCATGAACGGGGCCGGGATGCGGGACGAGGAAGAGGGCGAAGCGCCGGGGCCTCCCGTGCGCGAGCCGTCCCTGCTCGACTCGATCGTGCCCCTGGTGGTGCTGGCCACGCTGGTTGCCGGGTCGCTGGCCCTCTTCGGGCTCGACGCACTGGACGGACCCGTCCAGGTGGCCCTGGTGCTGTGCGCAATGGCCGCAGCGCTGGTGGCGATGAAGAACGGCCATCCGTGGAGTGCGGTGCAGCAGGCAGGCCGGCGCGCCCTTTCGTCGATCACCAGCGCGGTGTTCATCCTCCTGGCGGTGGGCGCCCTGATCGGGGTGTGGAACCTCTCCGGGACGATCCCGACCTTGGTGTACTACGGCATCCAGGTGCTCTCACCGAGTTGGTACTACGCGGCCACGGCCGTCATCTGCGGCGCCATCGCCCTGAGCATCGGGAGTTCCTGGACGACCGCGGGCACGATCGGTGTGGGATTGGTCGGGGTCGCGGACATGCTCGGCGTGTCCACGGCGATCACGGCCGGCGCGGTGATCTCGGGCGCGTACCTGGGAGACAAGCTCTCGCCGCTGTCGGAGACGACGGTGCTGACCGCTCAGATGGTGAAGGCCGACGTCCACGAGCACATCAAACGCCAGGCCTGGACGTCACTTCCCGCGTTCGTCATCGCCTTCGCGGTCTTCCTCGTGATCGGCCTGGTCAAGAGTGCCGACGTGGTCAACCCGGTCGGAGAGGAAATCGAGCTCGCCCGGCTCGGCGACATCTACCACATCACGCCCTTGAACCTTCTGCCTCTGGTCCTCCTGGCCTTCCTGTCGGTCAAGAAGGTGCCGGCCTCGATCGCCCTCATCGGCTCGGCCATCTTCGCGGGCGTGCTCGGCGCGTTCCTGCAGCCCTCCGTGATGCGGGACTTCGTCGCCGGCTCCGGAGGCGTCGTGCTCGAGTCGCTGAAGGGAATCTGGCTCGCCATGGCGAACGGATTCTCCATCCAGTCCGGCATCCCGCTGATCGACCGATTGCTCTCGCGTGGCGGCATGGACAGCATGCTCCTCACCCTCTGGCTGATCATCGGTGCGGTCACCTTCGGAGCCGTGCTGGAGGAGTTCGGCCTCATCGCCCGGCTCGTGGACCCACTGATCCGCTCGGCGAAGAGCACCGGCCGACTCTTCCTCACTGTGTTCGCCTGCGCCTTCGGCCTGAACCTCGTCGCCGGTGACCAGTACATCGCCCTCGTTCTGCCCTCGCGGGTGTTCCGTCTGGAGTTCGAGAAGCGCGGGCTCGCACCGACGAACCTGTCCCGCCTCTGCGCCGACAGCGGCACGGTCACCTCGGCCCTCGTCCCGTGGAACTCCTGCGGCGCGTTCATGGGAGCGGTGCTCGGCGTCCCCACCCTGACCTACGCCCCGTTCGCGATCTTCAACTACGCCAGCCCCGCCCTGAGCGTCCTCTACGGCATCACCGGGTTCAAGATCGAGAAAATCGCACCGCCCGAGGCCGGGCCGGTGACCGGATCCGAGGGCGGGTCCGGGTCCGGGGCCTCCATCGGCCAGTAGCCGGCCGCTCCCACCACCGAGAGTCGTAGACGAAGGAAGCCATGAGCAACGCCGAGACCAACGACGCGGCGGCGACCACCGCAGGCCGGCCGGCCGTCAAGTTGACGCTGCTGACATTGACCGCGATGGTGGTCGGCTCGATGGTCGGCGCCGGTGTGTTCTCCCTACCGCGCCGCTTCGCCCAGGAGACGGGGGTCGCGGGCGCCCTGATCGCCTGGGCGATCGCCGGTACGGGCATGCTGATGCTCGCGTTCGTGTTCCAGACCCTCGCGGTGCGCAGGCCCGACCTGGACGCGGGCGTGTACGCCTACGCCAAGGCAGGATTCGGAGAGTACTTCGGGTTCTTCTCCGCCTTCGGCTACTGGGCGAGCGCGTGCGTCGGCAACGTCACCTACTGGGTGCTCATCATGTCGACGATCGGCGCGATCTGGCCCGCGCTCGGCGACGGGGACACGCTCCTCGCCGTCATCCTCTCCTCGGTCGGCCTGTGGGCGTTCTTCCTGCTGATCCGCCGCGGAGTCAAGGAAGCGGCCGCGATCAACAAGATCGTGACCGTGGCGAAGGTCGTACCCATCCTCGTCTTCGTCGCCCTCGCGCTGTTCTGCCTCGACACGGAGGTTTTCGCGGCCAACTGGGGCGGCGCCGACTACGCCGGCTCACTGTTCAACCAGGTCCGCGGGACGATGCTGGCCACCGTCTTCGTCTTCCTCGGCGTCGAGGGGGCGAGCGTCTACTCCCGGCACGCCAAGCGTCGCGAGGACGTCGGGCGCGCCACCGTCCTGGGATTCCTCAGCGTCTTCGCCGTCTTCGCCTCGGTGACCATCGTGTCCTACGGAATCATGCCCATGGCCGAGATCGCCGAGCTGCGCCAGCCGTCCATGGCCGGTGTCCTGGAGCACGCCGTCGGCACGTGGGGCAAGGTCTTCGTCAGCGTCGGCCTCATCGTCTCCGTGCTCGGTGCCTATCTGGCCTGGACGCTCATGGCCGCGGAAGTGCTCTTCGTCGCCGCGAAGGACAAGGACATGCCCCGGTTCCTGGGGCGGGCCACCTCCGAGGACGTGCCGGTACCGGCGCTGCTGATGACCACGTCCCTGAGCCAGGTCGTCCTGGTCGTCACGATGTTCTCCGAGGACGCGTTCAACTTCGCACTCGACCTGACCAGCGCCCTGAGCCTGATCCCCTTCCTGCTCGCCGCGGCCTTCGCCGTAAAAGTCGCCTTCGGCACGGACGGCGAGGAGACGGTCGGGCGGAGCACGCGCGGGGAGCTGGTGATCGCGGTGATCGCCACGCTGTACACGGCGTTCCTGCTCTTTGCCGCCGGGCTCAAGCTGGTCCTGGTCTCCTTCATCCTCTACGCCCCGGCGACGTTCCTGTTCGTCAAGGCGCGGCGTGAGCAGAGCCGACGGCTGTTCTCCCCCGGCGAGGCCGTCATCTGTGCCGTCTCCATCGCCGGCGCTCTTGTGGGAGTGCTCGCTCTGGCCATGGGCTGGATCGAGCTGTGATCCGTACCTGCCCCCGGCCCCCGAGCGGGACCCCCCAGCTCCGATCACCGATCCGTCCAACGAAAGGCGCAACGCGTTGAGCACCGACAGCACCCCCCGGCCCGCCTTCGGCGTCCACTCCGAGGTCGGCAGGCTCCGCAAGGTCCTGGTCTGCGCACCCGGGCTCGCGCACCGCCGTTTGACCCCCACCAATGCGGACGACCTGCTCTTCGACGACGTCATGTGGGTGGAGAACGCCCAGCGCGATCACGCGGACTTCGTCAACAAACTCACCCAGCGCGGAGTCGAGGTCGTCGAGCTGCACGACCTGCTCGCCGAGACCATGGCCATGACCGAGGCCAGGACCTGGCTCCTCGACCGGAAGATCACCGCCAACGAGGTCGGACTCGGCCTCCTCGACGACACCAGGGCCTTCCTCGAGACCCTCACACCGCGCGAGCTGGCCGACTTCCTGATCGGCGGGCTGTCGACCGCCGACCTGCCGGACGACTTCAGGTCCGGCTACGTGGCGCTCGCCCGCGAGGCGACCGGTGCGCGGGAGTACCTGATGCCGCCCCTCCCCAACACCCTCTACACCCGTGACACCACCTGCTGGCTCTACGGCGGCGTCACGTTGAACCCGCTGTACTGGCCTGCCCGGCACGACGAAACCCTCCTGATGAAGGCGATCTACACCTTCCACCCCGACTTCAAGGCTTCCACCGTATGGTGGGGCGATCCCGAACAGAACTGGGGACAGGCCACGTTCGAGGGCGGCGACATCATGCCGGTCGGCAACGGCGTGGTGCTGATGGGCATGAGCGAACGCACCTCCCGCCAGGCCATCACCCAAGTCGCCGCCTCCCTGTTCAAGAACGGCGCCGCCCAGCACGTCATCGTCGCGGGCATGCCCAAGCTGCGCGCCGCCATGCACCTCGACACCGTCTTCACGTTCGCCGACCGCGACATCGTCACTCTCTACCCCAAGATCATGGATGCGGTGCACACCTTCTCCCTGCGCCCGAGCGACAAGCCCGTGGGCGTCGAGATCACGGACGAGGGATCGAGCCCGTTCGTCGACGTCGTGGCCAAGGGCCTCGGGCTGCCCCGCCTCACGGTCATCGAGACAGGCGGGGACGTGTACGCCTCCGAGCGCCAGCAGTGGGACAGCGGCAACAACGCGGTCGCCCTGGAGCCCGGCGTGGTCTTCACGTACGACCGCAACACGCAGACGAACACGCTGCTGCGCAAGGCCGGTGTCGAGGTCATCACCATCGTGGGCGCCGAACTCGGGCGCGGGCGTGGTGGCGGACACTGCATGACCTGCCCGCTCATCCGCGACGCCGTCTCCTTCTGACGGCGCCCGGCACCGTCGCGGCGTAGCCCGTCGGATCCGCCCGACCGCAGGTCCCCACCGGGCTCGGCGAGGGTCTGCGGATCAGGCGGTCGGGCCCGTGTCCGCCTCTCGGTGCATGCCCGTGCACAGTGCCCAGATGATGAAGAAGTTGACGGCGATGAGCACCAGGGCCCACAACGGGTAGTACGGCAGCCACAGGAAGTTGGCGATCGCGCCCAGCCCCGCGATGGCGACACCGAAGAAGCGCGCCCAGAGGGCTCCGCTGATGACGGCGCAGCCGGCGGCAACGAGGACGATGCCCAGGATGAGGTGGATCCAGCCCCAGCCAGCCAGACTGAACTCGAACACGTAGTGCCGCGTCGCGAGGAACAGGTCGTCTTGGGTGACGGCCGCGATCCCCTCGAATAGCGCCATGGCTCCGCCGAAGATCATCAAGGCTGCCGCCAGGACGGTGGTGCCGGATGCGGGCGCATGCCAGGGGGTCGGGTGCGCATTGCCTGCTCGGGGTCTGCTGGCGTCACTGACCATGTCGGTCTCCATGGGTTGCGGGGCCGGCCTGGTGGGCCGGGACCGGCGGGATCCCCCGTTTCAGCGTGTCACGGCAGCCCTCCATCGGCATTCCGGCCCCGCCGTCTCCGCCACGCTCGCATCACCGGGTGCGGAGAGCCGTCGCTGAGCTCGTCGCCCGACGCGCGTGCGGCGGCGGGTGGGGGGATGCTGAAGCCCCCGGGAAGCCTTGGCGTGCGTTGAGGCCCCGTCGCCACACCGGGAGGCTTTCATGTCGGAGCTGATGGTGATCGGATACGAGGATCCGGGGACGGCCCGGCGGGCCTACGCCACCGTGCAGGAACTTCACCGGGATCACGTCGTCAGCGTGAGCGGGCTGGCGGTGGTGTCGGTGGACGTTCAGGGCGAGACCCACGTGGACACGCCGAGCCGTCTCATCGGCCCCTCGGCTGCGGCAGGGGCCGTGTGGGGCATCGTCTTCGGCGTGCTGTTCCTGCTGCCCGGCGTCGGCTTCGTCGCCGGCGCCGCGGTCGGCGGCCTGCTGGGGAAGCTCGGCAAGTCGGGTGTCGACCAGGAATTCCGCCGACGCGTTCAAGATCTCCTCGTCCCTGGGTCGGCGGCTGTGGCGATCATGGGACTGGTCGTGTCGGAGGACAGGTTCGCCGAGGCCATGCGGCAGCACGGCGGCACGGTGTTGAAGACCTCGCTCGGCGCCGTGGAGGAGAGTGAGCTGGCCGAGCAGCTCGCGGGCTCTCAGCCGTAGGCGCGCTGTGCAGTGGGGCCAGGGAGTCAGAGGTTGTCCCAGAACCGGCGCCAGAAGTTGGCGCGCACATCGCTGATCCAGTGCCGGGTGTCGCAATGGAGCTTGGGCACCACCGGGAAGCGCTGCGGTACGGGACGTCCACACCACTGGCACGGCTTCGTGCGCCGCGCCGAAGGGCCTGACGCGCCTGAGGGGTTGGTCTCGGTCATGGCACCAGTGAACAGGCCCCCGGCGCGCCGTACCACGGTGCCCCTACTCAGTCCCCCTGCGCGTGGTACTCAGACCGCACCCCGCACAGAACGGCATCGCCGGCCCACGTCACAACGCGGGATATCGGCAAGGCCAGCATCAGCACACCCCTCTCAGCGGCGCGTTCGAGGGCCTGGGGCCGAGCAACAAACCCAGCGGGGCCGATTGGAGTTCTCATGGAGGGCGACGTCCCCGAGCTGCCGGCCTGATTGCAGTCGGATCGGTTCGGCCAGCGCCCCCGCGCAAGCCTGATGGCCGATGCCGCGGACGACTGATCTGACCGGGGCTCCTGGTGCTCGGTCCACGAGACTTTCCGGAGGCCCTTGAAGCGCAGCGACGAAGGTTGCGACCCGCCGGGCAGCGGATCGTGGGGCGCGCTCGTCGTTACAGGGTGAGCGCCGCCTCGACGCTGTCGGCGATGACGAAGAGCTGATCCGCCGAGGTGAGCTCGAAGAGCCGGGCCATCTGTGGGTTCAGGGGGCCCGCCAGGACCATGGGACGACCGGTGCGCCACAGGCGGATCAACTCGTTGAGCATGGAGGAGTCGGCGAACGTGATCGTGCTGACGTCCAGCACGATCGTGCGGACCGGGTCAGCAAGGGCGCCCGCGATGGCCTGGCGAAGAGGCTCTAGGGTGTCCTGGTCGAACTCGCCCGTGCAGGTGATCACACGGGCACCGTCGATGTCCGGTGAGACCGTCACGCACGGTTCCATGGGGGGCCTCCTCTTGCCGGCTTGTCGGGGGGGCCGAGGGA
Source organism: Streptomyces sp. NPDC006487 (assembly GCF_042870555.1). Taxonomy (NCBI): domain Bacteria; kingdom Bacillati; phylum Actinomycetota; class Actinomycetes; order Kitasatosporales; family Streptomycetaceae; genus Streptomyces; species Streptomyces sp. NPDC006487. The sequence continues at coordinate 344,402 of NZ_JBIAHN010000006.1, forward strand.
TACGGCCCATCGCATGGGCGGGGGGATGTGATCGTCGTCATCGAGACGGCCGAATGACTCCTCCGCGCACGGAGGGGCCCTGGTGCCTTTGGCACCAGGGCCCCGAAGGAACTGGCTACACCATCTACCGGCCCTGATACTGCGCCGGCCTTCTGCGTCCGCGACCGGAGTGCCGTCGGGGACGCGGGGATCGCGATTGCTTGACCGGAGACCACCTCACTATCGATGTCCTGCGGTACCCGGACTCACACGACGTCCGGGCGATCCTGATGGCTCCTCAACTCCTCCGTTCATCCCTCTGGGGTCACTTGCCCAACCGGTACTGCGGGTACTGCGGGTACTGCACCTGCGGGTACTGCTGGTTGTTGCGAACTGCTGCGGCCTCTCAGAGCACCGCTCTCCGGCAGCCAGCCCCGTTGCCCATCCTGCGTCTGCTCTGGCTTGGAACCCCACTGCCGAACTTCCCGGTGCGCGCGCCCGCAGCCGACGCCTTCACCAAGGTGCTGCTCTCACTTATTTCGCTGCCGGGTACTGCCACCTGCGTTGACTGCGGTACTGCTCGCGGCGGCCCCTGATCACTGCGGGCCACCCGGTCCGGTCGTCGGTCCCTTCGCCGTCCTACAACAACCCTGGCTTCGACACTCCACGACCGCACCGCACTGCTGAACTGCAACTCCCTGCACTTCGGGTACTGCCACCTGGCAGTTCGTCTCTGCCAGGCCTTCGGTCTCTCTGGGCTACGAGAGAAACCATAGCCAGACGACAGGCCAATGTCTACTTCGGCCAACATAGATTTCTGCGTACACCTCAATGAGGAATCCGAGTGCTCCTCAGGGAGGAAATCGAGGCCGACCGGGTTGACCGGCAGCAGGCCGGAGCACCGCACGCGGGCAGTCGACAGAGGCCGGCACCGACGATCCGAGACCGGGGAACACCTGATGCTGCGCCACGGCGGGGCTTCGCGCAGCCTCCCCCTGATCGGGGTGTCGATCGCGAGCCGAAAGCCGCGCCGTGACCGACTGTCCCGCTGCCTCACTCGTGCGGCAAAAGCCTGGCCGGCACGATCACAGGAGGCGTCCGGCCGGGTCCCCGCCGGGGTCGTCGACGAGCCCTATGGTGACCTTCACTCGCTTGCCCACGGGCTCGCGCCGCACTTCGAAACTTCGACACACCGCCATCGCGATCTCCAGGCCGTGCTGCCCGACCCGGCCAGGATCAGCCGGGCTCACCGCGGGCAGCTGCGCGACGGTATCCCACACGCTGATCTCCACGACGCCGGCGCTCACCTCCAGCTCCAGCAGGCACGGCCCGGGCGCGTACCTGTAGGCATTGGTCACCAACTCGCTGACCACCAGCTCCACCATGCTCATCGCACGGTCCGACACCGGAAGCCCGTGAACGGCCTGTACGTCGGTCATGAAACTGCGGGCAGCACGCCTGGCACCAGCGATCGGCTCACTGCCGTCCAAGGCCATCGCCGACACGATCGGACGGCTGACCAGCAACTCATACTCGGTTTGGAACACCACAGCAGCCATACGCCACCCTCATCCTGAGCAAGCCGCACGGCTGCTTTCAGCCGGATTCCCCAAAACGGCAGCCCTACACGAGAGCCACGAAACGAAAATCCGATCGCCCGGGTGGCGCGGAACAGCAGGACGGCTCCCCCTCAGGTGCGGGGGAGCCGTCCTGGTCCACGAGCTCGCGGAGGGGCCCTGGTGCCTATGGCACCAGGGCCCCGAAGGAACTACTACACCATCTGCCGGCCCTGGAACTGCGCCGGCCTTCTGTGTCCACACACCCGGCTCACAAGCTGTCGGGAGTGCGCGGATCGCGGTTGCTTGACCGGAGACCACCTCACTATCGATGTCCTGCGGTACCCGGACTCAACACTCCGTCCGGGCGATCCTGATGGCGCTCGGCTCCTCCGTTCGTCCCTCGTGATCAACTATTCATGCGGGGGAATGCGTACTGCTGGTGATGCCTACTTCCGTACTTCGACCTGCTCATGGCCTGGCCAAGCGCCACGTTTTCGGCAGCCAGCCCCGTCGCCCGTCCTGCGTCTGCTCTGGCTTAGAACCCCACTGCCGAACCTCCCGGTGCGCGCGCCCGCAGCCGACGCCTTCACCGAGGTACTGCTCTACCGACTTCACTGCTGGGTGCTGCCTGCACTACTGGAACTGCGTACTGCACTTGCGGGTACTGCCACCTGCGTCAACTGCGGTACTGCTTCATGGCGGCCCCTGATCACCGCGGGCCACCCGGTCCGGCCGCCAGTCCCGTCGCCGTCCTACACATGCTCTGGCTTCGACACTCCACCACCGCACCGTCCTACGTACTGCAACCACGGGTACTGCGGGTACTGCGAGTACTACTGCCCGGCAGTTCGTCTCTGCCCGGCCCTGCTGTCTCTCTGGGCTACGAGAGAAACCATAACCACGACACAGCCCAATGTCTACTCCGACCAACATAGATTTCCAGGTGCCCGTTACTCAGGTATTCGGGTGTCGTTGGGTTCGACAGCTGAGGGCGGGGCACAACGCCCGGGCAGGCACGGCCCGACAAAACGACGGAACGTTCACGCCCGGGCCCGAGGGCGTAGAGACCGTACGCGCCCTCCTCCCCCGTTGACCGGCGCAGCCAGTGCTCGAAGGGTCAGCGCCCCCGTGACCAGAGGGCTTGGGGCGGCCTAGGGCCGGCGAGGATCGCTGTGCCCGCCGAACCATTTGGCGCGCCTGCGACCCGTGGCCGGGGCGGCCGTCGGGGTGGGGCGGTCTTCGCCGAGGGCTTGGGCGGTTTGCGCGCGGGCCGCGTCGCGCTGCGCGATGAGGTCCTCGCGTTCGCGGTCCACGACCGCGCTCTCCCGCTTCGAGGTGAGGGAAGCATCGTGGCGGGCGAGGCGGTTGCGGCGGGAGGCCCGGCGGGCCGCCGCCAGGACGAGTGCGAGGCCCAGGACGGCGGCCGCGCCGACAGCGATGCCGTAGAGGAACAGCGCACCGGTCGAGCTGGTGACGTGGTAGCCGAAGACGGAGAAGTCGTTGGTGAGCTCGTGGGCGCTGCCGAGATTCGCCATGACCCCTGCCACGGCGAGGATCAGCGCAGCGATCAACAGGATGAGACCGAGTATGAGGATCATGGAGCACTCCCTGCTCCGCACTGCCACGTGCGAATGAGCTGCGGCCGGCGGAAGCCCGCCGATCCACACAGCGCCTACCCGAAGGCGACAGGGCCAAGCGATCCCGGCCCGGGGTAACCGGCGGCCCAGTGTGGTCTCCGCGTTCCTCTCCCTCGCGCCCTACGGCTCCCACGAACGCTCCACATGCGTTCCCGGCAGTGCCGATCCGCTCAGTGGCCGGGTGTTTCTCCAGCGCCGAAGACCATTGCTCCAGCATCTGCGTCACATCCGGGTCACCGAACAGGGTGCCCCCAAGCCCCCCTTCCCTTCGAGCTAAGCGTCCCGGCCGTGGGGCCGTCGGCGGATGAGCCTGGGGCCGATCAGCCGCGGTGGAAGATATCCACACCTGCGGGCCGGCGCCCGTCTCGTGGTGCAGGCTCCTGTCCGCCGGGAACCTCTCGACCCTCGCACAGCCACTGCCGCTCAATGGCGTCGTAGATCGGCGACTCCGAAACCCACCCGCCGCCTGCCCGCGGGTCAGTGAAACCGCGCTGCGCTGGAACGTTTCTCTGGTCCATACCCAGCCCAACGACCCTACGCAGGATGTCGTGGCGGGCCGTGACCCACCCGTCACCACTCCGCGGCCCTTCCACCCGGACGGCGGCGTCGGGGTCCACCAGGTGTCGGCGCTGGCGGCGGGCTCACGGGACGAAGAGGCTCAGGACGCGCGGCGCGTTGGGCAGATCTTCCGGGACGGCCGCCGTTCCGGTCAGGGGCATCAGGTGCCCGTTGGCGCAATCGCCGGGCTGCTGGTGGTCGATCTCCCAGGCCCGGCCGACCAGGGTGGAGGCTGAGCTGGTGACGTAGAGGGGCTGTCGGCACGAACGGCACCAGTAGAAGGGCCCCACCCTCACACCGACTGCCGGTATGGAGACGGGGCGACGGGGAGAACCGCCCGCGGCGGGAGCCGGTGAAGGAGCTGGTGAAGTGGGTTGCAGGCCGTGGTGGGGTGATAGCCGAGCCACATGAAACGGAATCTTTCAATCACGTCAGCTGAAACGATCCGGCAGGCACAAGCGTCACCAGAGCCGGGGGCGGGGATTTTCACTCCCGCTCGGCCAGGATCCGGTCCGCCATCAGATGAGGACACCCATCCGAATGCCAGGTCACCGACACGTGGCCCTGCGAGACGTACACCGTGCGGGTATCGCCGTGCCGGCCTGTGGCACCACAGAAGGAACAGGAGAGTGGGAGCGCAAAATCATCGAGCATGAGCTAGCCATCCCCACCCCGCGGCGGAAAATCCCACCCCCTGAACAGAATGCAACCCGCCCGGCAGCAGGACACCCACACCTCCAACCCGGCGTCGCCATCAACATCCGTCTGACAGCAGCAGCCATCGCCCACCTCGGATGGTGGTTACGCCACCCGCTACAACGGTCGCCCGCTCGGCCGCACGGTCCCGGCGGGTCACCCCATGGCAGAGCGCTCCGACGGAAGCCGCGCGGTCACGGCCGCCTCCCCGGTGAACCAGCAACCAGCAACCAGCACCACGGGTTCCGCTGCCTCTCCGACGGCGGCCACTGGCTCGATGACGACGAGGCAGACGGCCCCGGCCTCTCGCGGCCCCGACCTGGACCGCGCCGGACTCGGCGTCCCCGACGCCCGCGCACCCGGATTGGGATCTGCGCCTGCGGCTCGAGGTGGGGCGCGCGTCGGTGCGCCCACACGCCGGTCGGCAACCAGCCAAAAGCGGCCTGCTTGCGCCCCTCCGCTGATACCGGCACCGGGCTATGCTGCGAACAGAGCGTTCCCGTTCCAGACCCTGACGGCGCGTTGTCTGCCAGATTTGCGCGTCGCGGCCCGGTCACGATCCGCCGGCCCCGGCGCATTCGAGGGCTTGGTCCGTCCCCTTCCTGGAACGCAGGTTGCCGGACCGGCCTTGCCCGCCGCGCGCACACCCGCACCGGGAAGCGACAGGAGGAGCCGGAGAGTCCGGCTCCGACCGGTACGTACCCGGCTGGTCCCGAACCGAGGCACCCCATCATGCGTGTCCCCGATACGAACGCCCACAGGTACGACAAGAACGGCCGGGTACTGATCGCTCCTGCCGGTGAGCTCGACATATCCACCGTCCACTCGCTGCGCGCGGCACTGGCGCGACACCCGCAGGAAGGCGTCCGCGCCATCGACATCGACCTGTCCGCCGTCACCTTCTGCGATTGCAGTGCCCTGGGCGTCCTCCTTGCCGCATGGTGGCGCATCACAGCGGCCGGAGGAACCCTGAGGCTGCACCACCCGCCGCCCGCACTGGTCCGGATCATCGACATCACCCGTTCCGGATTCCTGCTCGGCGACCGTCCCGCTCCCGCCGACCCCGCCTTCCCCGCCGTCCCTGCACTCCCCGCCGCCCCGGGTGGTGTGCGGTGACGGACACGTCGCCGCTGGGGCCTTCTCAGGGGGGCCGCCGCGGAGCTCCGTACGGTCCCGAGGACATGGCCGCGATCCGCCTGCGGCGGCTGAACCGGTGGCAGGCCGAGGCACTGAGGGAGGACGTCGCGGACCTGTACGTGGAGTCCTCCCACCTGTTGGCGGGTACGGCCCACAGCAGCCGGGAAGCCTTCCTCCACCGCCTCACCGGCGATGTCCGGCGACCCGGATTCGCCATGCTGGTCGCGGAGCGTGCCACCTTGCTGGGATGCGTCTTCGGCTTCCCCCTGCGGCGCGACGGTTCCTGGTGGAGGGGATTCCTCGGCCCCTTTCCCCGGGACATCGAACAACTCACCGCCTCCGGCCGCGTCTTCGCAGTCACCGACATCGTGGTCGCCCCGCACGGCCAGGCCCTCATCCTCGGCCGACGGCTGCAGGAGCGGCTGCTGGACGAGCACGGTGCGTCGCTCGGTGCCACCCTGGTACCCGAGTCCGACGTCAGGAGCCTGGCAGCCTTCCGGTCCTGGGGATGGCGCGAGGTCGGCGAGGTCCACAGGCCGCCCGGCACCACACGGCACCGGGCGCTGGTGCTGCCGCTCGGGAGGGCGCCGGCAGGTGCGTCCGGCCAGAGACTCCCCGCAGGCACCCGGCGGCCGCAGCGGTGACGGGTGGCCGGTCGGCCAGGATCCGGGTACTGGTCGCCGAGCAGGCGGCTCGGCGCGGCGAACGGATCGCGGTGATGGACGTATGCACGGCTGCGGTGGCCGCGCTTCCGATCGACGGAGCAGGAGTGTCGGCCATGTCCAAGGACTCGGCCGGCCATCCCCTGTACGCCACCGGCCTGGTGAGCGAGCGGATCGAAGAACTCCAGCTCACGCTGGGCGAGGGCCCGGGTGCAGATGCCTTCGCCTTCGGTTCGGCCGTCCTGGTGCCCGATCTGCGGGCCGACGGGGAACGGCTCCGATGGCCCTTCTTCGCCCTGGAAGCCGTCACCGCCGGTGCGGTGGCGGTGTTCGCGTTCCCCTTGCGGATCGGTGGGATCAGCCCCGGTGTACTGGACCTCTACTCCGGTGTGCCGGGCGAGCTGGACTCCGCGGCACTGGCCGATGCCATGGTGTTCGCGGACACCGCCACGCTCGTACTCCTCGGGGCCCGGATCGACGGGGTGGGCGGGGAGGAACTCGGGGGCTACCGGGCCGAGATCGACCAGGCCACCGGCATGCTCACCGTTCAGCTCGGTGTGGGCATCGAGGAGGCGTTCGTCCGTCTGCGCGCCTACGCCTACGCCCACGGACGGCGGCTCGCCGAAGTGGCGGCCGATGTGGTGGCCCGCAGACTGCGGCTGTCGCCGGACCGGGACGCGGACGAGGAACGGAGCGCCGCCGACGATGGCTGACAACAGAAGGTGTACCCGATGAATGAACAGCTCCTCGCCAAGGCATTCGTCGAACTTGCGGACAACCTGGTCGCGGACTTCGACCTGATCGACTTCCTCCGCATGCTGACCGACAGATGTGTCGGCATGCTCGACGTGAACGCGGCCGGCGTGCTCCTCGCCGACCACAACGGCGAACTCCGCGTGATGGCCGCCTCCGACGAGCAGGTCCGCCTCCTCGAACTGTTTCAGCTCCAGAACGACGAAGGCCCGTGCCTCGAGTGCTTCCACACCGGCGCCCCCGTCACCATCCCGGACCTGAGCACGGAATCCGCCCGCTGGCCGCGCTTCACCGCGCAGGCCCGCCACAGCGGGTACTCGGCGGTCCAGGCCCTGCCGATGCGCCTGCGGGACGAGGTCGTCGGAGCGCTGAACCTGTTCCGCGCCCGTCCCGGCCCCTTCGATCCGGCCGCCACGCCCGTCGCTCAGGCCCTGGCCGACGTCGCCACCATCAGCCTCCTTCAACAACGCTCCTCCCAGCAAAGCACGGTGCTCAACGAGCAGTTGCAGTCCGCGCTGAACAGCCGTGTGCTGATCGAGCAGGCCAAGGGCAAACTCGCCGAACGCCAGGGCATCGGCATGGAGGAGGCCTTCACCGCACTGCGCAGCTACGCCCGCTCGCACAACCGGCGCCTGTCCGACCTGGCCGGCGCTTTCATCGACGGAACCGAACCCCTTGCCGACCTGGCCATCTGACGGTCAGTGCGGTTCTTCGCGGTCGCGGTCGCGGTCGCGGTCTCGGCGGTTTTCACGGCCCTGGCGGCCACGGTGCTGTCGGGCATAGCGGCGGTCCCAGCGGTGCTGCTGGTCACGGTGGTCCCGGTAGTCGCCGTAGTCGTCGTAGCCGTGGCGGTCGCCGTAGCCCCGATGGTCGTCCTGCCGTCCCGAGCCACCTCGCCGTCCACGGTGCACGAGTGTGAAGAGCAATACGGCAGCGGCCACCCACAGCAGGTGGTTGGAGGAGCCGAGGATGAGCAGAGCCACCAAGAGCACGAGAAGCAGTACGGACACGAGCGGTCCCTTCCACAGCGGAACAGATCATCGCTGCCGGGGACCAGGGCTTCACCCCGCAGCCTAGTCTCCCGGGGAGCCCAGCGACAGTCGTCGGGCCCATTGACAGGCGACACCCCCCGGCGTTCACTGACCCAGACGGTGTTGGGCCGTACCGCCCGGAAAGCTCCGGAGCCAGGCCTTCCGACCCTCCGCTTCGCCCGGACCCCGCGGAACGCAGGTATCACCCCCTGTGACCGCTGTGCAGGTCCCGGCCGTGCCCTTCCGGATTTCCTCCTCCTGCCGGCACCAACGCGCCATCAACCGAGGAGAGTCGACGCGTATGCAGCAGAACGACTTACGAGCCGGGGACAGCGGGGAGCCGCCATGTCCAGGGCCGTGATCATCATCGCGGCCCTCGTCGTCGCGACCCTTGTCGTGGTGGCGGCCGTCCTCCTGGCCGCGCTCGGCCACCGCCGGATGGGGGGCGGTCTGAAACGGCGCTTCGGCCCCGAGTACGAACGCCTCGTGACCCGCCACCAAGGGGACACCAAGGCCGCGGACCGAGAACTCGGCCAACGCCTGAAGCAGCACGGATCCGTCAGGGAACGGCCGCTCTCGCCGGGTTCCCGTGAGCAGTACGCGGTCCAATGGGCCGGAATCCAGAAACGGTTCGTCGATTCCCCTCAGGAGGCGGTCGCCGAGGCAGACGCGCTGCTGGCGCGATTGACCGCGGACCGGGGCTTCCCGGCCGACGGGCCGTTCGAAGAGCGGATCGCCGCGCTCTCCGTCCACCACGCGCAGCACGTCGACGGCTATCGCGCCCTGCACGGAGCCGCCCGCGGCCGCGGCAGCACGGAGGAGAACCGCAGGGCCATGACCGGGGCGGGGGAGCTCTTCGACGCGCTGGTCGCAGAGCAGCCGGCCGACTCGGGCCGACACCGTCCACAGCGCGACCACGCCCGGGGAAGCGACCCTCGATGACCTACGACCAGGAACGCGCACAGCAACTCCCGCCCCCCGGTCCGCTCCCCGGACGGCACGATCCGCGTGGGGGCCCGGTTCCACGGCCCCTGCCACCCGAGGGGCCGCCCGAGACCCGCGCGGACATCCCGGCCTTCGTGTCGCTGCTCGCACAGAGCGACCGGGACCGGCTGACCCTCCGCCTCCAGCACGCCCTCGGCACCTTCGTCCGGAGCCCGCGCGAAGCGGTCGACGAAGCCGACACCGCCTTCGCCGACGCCACCACCCGCGTGACAGCAGCGCTCGTCGAGCGCCGACGCGTCATCGACTCCACCCACCGCAACCTCGGATCCGAAGCCGAGACGGAAGACCTGCGACTCGCCCTGCGCCAGTACCGGGAGATCACCTTGCGCCTGTTGCGCATGTGAGCGCTCCCGCTCCGACCGGCCCCTGACAGCCGGCGGGGGCGGCCCGTCCTCCCCGACGGGCCGCCCCCGCCGGCCTCTCGTCGTCATCGCACGAACGAAGCGTGCGGTCCCGACCGGGGTTCACTCGCCGGAATTGGAGCCCACGCCCGGCGTGTGGAACGCGGACCGTACGCAGCGGGCCGCGGTGAATCCGGTCAGGGCTGTGGCTGCTGCCAGCCCGATGCCGGTCGCGTTGAGCGGTTCGGTCTCCAGGATCGACCGGAGTGCGGGGAGGTAGAGCGCCGCTGCTGCGAGGAGGGCGGAGGCGAGGACTGCGCTGGGGAGGAAGAGGTTCTCCCTGGTCAGCAGGCGGGCTCGCAGGCCCAGGACCACTCCGAGCTGGGCGGCGAGCAGGGCGAGGAAGAGCACGCTCTGCCAGGGCAGGTTCCAGGCGCGGGCGAGGAGAGCCGCTGCGAGACAAGAAGCGGTGACCACGGTGGCGAGGAGGAGCAGCCGCTGCCAGGCGCCGGCGCCGAGGATGTGCTGTCCGGGCGGGCGGGGCGGCCTGTTCATGGCACCTGGTGCGACGGGTTCGGCGCCCATGGCCACACCGGTGAGGCCATGGGTGAGGAGGTTGATCCAAAGGATCTGTCCGGCCCGCAGGGGCAGGGGGAGACCGATGAGGGGGCCTGTGAGCATGACGAGGATCTCGGCCGCTCCGCCGGCCAGGCCGTACACGAGGAAGCGCCGGATGTTGTCATAGACGCGGCGTCCCTCCTCGACCGCCGCGACGACCGTGGACAGTTCATCGTCGGTGAGGACGAGGTCGGCGGCCTGGCGCGCGACCTCCGTGCCGCGCGCGCCCATCGCGACGCCGATGTCGGCCTGTCGCAGGGCGGGTCCGTCGTTCACGCCGTCGCCGGTCATCGCGGTGACGGCGCCGTGGGAGCGCCAGGCTTCTACGATGTCCAGCTTCTGCCGCGGAGTCGTACGGGCGAACACCCTGACAGCGGTGAGGTCCGTGACCCGGCCTGAGGCGAGGTCCGCACCTGTGACCACGTCCTCGTGCGAACTACCGGCAGTGAGCAGTCCGACCCGGGTCGCCACGGCGCGCGCGGTGGCGGGGTGGTCGCCGGTGATGAGGACGGGGGTGATGCCCGCGGCCCGGCATGCGGCGATCGTGGCCGCGGCCTCCGTCTTGGGCGGGTCGCTGATGGCGACCAGGCCGAGCAGGTGGAGGCCCGACTCGGCGTCGGCAGGGAGGTCCGGGATGTCCTTTCGCATCCCGGAGGCGATGGCGAGGACACGGAAGCCATGGGCGGCCAGCAGCGCGGCCTGTTGTTGCGCTGTCTGGAGCAGGTCCGTGGGGTCGGCGAGGACGGCGGGGTCGAGGATCGCTTCGGGCGCGCCCTTCAGGCACACGAGCACCCGGTCCTCGGGCGTGGTGTGCAGGGTGGTCATGCGTTTGCGCAGGCTGTCGAAAGGGGCTTCGCCCGCGCGCGGGTGGCTTTCGTGGAGGGTGGCCCGATCGGCACAGCCCGCCTTTGCCGCAGCCGTCAGGAGGGCCGCCTCGGTGGGATCACCCGTGGCGGTCCAGCGGTCGTCAGGCGGGGCAAGTCCCGCCGGTGGCCGGATCGAGGCGTCGTTGCAGAGCGCCGCCGCGGTCAGCAGTTCCCGTAGGCGATCCCATTCCGCCGGCGTCGGGCGTCGGCCGGCGATCAGGACCTCGCCTTCCGGCTCGTAGCCGACGCCGGAAAGATCGGCCGTGGCATGGGGCATCCAGACCTGCTGGACCACCATGCGGCCCTCGGTGAGGGTGCCGGTCTTGTCCGTGGCGAGGACCGATACGGAACCGAGCGTCTCCACGGCGGGAAGGCGGCGTACGAGCGCGTGCCGGGTGGCCATGCGGCGGGCGCCGAGGGCGAGGGCGAGGGTGACGACGGCAGGCAGGGATTCCGGTACCGCGGCGACCGCGAGGCTGATGGCGGTCACTGCCATGATCCCGACGGGCTGGCCTTGCAGGAGGCCGAGTACGAAGACGACCAGGCAGAGTCCGAGGGTGGCAGCGGCAAGGATCCGGCCGAAGGAGGCGAGGCGGTGTTGCAGCGGGGTCGGCTCCCGTCCGCCGTCGAGGAGGGCGGCGATACGGCCGAGTGCGCTGGCCGCGCCGGTCGCCCGTACGGTGGCCACGCCTCTCCCCCGTACGACGACCGTTCCGGCGCTCAGGGTCGTACCCGGATCCTTGTCCACCGCGACGGACTCGCCGGTGAGCATGGACTCGTCGACGAGGAGGGCCGATGCCTCGGTGAGTTCGGCGTCGGCGGCGACGATGTCGCCTTCGCCGAGGAGGAGCACGTCACCGGGTACGACGTCGGTGGCGGGGACTTCGCGTGGCGTGCCCTCCCTCAGTACGCGTGCTCCCGGGGCCGACATGGCCGAGAGGGCGGCCACCGCGTTGTCGGCGCGGATCTCCTGGGTCACGCCGACGGTGGTGTTGAAGAGGATCACCAGGCCGATGACGATGGAGTCGGCGTGGTCGCCGATGGCGATCGTGAGCAGGACCGCGCCGATCAGGACCATGACCAGGGGGTCTCGGAGCTGTGCCAAGACCCGTGCGTACAGGGGTGTCGGCGACTGGGCGGCGATTTCGTTGCGGCCGTGTTCGACGAGGCGGCGCTCGGCTTCCCGTTCCGTGAGTCCGCCGGGCTTCGGCGGGGCGGCGGGTGCTTGGCTGGCCGCGGGCGCGGACATCAGGCCCCTTGCGCGACGGGGACCGTGACGACGGGGCAGTGCGCCCGGTGCAGCAGTCCGTGGACGACGGAGCCGAGCCGCATGCCGGTGTAGCCCCCGTTACCGCGGCGGCCCAGCACCAGGGCCAGGGCGTGTTCGGCTGCCTTCGCGAGCTCCTCGACCGGGTGGCCTGCGAGCACTTCGTGGGTGAGTGCGACGTCCGGGTACTTCTCCGTCCAGCCGGCAACGGTCTCGGACAGCATGCGGCGCTGCGCCTGGAGACCGACGTTCTTGTCCTGGAACGAGAGCAGGGGCTGGTGCCACACCGAGATCGCCCGCAGGGCGCATCCGCGTACGCTCGCTTCCTCGAAGGCCACGGCCAGCGCCGCCTTCGACGACTCGCTGCCGTCGACCGCGACGACCATGTACGGCGACTGCTGGCTGACGTGCTCCGCATCACCGACGACCACGACCGGACAGTGTGCCTGCGCGACGACGGGCACCACCAGCGAACCGGCACTGAGGAACTCCTCGGTGCGGCTGAGGTGTCGCGAGCCGAGCACCAGCATGGGGGCCTTCAGGGAAAGCCGGCCGAGTACGGGGGCCGGAAGCCCGTCGAGCAGGTGGGCGGACGGTTCGAGATCCGGGTGACGCGAGCGCGTCCACACGGCGGCCGCTTCGAGGGTTTCCGATCCGGTCCGGCGCAGGTCGATGCGGTGCGTGGTCCCGTCGGCGTGCTGGGTGTCGTGTTGCGGTGGCACCGCCAGTACGAGACCCAGTCCCAGTGCCCGGCGGTGCGCCTCGTCGGCGGCCCAGGCCAGGGCCATGTGCCAGTCCCTGACCGGGTCGATGCCGACGACGATCTCACGGCCTGTCATGTTCTCCCTCACGACTCGCTCCCCTGATCGTTGCCGTGCCGCGGGATGAGCAGCACGGGACAGCGCGCGTGGTGCAGGAGGCTGTGGGTCACGTGCCCCAGCGTCGGGCCCATGTAGCCCGGCGAGCGCCTCCCGCCGACGACCAGCAGGTCCGCGTCCTGCGAGGCTTCGGCCAGTACACCGGCCACCGAGAAGCTCTTCTCCAGGTCCGCGTGCACGGTCAGGTCCGGGAACTCCTCGCGGATCAGGCCCGCCATGGCCGTAAGACGCTGTGCGTGCCGGCCGCTGATCTCCTCGACGTCGTCGAGCATGCTCACGACGTTGCCCACGGACTCCAGCAGGTTCCATACGTGCATCAGCCGCAGCGACGCCTTGCGCAGCCCGGCTTCGCACGCCGCGTACCGGACGCAGTCGAGGTCCTGTTCGTCGCGGACACCCGCCAGCACGCTGCCCGTCTCGACCCGCGGGTCCGTACCCCGCACCACGGCCAAGGGCGTGGTGGCACTCGCGGCGGCCTTGAGTCCGGCGGAGCCGAGCATCAGCGAGGTGAACCCGCCGAGACCGCGGCTGCCGACGACGATCGTGTCGTGGACGCCGGCGGCCCGGTGGAGGCTGGGTACGGGTGCGCTGCGGCTGAACTCCGTGGTGACGTGCAGATCGGGGTGGAGTTCCGCCACCGCCGCGGCGGTGTCATCGAGTAGTTCGCGGCCTGCTGCGCGGACCCGTTCAAGGGTTTCCGCCGATGCGTAGACGGCTCTGCTGTCCGTGTCGGCGGCGTGGAGGATGTGCAGGGTGCTCCCCCGCCGTGCGGCTTCGGCCGCGGCCCACAGGACTGCCCCGCGTGCGGGATCCGACCCGTCGACGCCGACGATGACCGTCCCGAGTTCCGGACCGGCAGTGATGCCTTCCATGGTTTCTCCTGATCGAGGGCCATCGTGCTTGCCCTCTCACGCTGGCATCGCGGGCGCATGGTCGGCGAGGGCCATAGGGGCCAGGGCAAGGGCCGACTGGTCCCTCCCCGACTCCGGGAACATGCACAAGCCTCCGCGGACGGACCCGGTCAGCCCTCGTACGGGACCGTTCGGCCCTCGATACGGATGCCGGTGGGGCGGATGGTGGCTGGTACGGGTGGTGCACACCAACCCTCAGCTCCCCTGCATGACGACGTACAGGAGGCCCGCTCGTGAGGCACACCCAGGTCGGCGAGGTGATGACGGCAGATGTCGTCTCGGTGGACCGTTCGGCGACGTTCAGACAGATCGCCAAGCTCCTCGCCGACTACGACATCACCGGACTGCCCGTCGTGGACGAGGACGACCGGGTGGTCGGCGTCGTCTCCGAGAGCGATCTGCTCGCCCGCAAGGCCCTGACGGCCGCGGACATCATGTCGGCTCCCGCTGTCACGGTCCACGCTCAGGACAACGTCTCGGAGGCCGGGCAGCTCATGACACGCCTCGGCCTGCAACGCCTTCCGGTCACCGACGAGCAAGAACGTCTCATCGGCATCGTCACCCGGCGCGACCTCCTGCGCGTCTTCCTGCGCCCCGATGCCGAGATACGGCGGCAGGTGAGCGAGGACGTGCTGTCCGGCAGCATCGGGGCGCCCACGGGGGCGGTGGACATCCACGTCCTGGACGGTGTCGTGACCCTCGCGGGCCGGCTGGAACGGCAGAGCCAGGTCCCCCTCGCTCTGCGGCTCACCGCACGACTGGACGGTGTCGTCGCCGTGGTGGACGAGCTCACCGCCCGCACGGACGACTCCCGTCTGATCCCGCCGGAGCGCGGAGCGCAGCCCATCACCTGGTGACCGCGGAACACCCCGCGCAGCCTGAGGAGGCCACCGTCATGAACCACCACGTAACCGTCGGCGTCGATGGCACCCCCCAGAGCCTGGCCGCAGCCCGCTGGGCGGCCCGCGAGGCCACGCTTCGACAGGCCCCTCTACGGATCGTCCATGCCGAGGACTGGTCCTCCGGCACGCTGATACCCGAGCTGGACCCCGGGACGCGCGACCGGTGGGCCGACGAGGTCCTGGGCTCCGCCACCGACGAGCTGAAGCAGGCGTATCCCCGCCTGGAGATCTCCACGCGTCGCCTCTCGGGCAGGCCTTCCACGGCTCTGGCGGCAGAGGCCGAGAGCGCCGGCCTCCTGGTCCTCGGCTCCCGCGGGCTGGGCAGTGTGGTGGGCTTCATCGTCGGCTCCGTGAGCCTGTCCACCCTCACGGCCACCGAGACCCCCGTCGTCCTCGTACGGGCGGAGGAGGGCGGGGGCGAGAACGCGGCCCGCACCCCGTACCGCGAGATCGTCGTGGGCGTCGACATCCACCAGGCCTGCGACAGGGTCCTGGCCTTCGCCTTCGAAGAAGCCGCGCGTCGCGACTGCGCGTTGCGGGCGGTGCACGGCTGGAAGCTCCCTCCCACGTCCGGCTACTCGCCCGTCCTCAATCCCTCGGTCGCGCGCGAGGTCGACCGCACCGTCGCCCAGATGCTCGACGACATGCTCATGCCGTGGCGGCTGAAGTTCCCGGACGTGCGGCTCGAGGAGAGGACGTTCATCGGATCGGCGGGACGGGAGCTCGTCCAGGCCACCACGGGCGCGGACCTCGTCGTCATCGGACGCCGCATCCGCCGCTCCCCCATGGGCACGCACCTCGGCCCGGTCGCCCACGCCGTGCTTCACCACACGGCCGCACCCGTCGCCGTACTCGCCCACGACTGACCGCTTGGCTTCATCGCGCCGTGCTGCGCGTCACGGCCGGCCTCCGAGGCGGCGCGATCGCGCACACGGTCCTGCGCCACGCCACCTCGCCCGTCGCCGTCATCGCCCACGAGTGAACGCACCCGCGTTCGGCCCCCTCGGGCCGGGCCGGCCACGAGGGAGATCTCCGCGAAGGCGGCGGGTCCAGTCCACGGGAAGCCGGAACCAATGCTCGTCTCCGGCCGCCACCACGACGGCCTGTTCGCCGGGCAGCATGAGGGCCAGAGGACCGTGGCGGGATTCCGGCACGGTGATGCCGAACCTGCCGTGGAGCAGTCGGACACGGACACCGTGGTGGCCCCGGTGGCAGAGCGTGAAGGAGACCGGCTCGATCTCCCGTAGGGGGACGGGATCGATGTACAGGCCCTCGGGGCCGGTCTCCAGGCCCGTGACTCCGCGCTCCGCGAGGTCCAGGGTGCCGGCCATGGCACCCAGGTGGATCCCCTCCCCGGTGGTCCCGCCCTGAATGTCCGTGACGTCGCCGAGGAGTGCCTCCTCGCAGTACTTCCAGGCGTCCGGATCATGCTGGCGGGCCAGCACCCATCCGTGGACGAGGCTGCTGAGCGTCGATCCGTGGCTGGTGCGCGGCAGGTAGTACGCGACGGTCGCGCGCCAGACCGCATCGTCGAGCCGGTAGCCGAGCCGGGCGAACAGGCCGTACAGCTCGGCGGGCCGGAAGAGGTAACCGAGCATGATCACATCGGCCTGTTTCGACGCCTGGTAGCGGTTGACCGTATCCCCTTCGGCTTCCAGGATCCGGTCGAGTCGGCGCACGTCGCCGTACCGGGCACGGTAGGCCGCCCAGTCCAGCTCGGCCAGGTCCCCGTATCCCTCGAACTGGCTGATGACTCCCCGGTGGAACGGGACGTACAGGCGGCGGGACACCTCTTCCCAGTGCTCCAGCGCGCCGCGGTCCAGGGCGAGCCGCTGGGTCAGTTCCGTCCGTCGAGCGGGGGGCAGTTCGTCGAGCAGTTCGAGCCCCTGGTGGATCACCCAGGCGGCCATGACGTTGGTGTAGGCGTTGTCGTCGATCCCGGGGTCCGTCGCCTCGGGATAGGCGTCGTGGTACTCGTCCGGGCCCAGCACACCGCGGATGCGGTAGCGCCCCCGTTGCGCGTCGTAGACGGCGGCGCCGGCCCAGAAGCGGGCGATCTCGAGCAGGAGTTCCGCGCCGGGGCCGTGCAGGAAGCCGGTGTCCCCGGTGGCCCGCCCGTAACGACAGACGTTCAGGGCTATGGCGGAGCCGACATGGCGCTGCAGGTGCGAGTGGTCGGGCAGCCAGCGGCCCGACCGGGGATTGAGGTGCAGGGCCTGGCTCTCCTCCTGTCCAGAACTTCCGCTCTGCCAGGGGAACATCGCTCCGCTCTGCCCTGCCAGCCGGGCGGCATCGCGGGCGGCCGGCAGCCGTCGATGGCGGTACATGAGCAGGGCCCGCGCGACCTCCGGGAAGTGCAGCGTGACGTAGGGCAGGACGAAGAGTTCGTCCCAGAAGACGTGACCCCGGTAGGCCTCACCGTGCAGGCCCCGCGCGGGGACACCCACGTCCAGCTCGGCGGTGTGCGGGGAGAGCGTCTGGAGCACATGGAAGAGGTGGAGGCGCAGGATCCGGCCCGTCTCCCCCGACACGGTCAACTCGCCTTGCTCCCAGAGCCGTTCCCAGGCCGAGCGTTGGGACGTGAGCAGTGCCGGGAATCCGGGTGCCCGTGAAGCGTGTTCGATCGCGCGCGGCAGGAGGTCTCCGGCCGGCCTGTCGAGGGAGGTGTACAGGGCCGCGGTCTTCACCACCGTCGCGGACCGTCTGGGAGCCACGGGCAGTCTGTACGTCTGCACCGTCCCGGCCGCGGTGTGGCTCGTCATGACGGGTGCGCGAGGCCGGGTGACCGTCCTGACGGCAAGGCCGATTTCGGTGCGGGAGGAGGTGGTGCGGCAGGCGATCCATGCGACGCCGTGCGGCGCGAAACCCGTCCGATGGTCCGTGAGGTGGTGGCCGTCGAGCCCGCCGTAGCGTTCCACTCCCGCGTTGGCCACGTCTCCGTCCAGCCCTGATTCCACTTCGATCCGGCCGCTCCATCCGTACGCGTGGAAGGTGGTCCGCTGGGCCGCGAGATAGGGGTCTGCCATGTGCACGACGCGGACGTGGGTGACGCCGAGGCGGCGGCCGCGGCCGTCCTGGAAGAGCATGTGCCGGGTGAGCGTCCCTCGGCGCAGGTCGAGTACCACCTTGTAGTGCAGCATGCCGGGGTCGTCGGGAGTCAGCCAGTCGCCCTGGAGACCGTCGTCGGTGATGCACCGGTACCGCAGCGCCGTCCAGTTGGGCAGGTTGACCATGTCCTCGTTGTCGACCTGTTGTCCGGCCACGTGCGAGGTGAGCCGGTTGCAGCAGCCGGCGGCGTACGTGGCGGGATAGTGCACGGGGCCCGCCGGGGTCTCGGGGGCCGCGCCGCGCGTGGCGAACCTTCCGTTGCCCAGTGTGCACAGGGCTTCGACCAGGCGCTCCGTCGGGGGGTCGTAGTGGTCGTACTCCCAGGTCCACGAGTCGGTCACGGTCGTGCCCCGCAGACGAGGTCGGCGACCGTGAGGAGTTCGGCGGCGACCAGGTCCGCCCCGCATTCCCGTAGGGCCCGTGCCGTGTCGGGGTTCTTCGTCCGGTCGAGGCCGATGACGAGGCCGAAGTGGCCGCGTCGGCCTGCTTCGACACCTGCGAGGGCGTCTTCCACCACCGCACAGCGGGTGGGGTCCATCCCGAGCCGTACGGCCGCTTCGAGGAACAGAGCGGGGTCCGGCTTGCCCGCGAGCCCCAGGTCGGCAGCGTCCGTACCGTCCACCACAGCGTCGAAGCAGCCCAGAAGGGAGGCTGATCCGAGAAGCGGCCGGGCATGCCGGGAGGCCGATACGGCGGCACAGCACACGCCGTGCGCCCGCAGCCGGGCGAGCGCCGGAGCGACGTCGGTGAAGGCATGGACGGCCCCGGACTCCAGCGTGCTGACGAACGCCGCCTCCTTGCGCGCGGCCACCGCCCAGACCGTGTCGTTGCCCGGTGCGCCGTCGGGGCTGCCGGTCGGCAGGCCGATGCCACGGGAGTTCAGAAAGGAACTCGCCCCGTCCAGCCGGGGTTTGCCGTCGACCCACTGACGGTACTCGCGGTCCGCGTCGAAGGGAGGCTGCCGCCCGTTCCCGGACGCGGCCCAGGCATCCAGGCAGCTGTCGAAGGCAGTCTTCCAGGCCACGGCGTGCAGCCGCGCCGAGTCGAGCAGTACCCCGTCAGTGTCGAACACGACGGCATGCGGGGCGCTCACCCGGATCCCACACGACGGCCGGTCATCCTGGTGGGGGTAATGGACATCCAGTGCGTGCGGGGTCCACCGGCCCAGGGGAGCGAGCGGGCGACCGCATACAGGTGGCTGACTCGCGCCCCGTCCGTGACACCGGACACCTCACCGACGGCCATGACGCTCCAGCCCTCTCGCATCGCGTCGTCGATGTGGTCCACCTCGAAGGCGACCTCGGTCCCGGACGCCTCGGCGAGCCGCGAGTCGGCCGCCGTGCGGAACGCGATCTCGTTTCCCACAACGACATAGTTGACGGGGAAGACGGCAAGCCCTTCCATGCCGGAGAACCCGACCCGGCCGATGCCGTGGGTGGAGAGCAGGCGGAGGCACTCGGCCTCGCTCAGCACCGTCGACTCGGAACCGCGCATCGCGGTCCCCATGCCGGGGGGACTGTCGGTCGTTCTCCCGGTCAGCTCTGCAACGGTGGTCACCAGCCCGTCCGCGAGACCCACGAGCATGCCCATGCTGGGCGCCGCCGCCCGCTCCTCCACGTAGGCGATGTACGACGCGGCGGCTCCGCAGCGCTCCCCGAGTTCTTCACGCGTGAGTCCCAGCTCTTCGCGGCGGGCGCTCACGCGTCGTCCGAGGTCACCACGGGCAGCCGGAACCTTGATCGGGGACGCATCTGCCGTGCTCTCTCTCATGATCGTCACACCCTTGCGGTTCGTGGCCGGTACGGGAACTTGGCGACGCCTTGGGCGCCAACCTCAGGCTGTACCCGCTACGGGTGCGCGGACAGGGGCCGGATGGTCCCCTACCAGGGCCTGTCGGGCCCATGCGGCCCTCTCCTCGGGGTGTGACGGTCGACCGTGAACAGGGCTGAAAGCGGTCGTGCCCAAGTCCGGGGAGGCCGTCTTGGTCCGCTGACCGGGCCTGCACAGAACCTGACCGGGGCCGTCATGCGCACTGCGGACCTGACCTCTTCACTGGGCACAAGACCCTCGGCCGCTGTCTGACTCCGGAACCAGTCGGCGGTGAAGTTCCGTGGTCATCGCGTGGATGGCACGGGTCAGTTCCGTATTGGTCTTGAGTTCCAGCTCCTGCTCGACGAAATCGTGGTCGGCCTTCGCCTGCTGGAACGCTGCCTGCCGGTTCTGTCCGATCATCACGAACGTCGACAGGAAGATCGCCTCCAGGGAGACGACGAGCGTCAGCATCGGCCAGGGATTCGCCTCCACGAACAGCATCCAGAGGGCGAAGCCGATCGCGTGGAGGTAGACGAACGGCATGGAGCCGGCGAACTTCGTGATCGCGTCAGCGACGCGCAACTGGACGTCGGCGGCCTGACTCGTGCGGTGTGCGACGACAACCGGATGGTGCCGCGCCTCGTCCTCGGTTGCGTTCACCTGCCTGCCTCCTCGGGACGAACACCCGTGACACGGCTCTGTGTCCCGCATCGTCTCAAAACCATCGGCCCTTCTCCGCGTACCGCCGGAGCCCGCCGTCGGCCGGGGCGGCGTGACCCGGCAGAGACCCGGCCGCCCACACTCCACCCGCCGCCGACGGCGCAGAAGGGGCCGACCGGCCCCATGTGGGGGCCGGTCCTGCCCTTCCCGCCTCCGGCCCCGTAGGAGCACGGTTCACCCATCGGCTCAACCGGCGCATGCCCCTACCTGCGGTTTGAAGGAGCGCTCATGACCACCACGTACCGGATCCCGGAGCTGGACGCGCACTGGCGTGCCGCGAACTACCTGGCCGTCGGCCAGATCTACCTCATGGACAACCCGCTGCTCGCCGAGCCGCTGCGGCCGGAGCACATCAAGCCGCGACTGCTCGGCCACTGGGGCACCGCCCCCGGCCTGAACCTCGTCCACACCCACCTGAACCGGGTGATCAAGGAGCGCTCCCTGGAGGCCCTGTGCGTCTGGGGACCCGGCCACGGCGGGGCGGCCGTCCTCGCCAACTCCTGGCTGGAGGGCTCGTACAGCGAGACCTACCCGGACATCGGCCGGGACGCGGACGGGATGCGCAGGCTGTTCCGCCAGTTCTCCTTCCCCGGCGGCGTGCCGAGTCACGTCGCGCCGGAAACGCCGGGCTCCGTCCATGAGGGCGGTGAGCTCGGTTACTCGCTGGCCCACGCTTACGGAGCAGCCTTCGACCATCCCGGCCTGCTGGTGGCCTGCGTCATCGGCGACGGCGAGGCGGAGACGGGGCCGCTGGCCGCCTCCTGGCACTCGAACAAGTTCCTGGACCCGGTCCACGACGGCGCCGTCCTGCCGATCCTGCACCTCAACGGATACAAGATCGCCAATCCGACCGTGCTGTCGCGGATCCCCGAGCAGGAGCTCGACGCACTGCTGCGCGGCTACGGGCACGAGCCCCTCTACGTCTCCGGCAGCGACCCCGCCCTCGTCCACCCGGCCATGGCCGGAGCCATGGACCGGGCCCTCGACCGCATCCACGCCATCCAGCGGGAAGCCCGGGCCGCAGGCACGGATCCGGGCGCTGAGCGTGCGCCCTGGCCGATGATCGTTCTGCGGACTCCCAAGGGCTGGACGGGTCCCGCGGCCGTCGACGGGCAACCCGTCGAGGGCACCTGGCGCGCGCATCAGGTGCCGCTCGCAGGGGTGCGCGAGAACCCCGAACACCTGAGGCAGTTGGAGAGCTGGATGCGTTCCTACCGGCCGGAGGAGCTCTTCGACGCCGAGGGCCGCCCCGTCTCCTCCGTACGGGCCTGCGTACCGGAGGGGGAGCGCCGGCTGGGCGCGAGCCCGTACGCCAACGGCGGCCGGCTGCTGCGCTCGCTTCCCCTGCCCGCACTGGACGCGTGGGCCGTCCCCGTGGAGAAGCCCGGAAGCACCCTGCACGAGCCGACCCGAGTCCTTGGCCGCTACCTCGCGCAGGTCATGAGGGACACGGCGGAACGACGGGACTTCCGGGTCGTCGGGCCGGACGAGACGGCGAGCAACCACCTCGACGACCTGTACGACGTCACCGGCAAGGCCTGGCAGAACATGACCGAGCCCACCGACCAGAACCTGTCCCGCGACGGCCGGGTCATGGAGATCCTCTCCGAGCACGTGTGCCAGGGCTGGCTGGAGGGATACCTCCTCACCGGCCGCCACGGACTGTTCTCCACCTACGAGGCCTTCGCCCACATCGTCGACTCCATGGTCGGCCAGCACATCAAGTGGTTGAAGAACGCCCGCGAGCTGAGCTGGCGCGCGCCCATCGCGTCCCTCAACTACCTGCTCACGTCGCACGTCTGGCGGCAGGACAGCAACGGCTTCTCCCACCAGGACCCCGGATTCGTCGACCACGTCCTCAACAAGAGCCCCGAGGTCGTACGGGTCTACCTGCCGCCGGACGCCAACACCCTCCTCGCGGTGGCCGATCACGCGCTGCGCAGCCGTGACCAGGTGAACGTGATCGTCGCGGGCAAGCAGCCCTGCTTCGACTGGCTGCCCATCGGGGAGGCCCGCGCGCACGTGGCTCGCGGCGCCGGAGTCTGGGAGTGGGCGGGGACCGACCACGGATCCCACGCGCCGGACGTCGTGCTCGGCTGCGCCGGCGACGTGCCCACCATGGAGGTTCTGGCCGCCGCGGCCCTGCTCCGCGAGCACCTGCCCTCGCTGGCCGTCCGGGTCGTCAACGTCGTCGACATCGCCCGGCTGATGCCCCACGAGGAGCACCCGCACGGCATGACCGACACCGAGTACAACGGCCTCTTCACCACCGACCGGCCGGTGGTCTTCGCGTACCACGGCTATCCGTGGCTGATCCACCGCCTCGCCTACCGCCGGCCCGGCCATCCCAACCTGCATGTGCGCGGCTACAAGGAGTCCGGTACGACCACGACGCCCTTCGACATGGTCGTACGCAACGACCTCGACCGGTACCGGCTCGTCATGGACGTCATCGACCGCGTCCCCGGCCTCGCCGGCCGCGCGGCGGCCCTGCGCCAGACCATGGGCGACCAGCGGATCCGCCACCACGACTGGATCCGCGCCCACGGAACCGACCTGCCGGAAGTCGCCGACTGGTCCTGGCCCTACTGATCGTCCCGCCCGGGGCGGTACGGGTGGGCCGCCCGGGTCGGGGAAGGTACCGAACGGCCCTTCCCGGGCCGGCCGCCAACGACGGAGGGTGGAAGCGGACCCGAACGGAGAACCGCCATGAGCACCTCTTCCCCCCACCGGCTCACCTCCTCCCCCATCCGCTTCGACCACGCCCTCTCCCCGGAACACTGCGGCAGTCTGCTGGCCCTGGCCCACGAGGCGAACTTCGACGCCGGCGCGCGACTGTTCAACCAGGGCGGGCACGCCGACCGGTTCTGGGTCGTCCGGTCGGGCAGCGTCGGCATGGACGTGCACGTACCCGGCAGGCAGGCCGCGGTGGTCGAGACGGCCGGTCCCGGCGAGCTCGTCGGCTGGTCCTGGCTGTTCCGTCCCTACACCTGGCACTTCGGCGCCGAGGCCATGACGCCGGTGCGCACGGACGAGTTCGATGCCGCCGCCGTGCGGGCGCTGATGGACTCCGACCCCGGGCTCACCTCCGCAATGTGGCAATGGGTGGGGCAGGTGCTCGCCCACCGACTCGTCTCCGCCCGGGTCCGGCTCCTCGACCTGTACGCGCCCCACGGCAGCGGAAGCCGCATCTGAGACAATTGTCCCCAGACGTATCCGACCCGAGGGTGTGGCGTGGATGTCCGATGCACCAGCTGCCTCCCCGGCGCCCATCCGGGTGTTCCTCCTCGACGACCACGAGGTCGTCCGGCGCGGACTGCACGACCTGCTGGACTCCGAGCCTGACATCGAGGTGGTGGGTGAGGCGGCGACGGCCGCGCAGGCCCTGGCCCGGGGGCCCGCCCTGCGGCCCGACGTAGCCGTGCTGGACGTACGACTGCCCGACGGCGACGGCATCAGCGTCTGTCGCGAGCTGCGCTCGCGCATGCCTGACCTCGCCTGCCTCATGCTGACGTCCTTCGACGACGAGGACGCCCTGCTCGACGCCATCATGGCGGGCGCGGCCGGGTACGTACTGAAGCAGATCAGGGGTTCGGACCTGGTCGCCGCCATTCGGACGGTGGCGACGGGCCAGTCGATGCTCGACCCCGCGACGACGGCCCGTCTGATGAGTTCACTCCGGGACCCGACCGCCGGAAAACCGCCCGGGGACAAGCGACTGACGGTGCTCTCCGAGCGCGAGCGAGCCGTACTCGAACTGATCGGCGAAGGCCTCACCAACCGTCAGATCGGAAAACGGCTCTTCCTGTCCGAGAAGACGGTCAAGAACCACATCTCGCGGCTGCTCGCCAAGCTGGGCGTCGAACGCCGCGTGCAGGCCGCCGTCATCGCCGCCGAGGTGCGCGAGCACGACGAGACCGGCCGCTGAGGGCCGAACTCACCGGGTGGGTGCGATCGGGATCCGCCAGTCCAGACGGGTTCCACCACCATCCGGGCCCGGCGAGACGGACAGCCCTCCCCCACGGGCCTCGGCACGCTCCGCGAGGTTGCGCAGACCGCTCCGACGGCCACCGTCCGTGACGCCCACGCCGTCGTCACTCACCGTCACGGCCAGCACTCCGTCCGCCAGGACGATCCCGACCTCCGCCCGCTCCGCTCCCGCATGGCGGGCCACGTTGGTCAGGGCCTCTCCGAGCACGGCTACCACGTCGTCGGCGACCGGCACCGGAACATCGGTGTCGATCAGCCCCTCCATCCGCAGGGCGGGCGCGAAACCGAGCAGCGCCGCCGCCTCACCCACGGCTCGCACCGCGCGGACCCGGAGTCTCGGGGTGCTGCCCGCCCCTTCGTGGTCGCGGAGTCCGAAGATCGTCGACCGGATGATCTTGATCGTCTCGTCCAGGTCGTCGATCGACCGGCTCAGCCGCTCGGAAGCCTCCGGGTGCTCCACGAAGCGCTGGGCGCTCTGCAAGGTCATCCCCGTGGCGAAGAGCCGCTGGATAGCGAGATCGTGCAGGTCCCGGGCGATCCGGTCGCGGTCCGCCAGTAGGCTCACCTGCTCGGTGTCCCGGCGCCGGTCGGCCAGCTCCAGCGCGAGGGCTGCCTGCCCCGCGAAGCCGGGCAGGGGCGCGACCTCGGCCGCGGCGAACGCCGACCGCCCCGTACGCCGTGCCAGCATCAGCACGCCCCGCAGCTTCGCCCTCGTGCCCACCGTGACCGCCACGCCCGGCCCGAAGCCCGTCCACGTGTCCGGCAGCGCCGCGGCCCGGGCATCGGTGGCCATATCGGCCAAGGTGATCAGTCCGTCCCGTGCCAGGATGACGGCGGCCAGGATCCCCTCGCTGCCGGGCAGCACGATCCCGCGGTGCGCTTCGGCGCCCTCCCCCAGGGCCAGCGAGCCGCGCAGCTCGCCGCCGGGCCCCACCTGGTAGAAGACGCACATCTCGGCCGAGATGATGTCCCGGGCCCGCTCCAGCATGCCTTCCAGCACCTCGATCTCGGAGGAGCCGGACAGCAGCGCGCTCGTGAAATCGGAGCTGGCCGCCAGCCAGCGCTCCCGGAGCCGGACCTCCTCGTACAGACGGGCGTTGTCCACGGCGACGCCGGCGGCGACCGCGAGGGTGGCCAAGACCCCCTCGTCCTCCGCGTCGAAGCCCTTCCCGCCCCGCTTCTCCGTCAGGTAGAGGTTGCCGAACACCTCGTCCCGGACCCGGATCGGCACGCCGAGGAAGGAACGCATCGGCGGGTGGTGCTCCGGAAACCCGGCGGAAGCCGCGTGCTCCGAGAGGTCTCCCAGGCGCAGTGGCCGCGGGTGCCTGATCAGCTCGCCCAGCAGTCCGTGTCCGGTGGGCAAAACCCCGATCCGCGCCCGGAGCTGGTCACTGATGCCCACCGGGAGGAACTCGGCGAGTTTCTCGTCGTCCCCCACCACGCCCAGCGCACCGTACTCCGCGTCCACGAGGACCACCGCGGCCTCCACGATGCCGCGCAGCACCTGGGCCAGGTCCAGCCCCTGCCCCAGCGACATGACCGCCTCGAGCAGGCCCGTCAGCCGGTCACGGGTCTCCCGCGCGTCGGTGATCTGTGCCTGGAGCGCGTCCAGCCTCGGCTGCGGCATCCGGCTCGCCGACCCATCCCGATCGTCCCCGGCCATGGACACCTCCGGCGGCGTCGAAGGGCTCCGCTTACCCGCCCGGTCTTCAGCCTAGTCCTCCTGCGCCCGGCCTGCGGCCGTCTCGATCAGCATGCGGCGCTGGGGACCCGGGCGATTCCCTCAGAGCGATGTCCGTCATGCCCCGTCGCTCCCCCGCTCCTCGTCGTGCCGTGGAATGAGCTCCACGGGGCAGTGCGCGTGGTGCAGGAGACTGTGCGTCGTACGTCCCAGGGTGGGCCCGAAGTACCCGGGCGATCGCCGTCCTCCCAGGACGAGCAGGTCCGCACGGCGCGACGCCTCGACCAGGACCGAAGCCACCGACACGCTCTTCTCCGCGTCGGTGTTCACCGTCAACGCGGGAAACTCCTCGCCCACGCGGTCGGCGACGGACTTCAGACCGCGGACATGGCGGCCGGCGAACTCGTTGACGTCGGCGAGCATGGTGACGTCGGTTCCGGCGTGCCGGGGTACGCGCCACACGGTCAGCAGGTGCAGCGTTGCCTTGCGCAGCTCTGCTTCGCGGGCGGCGCGGCGCGCGCATTCGAAGTCGTACTCGTCGCGAACCGCGGCCAGCACCACGCCGCTCTCGGCAAGGTCCTCGCCGCCGCGCACCACGATGACGGGGGTCGTGGCGGCTGCCGCGATCCTCAGACCGACCGAACCCAGCATCAGCGACTCGAAGCCGCCCAGCCCGCGGTGGCCGACCACGGTCATGCCGTACTTCGCCCCCACTCGGTGCAGACCGGAGACGGGGTCCCGGCGGCTGTACTCCGTGGTGACGTGGAGGGTCGGGAACCGCCCGGAGACCGTAGCGGCCGTGAGCTCCAACAGGTCACGGCCCTCCCTGTGGACGCGTTCGATGATCTCCGCCGACAGGTAGAAGACCCCGTCGGCGGTGTCGGCCGCGTAGAAGATGTGAAGGGTGCTGTCGCGGCGGGCTGCCTCGGCGGCGGCCCAGAGCGCCGCTGCCAGCGCGGTGTCCGATCCGTCGACACCGACGACGACCGAACCGAGGTCCGGACGGTACTGGGTGGAGCCTTCCATGGCTTCCTCCTCTGCCGAACAGCGACGGGGGTGTCTTCACACTGTCACTCCGACCCGCGCGAAGAATGGGCCGCAGGGGCCAGGCAAGGGACCGAAGGTCCCTTGCCCGCCGCACACCGCCTCATCGACCCCTCATCGCTCGGGACCGGTCAGTCCCGGCACAGGACCCGTTCGGCCCTCGCACGGCGGGCGGACCCGGCGGATGGTGGCTGATGAGGCCGCTCCGCACGATGCGCTCACCGGCCGGAGCCGACAGGAGGGCCACAGTATGAAGCACGCCAAGGTCGGCTTCCTGATGACCGACGAGGTCGTCTCGGTCCTCGGGAGGACTCCGTCCGCGGACGTGGCCGCGCTGCTCGTCGAACACGACATCAGCGGCATGCCGGTCCTGGACGCGGACGAGCGCGTCCTCGGGGTCATTTCGCGGACCGATCTGCTCGTCCAAGACCACCTCACCGCTGAAGACCTGATGACCGCGCCGGCCGTCACGGTCCACGCCGACCAGACCGTCACCGAGGCCGCCCGCCTCATTACCCGACGCGGGGTGACGCGACTGCCGGTCGTCGACGAGGAGGACCGTCTGGTCGGCATCGTGACGCGACGGGACCTGCTCCGCGTGTTTCTGCGCCCAGACCACGAGATACACCGCGTGCTGGTCGAGGACGTGCTGGCGGACACGATGGGGATCGGTGCCGATGCCGTGAGCGTGGGTGTCGTGGACGGGGTCGTCACCTTGGACGGCCGCCTGTCCAAGAGCAGCCAGATTCCCGTCGCGCTCCGGCTCGCCGGACAGTTGGACGGTGTGGTGGCGGTCATCGACCGGCTCACGGCCCACTCCAACGACACCCGCACCCGCACCGCACCGCCGGACCGGGGCGCCGAAGAGGTTCGCCGCTGATGCGGGATGTGGACCGTTCGGCCCCTGCCCGCCCCATCCGCACCGCGCGAGCATGGAAGCGAGGCAGGCTCACCGCACCCGGTCACACCCGTGCGACGCCCTGCAGACGGACCCGGGCCATCCCCTTGCTCCGCCACCGCACTTCGTGAGGAGCGCCTTCATGGAAGTCCTGATCTTCACCCTGATCGCCCTGGCCGTGGTCGCCCTGATAGGGCTGACGATGGCTCTGAAGATCGTCAAACAGTACGAGCAGGGCGTGCTGTTCCGGTTCGGCCGGCTCGTCGGCACCCGAGCACCGGGCCTGCGGGTCATCGTGCCGTTCGCGGACGTCCTGCACCGGGTGTCCTTGCGGATCGTCACCATGCCCATCCAGTCCCAGGGCATCATCACCCGGGACAACGTGAGCGTCGACGTCTCCGCTGTCGCCTACTTCCGCGTCGTCGACGCCGTGAAGTCGGTCATCGCGATCGAGAACGTGGGCACGGCCATCAACCAGATCGCGCAGACCACCCTGCGCAAGGTCGTCGGCCAGCACACCCTCGACGAGACCCTCTCGGAGACCGACCGCATCAACCTCGACATCCGCGAGATCCTCGACGTCACCACCGCAGAATGGGGCGTTGAGGTCACCCTCGTCGAACTCAAGGACATCCAGCTGCCCGACAGCATGAAGCGCGCGATGGCCCGCCAGGCCGAGGCCGAACGGGAGAAGAGGGCCAAGATCATCAACGCGGAGGGCGAGTCGCTGGCCGCCGCCGCACTCGGCGACGCCTCCGACACCATGATGGCCCACCCCCTCGCCCTGCAACTGCGCAACCTGCAGAGCCTCGTGGAGATCGGCGTCGACAAGAACACCACCGTGGTCTTCCCCGCACCGCTCATGAGCACCATCGGCGAACTCGGCGCCTTCCTCGCCCGCGAATCCGCGGCCGCGACCCTCCGGACACCGCGCACGGCGGAGATCACCACGCCGCTCCCCAGTCCGTCCCCGCCGAACGGAGCGCGAGCGGTCAAGACCACGTAACCGAAAGTCGGCGGCGCCGCCGTGCGGAGGACGTTCTCCGTACGGCGGCGCCGACTGCTGTGCTGTGGGGCGCGTTCAGTGAGTCGCCGCGAGTGCGGCGCCGATCCGACGGGCCCAGGCGCGGATCCGCTCAGGATCGCGGAAGTCCCCGGCCCGGCCCTGGCGCACCAGTGCTTGCTGCCGTAGGCGACCAGTACCCGCTGTGCGCTCATGGGCCCGCTTCCTTCCTGTCCTTCTCAGTACGGCAGGACACGCCCCGACGGCGTACGCAGATCGACGGGCGGGGGGCGGTGCGGCCGTGGCCGGGGTGCCGAGATCTGGATCCGAGGCATGGTGGATCACCTCTTCGTGAGCGAGACCCGGAGCAGGTCCGCACTCCAGAATCACCCGGTGGGACACTCGCTTGGCAGGGCCGACGGGGACCGAGGTGGGGGCCGACCGGCCCCCACGTCAGCACCGGCGACGTGGCGCACCAGGGCCGTCATGCCTTCTGGACGCGCGACGGGTTCGATACGGCCAGGTCGTCGTGGCGCGGCCCGCCCAGCACGACCTTCAGCGCGCCCGTCTCACCGGCGCGGGAGAACACCTCGTACGCCTCTTCCATCTGCCCCAGCTCGAAACGATGGCTGATGAGCGAGGAGGTCGGCAGGCGGCCCGCTGCCAGCATGCGCAGCAGCATCGGTGTGGAGCTGGTGTCCACGAGCCCGGTGGTGATGGTGACGTCCTTGATCCACAGGTCTTCGAGGTGCAGGGTCGCGGGCTTTCCGTGGACGCCGATGTTCGCGACACGGCCGCCGGGGCGGACCATGCGGGTGCACATCTCGAAGGTCTCGGGCACGCCGACGGCCTCCATGACGACGTCCGCGCCGAGACCATCGGTCAGGTCGCCCACGAGCATTTCCGGTTCCTCGGCGGCGTTCACGACCGCGTCCGCGCCCAGCTCCCGCGCCTTCGCCAGCCGGGACGGCGCGAGATCGACGGCGATGACTCGGGCCGGCGAGTACAACCGGGCCGTGGCGATGGCCGCGAGTCCTACGGGGCCGGCGCCGACCACGACGACGGTGTCCCCGGGCCGGACGTTGCCGTTCAGCACCCCCACCTCGTAGGAGGTGGGGAAGATGTCCGCGAGCAGGACGGCGTCGGCGCTGTCGACCGTGCTCGGCAGCAGGTGCACGGAAAGGTCGGCGAACGGCACACGGACGTATTCGGCCTGGGTGCCGTCGATGGTGTGCCCGAGCACCCAACCGCCTCCCCCGCGGCACTGGCCGTAGCGGCTCTCGCGGCAGAACCGGCACCGGCCGCACGAGGAGATGCAAGAGACCAGGACCCGGTCGCCGGGGCGCACCGAGCGGACGTCACCTCCGCACTCCACCACCGTGCCCACGGCCTCGTGACCGAGCACACGGCCTGGAGTCACCTCCGGCAGATCACCCTTGACGATGTGCAGGTCCGTACCGCAGATCGTCACGGCGTCGACGCGCACGATCACGTCGGCGGGATCCTTGATCGCCGGATCCGGCACCTCCTGCCACGCGGTGCCTCCCGGTCCCTGGAAGACGAGTGCCTTCATGACGCCACCTCTCCATGTCTCCCGTGCTCCGGCAAAGGTCACCTCAGGCTGTCCCCGCCGCCCGGTTCCCGGACAGGGCCGGACGGTCCCGCACCGGGGCCCGACAGGCCCCTCCGGCCCGTGGCGAGGACGTGTGATGGTGGATGGCGGGGTCTCCTTCACCTGGGACGGCCGCCGATCTCGGGGACAGCCCGGGGAACCCTTCGCTTCTGATTGAGGACCACCACGCCATGACCTCCAGTCCACGTTTCGTCCGCGACGTGATGACGAGAACCGTCGTCAGCGTCACGCCCCTCGCCGAGTTCAAGGAGATCGTCGCCGTCATGAAGCAGTGGCGAGTGACGGCAGTACCGGTCATCGAAAGCGAAGGCGAAGGCGCGGGCACGGGCACGGGCACGGGCGCGGGCAGGGTCATTGGTGTGGTCTCGGAAGCCGACCTGCTCCCGAAGGAGGAGTTCCGCGATCACGACCCCGGTCTCATCGAGCAGATGCGGCGGCTCGGTGACACGCTGAAGGCCGGCTCAACCCTGGCCAAGGACCTGATGACGGCTCCCGCCGTCACCGTTCGGCCCGATGCCACCTTGTCCCAGGCGGCCAGGCTCATGGCGGAACGGCACATCAAACGGCTGCTGGTCGTCGACCCAGCCGGCACCCTCCAGGGCATCGTCAGCCGCACCGACCTGCTCAAGGTGTTCCTGCGCCCGGACAGTGAACTCGTGGACGAGATACGGCGCGAGGTGGTCGGCCGACTGTTCCCGCTCGCACAGCACAGGGTGCGGGTCGACGTCCACCACGGCGTGGTCACCCTCTCCGGCGGAATCCTCGACGCATCGCTCATTCCGGTGGCAGCACGTCTCGCGCGCGCCGTGGAAGGCGTGGTCGACGTCAACTGCGCGCTGACCACGTCGGTCGCGCAGACGGCAGGGGCATAAACGCTCCGCCTCACCGGAGGTACCTGGTCAGGACCCCTTTGGTTCTCCGCACCGGAGTAGGAGGGAGGTACCGGGAGTATTTCGCGCATCGGATGCAACTCAGGTGTCATTTCCGGCGATCGATACACCGGACCGTCGAACTGCGGGCGGCCCGGGGACAGGTCTCCACCATGACCGTCCCCCTGGCACGCACCACACCCGCCACGTCACCCCCGCCTCCCGCTGCCGCGCCTCCTCGCCCCGCTCGCCTCGTGCTCACGCCGAGCACCTGGGCTGGTTCACCGAACAGGATCCCGACAAGCTGATCCGGCTCTCCTGCAGGACCGTCGTAGCCCTTGACCTCGCCGTAGCGGGTGCCTTCCATCCAGTCCTTGCAGAACTGGACGATCTCCTCGTTGGAGCGTCCGATCCAGTTCGAGAACGTAACACGAGATATCCGTCTTCGTGCAGGTCAGGAACGCAAAGGGCTTCTGCATGTCGAGATCCCTTGGCCAACGCCCGCCGTCGGGACCGATGCACTTCGGCGTTGGTCCCGACGGCAAGTTCACAAAGCCGGGCGGCTACTTCGCAGCCACTGCCCGAACGGTGCCGGCGCCGATGGCACCCCGGAGGACGTGAGCGATCTCCTCGGGCTTGAGGTCGATTCCGTCGAGCGCCTCGACGGTCAGCGGGATTTCCTCCAGCGCGTACTCGCCGCGGCCCTCGGCACTGAACTCGGGCCCGGAGCGGTCCTCGAAGGACCAGGTGGCGATGCGGGCGAGGTAGAAGAGCTGACGCTCGTCGTCGGACTCCATCGCGTGGAGGAGTCGGACGATCTCGGCCTTCCCCGCGATCTCCTCGTGGATCTCCCTGTGGAGAGCGGCCTCCCGGGACTCGTCGCCGGCCTCGACGCCGCCGCCGGGCAGTACCCAGTACACGGGGAGGCCGGGCTTGGTTCGGCGGATGACCAGCATCGTGTCGTCAGCGGTGACGAGGACGGCGCGGACTCGTTCGATCATTTCGGTCTGTCTCCTTGCCTGTTGACGGTCTCAGTGCACCAGCCGGCCGCCGTCGACGTGGACGGATTGCCCAGTGATGAACGACACGGAGGGGCCCACGAGGAACTCAACCAGGGCCGCGACATCCTCGGGCCGACCACGGCGAGGGACTCACTGGCGCCTGATCTGGTCCTCCGGGCGCGCGAGGTGCTGAGCGGGGACGGCGTTCGCGGGCGAGGGAGCGGGCAAGTCCCAGTAGCCCGGCCTTCGCGGTGCTGTACGCAACGAGGTTCTCCGGCCGGCGCGGGCGTTGACGCTGCCGATGTTCACGATCCGGCCCCAGCGGCGTTCGATCATGCCGGGGGTCAGGGTGTGGCAGGTGCGGTAGTGGGCGGTGAGGTTCACGTCGAGGGAGTAGTTCCAGGCGGCTTCGTCGGTGTCCTGCCAGGGGACCCGAGGGTAGGAGCCGGGATTGTTCACGAGGATGCCGACGGGGCCGATCTCGGCGCGCACGAGGTCCGCCATCGTCTGCACGGCGGTCGGGTCCGTCAGGTAGGCGTGTACCGCGATGCCGGGGCTTCCGTCACGCTCGAAGGCGGCGAGCACACCAGGCGCCAGCTGACCGCAACCGCTCAGCCATACGGCCCGACGGGTACGCCGGCAACGTGCTCTCCGGCAGTTCCACTGCCCGGCGCACGAATTCCACTACCCTGTCCGGCACGTCGAATGCCTTCGGAAAGCAGCCCATCCGCTGATAGGACTTCAGCGCCACCAACAGCGCGAGCTGATGCTCGTCGGAGTCCGTGACCTCCTCACCCCAGACCCGCTCCTCCTCGCTGGGAGTGAAGAACACGTGCAGCTCGCGCGCGGTGATCAGCCGCTTGAACCGCGGATACGCGGTGCTCTCGATCGAAGTCATCCCGCGGTCGCGTAGGCGTCCTGCTCGAGACCATGCCGCTCGGGTGTCATGAGGAGCTCGCCACGGTCGGACGTGTCCACCGTTGGTTGGCGGCATTGTTGCATGTCCAGATCTGGACGTGGGCGCCGTTGGCCGTGGAGTTGCTGGGTACGTCCAGGCACTTGTTCGCACCGAGGGCTGTGATGCTTCCGTCGGTGTTGAAACGCCACTTCTGGTTGGTCTGGCCGTTGCAGTCCCAAATGAGCACGCTGGTGCCGTCGGCGGTGCCTTTGTTGTTCACGTCGAGGCATTTGTTTCCGTAGACCAGCAGTTCACCGGCTGCCGTGGAGGTCCACTGCTGGTTGCTCTGACCGTGGCAGTCCCAGATGTCGACCCTGATTCCGTTCGTTGGGGAGGATCCGGCGACATCAAGGCATCTACCCGACCCCACGCCCTGGATCGTGGACGCGGGGGTGGGCGTTGCGCCGCTGACCCGGAACACCACGGTGCCGTGGGCCGGTACGCTCGCCGAGATGGCTCCGGTGGTCGAGGTGACGGCGTTCGTCCAGCTCTCCCGCAGGCCGAAGGAGTTTCCGGACATGCCGATCGCCGAGGCGGTGGTGCTGATCGTCGTCGCGCTGCCGCCTTGGTTGAACAGCGCCACCGCGACGTCGCCGTTGCTCAGCCGTTTGGCCAGGATGCGGCGGGTGCCGTCGTTGCTGACCTGAGTGGCCTGGAGGCCGAGCGGGTCCTGGTTGAGGGCGATCAGGTTCTGGTTCTTCATGATCGTGGCGGTCGCGGCGTCCATGTTCCGCATGTCGTTGCCCGCGATCAGTGGAGCGGCCATCATCGCCCAGAGGGCGAAGTGGCTGCGCATCTCGGTGTCGGTCATGCCGCCCCGGCCGACCACCATCATGTCGGGGTCGTTGAACTGCCCCGGCTTGGCGTAGCCCGACAGCGGCGCGTTGACGTTGACGATGTTCTGGACGCCCATCGGATAGCCGTTGGTCTGACCCGAGTTCCAGACGTTGGTGATGTCCTCGGTCGTCCGCCAGATGTTGGCCACATCGCCCCAGTTGCGCTGCGGGCCGGTCTTCTCGTGGATGCTGTTGGAGTTGATGCTGTAGAGGATCGGCCGGCCGGTGGCCGCCAGGGCGTCACGCATCTTCGCGAAGGTGCGGACCTGTTCATCGATGGTGCCGGTGGGGGAACACCAGTCGTACTTGAGATAGTCGACGCCCCAGGCGGCGAACTGCCGGGCGTCCTGGACCTCGTGGTCGAGACTGCCGGTGGCGCCCGGATAGGACCCGAAGTACTGGGCGCAGGTCCGGTCCAGGGGTGCTTGGTAGAGGCCGAACTTCAGGCCCCGGGTGTGCAGGTAGTCGCCGAGCGCCTTCATGCCGCTGGGGAATCTCGACGGATTGGCCTGCAAGTTGCCGGCGGAGTCGCGAGTGGGGTCGAACCAGCAGTCGTCCACGACCACGTACTGATATCCGAGGTCACGCATGCCTGAGGTGACCATCGAGTCGGCAGTCTGGCGAATGAGCGTCTCGTTGATGTTGCAGCCGAAGGTGTTCCAGGTGTTCCACCCCATCGGCGGGGTGCGGCCCACGCCGTTGTCGAGCGCTTGAGCCTGGGGGGCGGCGGTGAGCGTGGAGGCCAGGGCCAGGGCCGCCATGGTCAGCAGCGTGCGGTTGCGTTTCCTGCGCATGAAGATCGCTCCTCGGTGAATCGAAGAACGGGTTCACGGGGTGGGCCGGCCACCCCGTGAACCCGGTGCTCAGGCTCGGCTCCTCATCGGAGCCGGAGCGGTGTCACGTGGTCAGCGCTGCCCTGTCAGCAGAGCCGGCCGGTAGGGCCATTGGCCGTAGTCACCACCGGAGTTGGGGTCGCGTCCCTGGTAGAGGAACTGCAGGTTGCAGGGATCGACGGTGAAAGTCTGATCGGCGCTGGTGCGGATCAGTTCGCCATGGCTGATGTCGTTGGTCCAGGTGGCGCCGCTGTTGGCCTTGCCGGCGAAGGGGTTGCTCTCGGTCGCGGCCTGGGGCGTCCATGAGCCGTCCAGGCTGGTGGCCGTGAACGAGCG
The DNA here is from genome assembly GCF_042870555.1 of Streptomyces sp. NPDC006487. Lineage (NCBI taxonomy): Bacteria > Bacillati > Actinomycetota > Actinomycetes > Kitasatosporales > Streptomycetaceae > Streptomyces > Streptomyces sp. NPDC006487. The sequence goes on from NZ_JBIAHN010000006.1 coordinate 379,924, forward strand.
GAAGTAGCGCCCCTGCGAGCCGATCGCCTCGACGATCATGAGGTAGCGGTCCTGGCCCTGAAGCTTGTAGACCTGCGGGGCTTCGAACAGGTTGTTCGTCGTATCGCTCATGACCGTCGTGTAAGCCGATCCGAAACTCCCCGGGAAGTTCCCGATCGGCATGCTGGCCCGGTAGATCTTGCCGTTGTCACCGGCGAAGAACAGGTACATGTTCGTGCCGTCACCGATGAGCGCCTGGTCGATGGGTCCTGTTCCGGAGCCGGTGATGCTTCCGGAGAAGAGCACCTGCTGTGACGACCAGCCGTTGGGGTTGGAGGGGTCGCTGGACGTCCGGTAGGAGAAGGCGCTCCCACCTCCCCACTGGTAGGCGAGCACCCAGATGTTCTTCGGCGCGAAGTAGAAGAGCGTGGGCGCGACAACGGAGTTCGACATCGTGTTCTGGCTGGCCGAGGCCATCTCCGGCCAGTTGGTGAACAGGCCGAAGTTCATCGAACCCCAGCCCGTTCCCGGTCCCGCGCCGTGCGTCGTCGCATAGACGAGCTGCTTGCCGTTGTAGGGGGCGACGGTGAAGTCCTTGAGTGACGCCCACCCGGCCTTGGGCTGCGCCAGCGCGCCCGTTGAGGTCCAGCGGTATGTCGACGGAAGACCGCACGGGCCGGGGGTGCCGGCACCGACCTTGATGAGCTGCCACTGCTGGTTGGTGCCGCCCCAGTCGTCGTACTGGACGATGTTCGCGTTGTCGGCGGTGGAGGCGCCCTGGACTTCGAGGGCCTTGTTGCTGTGGCGCGCGATGAACCTCACGTAGCCGTCCGAGCTGTCGGCCGGCCGCCACTGCTGGTTGGTACCGTTCACGTCGCTCCACTGGACGATCGAGGCGCCGTTGGCGGTGGACCGGCCGGAGACGTCCAGCACCTTGCCGGAGTGGCGGGACTTGATGCGGTAGTAACCGTCTCCGGAGTCGACGAACTGCCACAGCTGCTGGTTCTGGTCGTTCCTGTTCCACTGGGTGATGCGCGCGCCGTCGTTGGTCGCCAGGTTGTAGACGTCCAGGGCCTTTCCGCTGCTGCGGTTGACCAGCGCGTACGAGGCGTTGGGGTCGACGGTCGCCGCGGCGGCGGCGACGGCGGGCTGGGTACCGAGGAGAGCAGCCCCGAGCAGCAAGGACGAAAGGACCGCGAGTACGAGTCTCAGGACCCGTGGCGGATGGCGAAACCACATCAGAAGAGCTCCTTTGGGGGGCGGGGGTGAGGTGACCCCGGCGAACCGCCGAGCGGCCGCGTCAGGGGGTCTGGGACGGGATAGGTGTGAAGGCGGCCGCACATGCCGAAGCGTGGGTGCTCCGGGCACTCCAGGCGTGACACTTCGCCGTGGTCCAGATGAGAGAGGTCTCCGGCCGCGGCCTGCGATGTTAGCGCTAACAAAATTGGCACGGCCAGTGCGATCAGACGTTTCACAAGGTCTCCTCGGGGGTGGAGGTCGCGCGGGGCAGGTCAGCCCTTGGTGGCGCCCGCCGTGAGGCCGCCGATCAACTGCCGCTCGGCGACGGCGTAGAACGCGAGGGCGGGGACCATGGCGAGCACGATGTAGGCGAGGACGAGCGCGTAGTCGGTCGAGTACTGGCCCTGGAACTGCTGCACTCCGACCGGGATGGTCTGCCATTTCGGGTCGTTGAACACCAGCAGCGGCAGGAAGAAGTTGTTCCAGCTCGCGACGATCGCCAGCACCGAAACCGTACCGAGTGCCGGACGCGCCATCGGCAGCAGGATCTTCCAGAAGAAGCGGAACTTGCCGCAGCCGTCCATGATGGCCGCCTCCTCGACCTCCGCCGGGATGGTCCGGAAGAAGCCGCGCAGGATGATGATGGTCATGGGGAGCCCGAAGGCCGCCTGCGGGAGGATCACTCCGAGCGGGTTGTCGAGCAGGTCGAAGTTGCGCAGCAGCAGGAACAGCGGCAGGACGGCCACGGCGAACGGGAACATGAGCCCGATCGTGAAGAGCGTGTAGAACAGTTCCCTGCCCCGGAAGGCGTAGCGGGCCAGCACGAACGCCGCCATCGCGGAGGCCGCCACCGTGCAGCAGGTCGTGCCGATCGCGATGCCCGCACTGTTGGCGATCTGCCGCCAGAACATTCCGTCGCCGAGAATGCCGGTGTAGTTGCCGGCCTTCCACTGTTCGGGCAGCCCGAACGGGTTGGTCGTCAGCTCGCCGGTGCTCTTGAAGCCGGAGAGCACCGCGTAGACCAGTGGCACGACGACGAAGGCGCCGATCAGCCAGACCACGGCGTGCAGCGACAGGCCTCGTACCGTCTTGCGTGCGTTCATCGGCCACCTCCCGAGGTGACGGCCCCGCTCAGGTCACGGCGGAGCACGTAGCGCTGGTAGAAGAGGGAGAAGACCAGGCTGATCATGAACAGCACCACGCTGATCGCACTGGCATAGCCGACCTGGTAGCGCTTGAACCCGAACTGGAACATCGAGATGGCCATCGTCTCGGAGGAGTGGTTGGGGCCGCCCGCCGTCATGACCCAGACCAGGTCGAAGAGCTGGATGGCCCCGATGATCGAAAGGAAGGCGCTGATCCGGATCGTCGGGCCGAGCAGCGGCAGCGTCACGTGCCGGAAGCGCTGCCATGCGCCCGCGCCGTCGATGGCGGCGGCCTCCAGGACCTCGCTCGGGACGCTCTGCAGTCCGGCGAGGAAGAGCATCATGTGGAAGCCGAAATACTTCCAGGTCATGACCACGAACAGGGTCGGCATGACCGTAGAGGGATCCGCGAGCCACTTCCCCTGCAGCCCCTCCAGGCCGAGGGCGCCCGCGAGATGGTCGGCCATGCCCGCACCGGGAAGGAAGATCATGGTGAAGAGGACCGCCGTGACCACCTCGGACAGGATGTACGGTGCGAAGAACAGCATCCGGTAGACGGCCCGGCCGCGCAGCCTCTGGTTGAGCAGGACGGCGGTGAACAGCGCGAACGGCAACTGCACCGTGATCGACAGGGCGATCAGGTACAGCCCGCGCCTCAGATCGCCGAGGAAGACCTGGTCGCGGAAGAGCCTGGCGTAGTTCTCGAAGCCGATGAAGTCGTCGAGGGGGCCGACCCCGCCCCACTTGAAGAAGCCGGTGTAGACGGCGACGACGATCGGTGCCAGGACGAAGACGACGAAGAGGACCAGGGCCGGGACGAGGAACCAGGTGACCGACGCCCAGCTCCCCAACCCGCGCAGGAGCGAGCGTGCCGGCCGGGCGTGCGGGTGCGCCGGCACGGCTTCCTTCGTCCGCTCCTGGGTCAGGGTGGACACGGAGCTAGGCACCCTTCGCAGCCTCGGTGATCGACTTGGTGACCTGCTCGGGCGTCTTCTTGCCCGCGATGAGGTCGGCAACGCTGTCGTTGACCTCCTGGCCCACCGCAGGCGGGTAGGCCTGGTCGAGGAAGAGCTGGAAGCCCGTCGCCTTGATCAGGCTGTCGGCCACCACCCTTCTGTTGGGCTCGGTGAGCTGGCTCTCCGCGCCCTTGACCACCGGCAGGTAGCCGTTGGAGGCCAGCAGCTTGGACTCGTTCTCCAGCACGAAGAACTTCAGGAAGTCCAGCGCCTCCTTCGGGGCGCCCTTGCGCAGCGCGAAGCCGCTGCCACCACCGAACACCTCGGTGACCTGGCCGACACCGCCGTCGACCGTCGGAAAGGGGAAGAAGCCCAGGTCCGCTCCGAGGTCCCCGCCGGCGTCCTTCTGTACCGACGGTGCCCACTGCCCCATCAGCTCCATGGCGGCCTTGCCGTTGCCCACGGTCGCGGCCTGACCGCCGGGGGTGGAGTAGCCGGCGCCGAGGAAGCCCGTCTGGAACGGCTGGAGGTCGACCAGCTCCTTGAGGTGGGTGCCCGCCTGGACGAAGCCGGCGCCGGTGAAGTCCTTGGTGGTCGCGGCCTGCTGCAGCGCGGGGAGGCCCGCGACGCGCATCGCGAGGTAGGCCCAGTAGTAGTGGCCCGGCCACTTCTCCTTGCCCGCGAGGGCGATCGGAGTGACGCCCGCCGCCTTGAGCTTCTTGACGTCTTCGAGGAACTCGGCCCAGGTGGCCGGCGGAGCGGTGATCCCGGCCCGGGCGAAGAGCTTCTTGTTGTACCAGAAGCCGACCATGCCGACGTCGTAGGGCACCCCGTAGGTCCGGCCCTCGAACTGGTAGGCCTGCAGCGAGACCGGGGTGAGCTCGGAGGACCAGCCGAGCGCCTCGGTGAGGTCCTCGACCAGCCCCGCGTCTATCTGCTGCCGCAGGACGCCGCCGCCCCAGGTCTGGAAGACGTCAGGGAGCTTGCCCGATGAAGTGTTGGCCGTCAGCTTGGACTTGAAGGCCTCGTTCTCCAACGAGGTCGTCTTGATGGTGATGTTCGGGTGGGCGGTCGTGAACGCCGTGGAGATCTGCGGGAACAGGGACTTGCCCGGTTCCGTCGTGGCGATGTTCCACCACGCGAAGGTCACCTTGCCGTCGGCCGCCGACCCCGAGCCGGAGCCCCCGCCGCCGCAGGCCGCGGTGAGCGAGACGGACAGAGCGGTCAGGCCCGAGAGCGCGAGGAAGCTTCGTCGACTCGGGGGTGTGCTGGCCATGGGACCTCCGGGGTGGTGACTGCCAGTTCGCTTCGAAAATGTTTCGTAATATTCTCGAATTGGTGCTGCCACAAACTAGGAACGCGAAGCCCACCGGTCAAGCCTTCTTACCGAATTTCCCTTTGCCGCAGCCGACTTATGGCTTGACAACCAGGTGGGCCGACCGGAAACTCTTCGAAAGTTTGCGATACATATCGCTCACACAAAGCGTCAGTGCGGAGGAGAGAATTGAGCGAGCAGCGCCCGACCCTGGCCGTCATCGCCGCTGAGGCGGGGGTCTCCCAGGCCACCGTGTCCAAGGTGGTCAACGGCCGCTCCGACGTCGCACCCGCGACACGCGAACGGATCGAGAGCCTGCTGCGCTCCCACAACTACCTCCACCCCGGCGCGCAGGCCAGGGCCCGCAGGTCCGGCTTGGTCGACCTGATCATCGGCGGTCTGGACAGCGCGTGGGCAGTGGAGATACTGCGCGGCGTCGAAGCCGAGTGCGCCCAGCGGAGCGTCGGCACCGTCGTATCGCTCGTCCCGCCGGGCGAGGCCACGCCTTCGAGCTGGGCCGCACTGCCGGTCCTGCACCACAGCGACGGCGTCATCCTCGTCACCGCCTCGGTCACCCAGGCCCAGCGCGCCCAGGTCGAACAGGCCGGGGTGGCACTCGTCGTCATCGACCCGATCGACCTGCCGGGCAACGGTGTCCCGAGCATCGGCGCGACCAACTGGGCGGGCGGCCTCGCCGCCACCGAGCACCTGCTGGAGCTGGGGCACCGCCGGATCGCCGCGATCGGCGGGCGCAAGGAGATGCTCTGCAGCCAGGCCCGCATCGACGGGTACCGCGCCGCGCTGGAGCGGGCCGGGATCGAGGTCGACCGCGACCTGATCCGGTTCGGCGACTTCCAGCACGAGGGCGGGTTCCAGCGCGCCCGGGAACTGCTCGCCCTCCCCGAGCCGCCGACCGCCGTCTTCGCCGGCAGCGACCAGCAGGCGATGGGCGTCTACGAAGCCGCCCGGCAGGGCGGACTGAGCATCCCGCAGGACCTCAGCGTGGTCGGCTTCGACGACCTGCCGATGTGCGAATGGCTGTCCCCGCCACTGACGACGGTGCGTCAGCCGCTGGAGGAGATGGGCCGGCTCGCCGCCCGAACACTCTTCCAGCTTCTGGACGGCCAGCCCCTGGTCAGCCCCCGGATGGAGCTCTCGACCGAGCTCAAGGTCCGGCTCTCCACCGCCCCGCCCCGTTCCTAGGAGAACTCCTTGACCGAGCCCTGGCGTGACCCCCTCCTGCCCGTGTCCATACGAGTCGCCGATCTGCTGCAACGGATGACGCTGGAGGAGAAGGCGGGTCAGCTCGCCGGCTTCTGGGCGCTGCCCTCGGATCCGGGCGCACCCGTCGCTCCGATGGAGGATGATTCCGGCGAATCCGCGCCCGGCCTCGACGACATCGCCGCCCACGGCCTCGGCCAGCTCACCCGGGTGTACGGCACCGCGTCCATCACCTCGGAGGCCGGGATGGAGCGGCTCGCCTCGCTCCAGCGGCAGGTGACCGGATCCGGCCGGTTCGGGATACCGGCGGTCGCTCACGAGGAGTGCCTGACCGGGTTCATGACGTTCGGGGCGACGGTCTTCCCCGGGCCGCTGGCCTGGGGAGCCTCCTTCGATCCCGGGCTCGTGCGCCGGATGGCCGCTGCCATCGGGGCGGGGATGCGGCAGGTCGGCGTCCACCAAGGGCTGGCTCCGGTGCTCGACGTGGTCCGCGACTACCGGTGGGGCAGGACCGAGGAGTGCATCGGCGAAGATCCCTATCTCGTCGGAGCGATCGGCACCGCCTACGTGCAGGGCTTGGAGGGCGCCGGGATCGTGGCGACGCTCAAACACTTCGCCGGGTACTCGGCCTCGCGCGGCGGTCGGAACATGGCCCCCGTCTCCTCGGGGCCGCGCGAGTTCGCCGACGTACTGGTCGAGCCCTTCGTACGGGCACTGCGCGAGGGGGGCGCCCGGTCGGTGATGAACAGCTACACCGACGTGGACGGCGTTCCGGTGGCCGCCGACGAACGGCTGCTGACCGAACTGCTCAGGGGCGAGCTGGGGTTCAGCGGTGTGGTCGTCGCCGACTACTACGCCGTCTCCTTCCTGGAGTCCCGGCACGGTGTCGCCGGATCGCGGGGCGCGGCCGGCGCGCTGGCGCTGACCGCCGGAATCGACGTCGAGCTGCCCACCGCCCGGTGCTACGGCGAGCCGCTGACCGAATTCGTACGGGCGGGAAGCATTCCCGAGGAGCTCATCGACCGGGCCGCGGAACGGGTCCTGCTCCAGAAGGCCGAGCTCGGCCTGCTCGACCCCGACTGGGAACCCGTCAAGCCCGAGCCGGTCGACCTCGACCCGCCGGAAAACCGGGCACTGGCCAGGCTCCTGGCCGAACGGTCCACCGTCCTGCTCGCCAACGACGGCATCCTGCCGCTGCGGCCGTGCCGCGTGGCGATCAGCGGGCCGTACGCCGACGACCCCCAGTCCTTCCTCGGCTGCTACTCCTTCCCCAACCACGTCGCGCTGCCCGGCGACCTCGGACTGCACATCCCGACGCTCGGCGAGGCGCTCACCGCTGCCGGGTTCACGGTCACCGCGGACGATCCGGACGTGAACGTCACGGTGCTCGGGGACCGGGCCGGCATGTTCGGCCGGGGCACCTCCGGAGAGGGCTGCGACGCCGAGACCCTCGACCTGCCCGGCGACCAGGCCGCACTCGCCTCCACCGTTCTGGACTCCGGGGTGCCGACCGTCCTGGTCCTCGTCTCCGGACGGCCCTACGCGCTCGGCACGCTGGCCGAGCGCGCATCGGCCGTGGTGCAGGCCTTCTTCCCCGGCGAGGAGGGCGGGACGGCGCTGGCCCGGATCATCAGCGGGGCCGCGGAACCGTCCGGGCGGCTGCCCGTCTCCATCCCCCGCCAGGCCGGCGGCCAGCCCGGCACTTACCTGCACGCCCGGCTAGGCGGGCACACCGACTGGAGCTCGGTGGACCCGACCCCGCTGTTCCCGTTCGGCCACGGGCTGAGCTGGACCAGCTTCACCTGCTCGGAGCTCTCCGTGGATCCCGTCGCCGAGACGGACGGGACCGTCGCCGTTTCGGTCACCGTACGCAACGTCGGCGAGGTGGCCGGGACCGAAGTGGTCCAGCTGTACCTCTCCGACCCAGTGGCCTCCGTCGTCCGGCCGCAGCGGTGGCTCGCCGGATTCGCCAGGGTCGAGCTGCGGCCGGGCGCAGCCGCCCGGGTCACCTTCTCGGTCCATGCCGACCGGACCTCTTTCACCGGGCTGGACCTGCGCAGAAGAGTGGAGCCCGGGGAGATCGGCGTGGCCGTCGGACGGTCCAGCGGCGATCTTCCGCTCCACGGCTCCTTCACTCTGGAGGGCCCCGTACGCCACCCCGCGGCCGACCGGGTGCTGTCCGTTCCGGTCGAGATCGTCCCGGCGCCATGACCATGTTGTTCGATGATCCCGTCTTCGGTGATCCCGTGCTGCCCGGGTTCCGGCCCGACCCGTCCGTCTGCCGGGTGGGAGCGGACTACTACCTGGTGACGTCCAGCTTCGAATGGTTCCCGGGCCTTCCTGTTTTCCACAGCCGCGACCTCGTGAACTGGCGGCGCATCGGCTCCGCGCTCGACCGGGCCTCCCAGCTCGACCTCGACGGGTGCGAGCCCTCCCGGGGTCTGTTCGCGCCGACGATCCGGCACCATGACGGAGTCTTCCACCTCGTCTGCACGCTGATGGACGGCCCGGGTCATTTCGTCGTCACCGCGACCGACCCGGCGGGTCCGTGGTCGGAACCCCAATGGTTGGAGGGCGAGGGCTTCGACCCTTCGCTGTTCTTCGACGACGGACCGGACGAGGGCGAAGGGCAGGGGGACGGGGAGGGGGACGGGGAGGGGGAGGGAGACGGCGACCGGGCCTGGTTCACGGCCGCACGAGTCGTGGACGAGGCCGCGGGCCGCACCGAGATCTGGATGCGCGCATACCTCCCCCGGGAACGACGGCTGACGGGACCCGAGTACGTCCTGTGGTCGGGGAGCCACCCCGGCGCCCGATGGTCGGAGGCCCCGCACCTCTACAAGACCGGCGGCACCTACCTATTGGTCACCGCCGAGGGCGGCACCGATGTGGACCACAGCGTGGTGGCCGCCCGCTCCACCCGCGTGACCGGCCCCTACGAGGGCGCCCCCGGCAATCCGGTGCTACCGCCCGCCAAGGGTCCGGTCACCTGCACCGGGCACGCCGACCTCGTCCAAACCCCGAACGGCGACTGGCGGGCCGTCCTCCTGGGCGTCCGCCCCGGCTCCGCCCTCGGCCGCGAGACCTTCCTCAGCCGGATCACCTGGGACGCGGGCTGGCCGGTCTTCTCCCCCGTCGCCCACACGGACCTCCGCCGCCCCGTCCACGACGGCTTCGCCACGCTCGGCGCGGACTGGAGCAGCCTGCGCACGCCGCCGGAACGGTTCTGGACCACCGGTGACGGGCTCCGCCTCCAGCTCCGCCCCGAACGCCTGGGCGAGCGCACCACCCCTTCCCTGCTGGCCCGCCCACAGGAGCAGCCCGACTGCGACGTCTCCACCGAGCTGCGCTTCGCCCCCGCCGCACCGGAGGAGCAGGCGGGCCTCGCCGTGGTCCTGGACGACGACGCCCATCTCCTCTTCCTCCGCACCGCGGAAGGACTCAGCCTCCGCCGCGGGGCCGAGGTCCTGGCCGGCGTTCGGATCCCCCCGGGCCCCGTTCGCCTGGGGGTCCGCATCCGCGGGCTCAGCCACACCTTCACCCACTCGGCGCCCGATGGGGCCTGGCAGGACCTGACCACCGTCGAAGCCACCTTCCTGACCCCGCTGTTCACCAGCATCCAGCTCGGCCTCTACGCCACATCCAACGGCCGTCCCTCCACCAGCCAAGCCCATTTCACGTCCTTCGACATCACGTACCCGGCCCCACCGGAACCGCCGGGCGGGCGCTGACATCGCCGGCGCCGCGGGCAGGTGGTGGTCAGCCTCCGCCACCTGCCCGTTCGCGCCTCGCGTCCGCCCGGACGAACCCCGTTGACCTCGGTGGACGTGGCCGCGATGTACGCCGCCGGAGCGGATCGATCGCCCGGACCAGCTGCGCGCGGTGCGCGGGACGGCCCTGCCGCCGCCGCCCGTCGAAAGTATTGACACGTCAATTGTGAGCGTTAACACTCGTGCGCAGCAGGCAGCCGCCGCGCCGTCCTCGCAGCCCCCGGTCGAGGCCCGACAGGCCATGTGCGCGGCGCCCCCATCCCCCACGGACCATGGAGTTCGCCATGCCGGTTCCGCCCTTCAGTCGCCGCGCCATGATCAAGGCGACCGGCGTCGCGGCCGTGGCCGCTGCTGTCGGCCCCGCACTGGGCACCGTCTCCGCGGCGGCGCAGACACCCCCGGCCAGGTCCGACTTCGGAGTGTCGACGTTCCCGTTCGACCTGGGTCAGGTCCGGCTCACCAGCAGCCGCTGGCTCGACAATCAGAACCGCACCCTGGCCTATCTCCGCTTCATCGACGTCGACCGCCTGCTGTACAACTTCCGCTCCAACCACCGGCTCTCCACCAACGCCGCGGCCCCGACCGGAGGATGGGACGATCCGGCGTTCCCCTTCCGCACCCACGTGCAGGGCCACTTCCTCACGGCATGGGCCCAGGCCTACGCCGCGGTCGGGGACACCACCTGCCGCGACAAGGCCGACCGCATGGTGGCCGAACTCGCCAAGTGCCAGGCCAACAACTCCACCGCGGGCTTCTCCGCCGGCTACCTGTCGGGCTTCCCCGAGGCCGACTTCACCAGCCTCGAAGCGGGCACGCTGAAAAACGGGAACGTCCCGTACTACTGCGTCCACAAGACCATGGCCGGCCTGCTCGACGCGTGGCGCCTCATCGGCAACACGCAGGCCCGCGACGTGCTCCTCGCGCTCGCCGACTGGGTCGACCGGCGCACCGGCGCGCTCAGCCAGAGCAGGATGCAGTCGTTGATGGGCGTCGAGTTCGGCGGCATGAACGAGGTGCTGGCCGACCTCCACCAACAGACCGGTGACGCACGCTGGTTGACCACCGCCCAGCGGTTCGACCACGCGGCGGTCTTCGACCCCCTCGCCGCGAACCTGGACCAGCTGAACGGTCTGCACGCCAACACGCAGGTACCCAAGTGGATCGGAGCCGTCCGCGAGTACAAGGCCACCGGGACGACCCGCTACCGAGACATCGCCGCCAACGCATGGACGATCTGCACCACTTCCCACACCTACGCCATCGGCGGCAACAGCCAGGCGGAACACTTCCGGGCCGCGAACGCCGTCTCCGGATTCCTCGTCGCCGACACCTGCGAGCTCTGCAACTCCTACAACATGCTCAAGCTGACCCGGGAACTGTGGCAGCTGGACCCCGGCCGGGCCTCGTACTTCGACTTCTACGAGAAGGCACTGCTCAACCACGTCATCGGCGCCCAGAACCCGGCCGACCCGCACGGGCACGTCACCTACTTCACCCCCCTCAACCCGGGCGGCCGCCGCGGCAAGGGCCCGGCGTGGGGCGGCGGCACATGGAGCACCGACTACGACACGTTCTGGTGCTGCCAGGGAACGGGCATCGAGTCCAACACGAAGCTGATGGACTCCATCTACTTCCACGACGGCAGCACCACCCTCACGGTGAACCTGTTCCTCCCCTCCGTCCTGGACTGGACCCAGCGAGGCATCACCGTCACCCAGACCACCTCCTACCCGGCCGAGGACACCACGACGCTGAAGGTCACCGGCGGCGTCGGCGGGAACTGGTCGATGCGCGTCCGCATCCCCGGATGGACTTCGGGCGCCACCCTCAGCGTCAACGGCGTGGCCCAGGCCGTCACGGCCAGTCCGGGCAGCTACGCCACGCTCACCCGGTCCTGGACCTCGGGCGACACCGTCACCGTGAAGCTCCCAATGCGCGTGGCCCTCCAGGCCGCCAACGACAGCCCCGGTGTCGCGGCGATCACGTACGGCCCCGCCGTCCTCGCCGGCAACCACGGCAGCACCACGCTGTCCTCCCTCCCGGCCCTGGACCCCTCTTCGATCACCCGAACCAGCGGCACCGCCCTCGCCTTCACGGCCACCGCCAACGGGACGAAGGTCGACCTCGCCCCCTTCCACGACGCCCAGGGCTTCAACTACAGCGTCTACTGGCGGACCGACAGTCCCAGCTTCCGTCTCGTCAACGCGGCCAGCGGACTCGTCCTCGGCATCCGGAACATGTCGACCGCCGACGGGGGCCTCGCCCTGCAGTGGACCGACTCCGGCACCGCCGACCACGTCTGGACCCTCCTCGCCGACGGCACCGCACTGCGGCTGCGCAACCTCAACAGCGGCAAGGTCCTCGGCGTGAAGGACATGTCCACCGCCGACAACGCCCCGGTCCTCCAGTGGACCGACACCGGCACCGCCGACCACCGTTGGACCGTCGTCGACGCCGGCAACGGCTACCACAAGCTTCAAAACGTCCACACCGGCAAGCTGCTGGGCATCGAAGGCGGCTCCACCGCCAACGGCGCCGCGGCCGTACAGGTGCCCGACACCGGAGCCTCCGCCGGCCAGTGGCAGTTCGTCCCCGACGGCGCCAAGCGCATCCAGAACGTCGCCAGCGGGCGGGTACTCGGCGTGCGGGACATGTCCACCGCCGACGGCGGCCTCGCCGTCCAGTGGGACGACAACGGCACCGCCGACCACCTCTGGACGGCAGTCGTCGACACCGGCGGATACCTGCGCCTACGCAACTCCCACAGCGGCAAGGTCCTCGGCGTGGAGAACGGCGGCACCGCCAACGGCGCCCGGATCGTCCAGTGGGCGGCCAACGGCACCGCCGATCGCCGGTGGCGCCTGCGCCACGGCGGCGGCGACACCTTCAAGATCCAGTGCGCCAACAGCAGCCGTGTCCTCGGCATCTCGGGCGCCTCCACCGCCCAGGGAGCACAGGCCGTCCTCTGGGACGACAACGGCACCAACGACCACCTGTGGCGATTCATCTGACCCCGCTGGCCCCGCTGCCCCCGCAGTCGGATCCCCGATCGCCACGGGCCGCTCGCGCGAAGGGAATTCGAGTGCGAGGCGCTCGTATCAGATCGGGCCGACCCTCCCGGGAGCGCCCACCGGTCAGGCGGACGCGGGCAGATCGGGGGCGGACTCGCGCACGGTCAGGCGGGTCGGGAGGATCAGCGGGGTGGGGCGGTGTCCTTCGATGGCACTGACGAGCATCCTGGCCATCTCCTGGCCCAGCGCCCGTACCGGCTGATGGACCGTGGTCAGCGGCGGGCTGGTGTGCCGGGCGCTCGCCAGGTCGTTGAAGCCGATCACCGCGACGTCCTCGGGCACCCGGAGTCCCCGTTCCCTCAAGGTGCGCAGAGCGCCGATGGCCATCGCGTCGGAGGCCGCGAACACCGCGTCGGGATCGGGGTGCGCCCGGAGCAGTCGCTCCATGGCTTCCGCGCCGCCGTCCTCGGTGAACTGCCCGGGCTCGACCCCGAGAAGCGGCAGGCCGGACAAGACCAGACCCTCGGTGAACCCCTGCTCCCGCGCAACTGCGGCCCTGGCGTCCACCTGGCCGGTGATCATGACGGGCCGTCGGCGGCCCGTGCGCGCGAAGTGCTCGGCGGCCAGTCGGGCACCGCCCCGGTTGTCGGCGTCCACGTACCACGTGGGTTCGCCGGTGAGCGGGAGCCCGCCGAAGACGACGGGGAGATCGACCTCCTCTCCCAGGCGTCCCAGCGGATCGTCGCCCCGCAGCGCCATCAGCATGACGCCGTCGGCCCGGCGGGAGCGGAGCAACCGCTCGAACCTCTCCCGGCCGCGCGGGGTGTTGGCCAGCAGCAGGATCAGTTCCAGTTCGGTCTGCTCCAGCGCCGCGCTGACGCCGACGATGACCTCGGCGAAGAACGGGTCCGCGAACAGCCCCGGTTCGTCACTGGAGACCGCCAGGACCACCGCTCCGACCCTGCGGCTCGCCAGGGCCTGCGCGGACGGATTGGGCACGAAATCCAGTTCGCGTACCGCCCTTTGGACGGCCTCCCGCTTGGCGCGGCTGACGTGCGGGGCGTTGTTGATCACCCGGGAGGCCGCGGTGCGCGACACGCCGGCGCGTGCGGCCACCTCGTCGAGGGTGGGCATGCGCTTGGGTGACGGCTCCATCGAAGAACTGCTCCTCGGGCTCACTCGGACGTCGAACAGCGGACGCGAACAGCGGACGCGAACAGCGGACGCGAACAGCGGCCATGATTCCACGCGCCGTCCGGCTTCGGACCTGCTCTCGGGTACCGCCCTTGGTCTCGATCTGGTAGCGCTTCCAACAAATGACGCCATACCGGCCACGCCGGTAATTCCGCGTTCAACCACTTGACACACCCCGGTAAGGACCCCAATCATCCCATCAGCGCGATCCGACCCCTCACCCAAACTGGAAGCGCTTCCACTTCCCCACCCCCACCGGAGGAAGAACCATGCGCAAGTCCGCCCGAGCCGCGTCCGCCCTACTGGCCGCTGCCCTCACCGCCGGTCTCGCCCTGCTCAACGCCGGTCCGGCGTACGCCGCCGACCCCACCACCATGACCAGCGGCTTCTACACCGACCCCGACAACTCCGCCCTGCGGTGGACCAACGCGAACCCCGGCGACGGGCGGGCGGCGGCGATCCGGGCGTCCATCGCCAACACCCCCGCGGCCCGCTGGTTCGGCAACTGGAGCGGAGACATCGGCGCGGCCACCGGCGCCTACGTCGGCCGCGCGGACTCCTACGACAAGTTGCCGGTCCTGGTCGCATACAACATCCCCAACCGGGACATCTGCGCCGGCCAGTCCGGCGGCGGCGCCAGGAGCCGCGCCGCGTACGACGCCTGGATCGCCGCCTTCGCCAGCGGCATCGGCAGCCGCCCGGCCGTCGTCGTCCTCGAACCCGACGCGCTCGGCCACGAGAGCTGCATGACGGCTGCTCAGATCGCCGAGCGCAACGCCATGCTGAAGAACGCGATCGCCCAGTTCAACGCCAAGGCACCCAACACCTGGGTCTACCTCGACGCCGGGAACCCCGGCTGGATCGGCGCCTCGACCATGGCGCAGCAGCTCGCCGCCGCCGGAGTCAGCGGGGCGCGTGGCTTCGTGCTGAACGTCTCCAACTACTTCACCACCAACCAGAACACCTCCTACGGCAACGCCGTCAACTCCGCCCTCGGCTCTTACGGCTACACCAAGCCGTTCGTCGTCGACACCAGCCGCAACGGCAACGGCCCCAACGGCGAGTGGTGCAACCCCGCCGGCCGCCGGATCGGCACTCCCACCCAGCGCGGCGGCGGTGCGGAGATGCTGCTGTGGATCAAGGTCCCCGGCGAGTCCGACGGCAACTGCGGTGTCGGGTCCGGCTCCTCGGCCGGGCAGTTCCTGCCGGAAGTCGCCTACAAGATGGTCTACGGCTACTGACCCGCCCCCGCTCCCCTCCCTCACCGAAGGAACCCCGTGCGTATCCCCCTGCACCGATTAGCCCTGGCAGCGAGCGCGCTCACGCTGCTCTTCGGCGCCGTCGCCCCCGCCTCTGCCGACGCGAGCTCCGCACCGGCATCCCACACGCTTCCCACGAACGCCCGCTTCTACGTCGATCCCGACAGCGACGCGGCCCACCAGACCGTCACCGACCTCCTCCACCGGGACTTCGAGGGCGCCAGGTCCATGGCGAAGTTGGCTAGTTGGCCGGAAGCCGCCTGGTTCACCGACGGCACCCCGGAACAGGCCGAATCCCGTGTACGCGACCTGGTGCGCCGAGCCGAGCGAACCCGGACGGTTCCCGTCCTGGTGGCCTACAACATCCCGCTGCGCGACTGTTCCCAGTACTCCTCCGGCGGTGCACAGTCGGACGCCGACTACCAGGCCTGGATCAGCGCCTTCGCCCGGGGGCTCGGCCGGAGCAAGGCCGTCGTCATCCTCGAACCGGACGGGCTGGCCAACCTCCCCTCCGACTGCGGTCCCGACAGCGACCCCACCGGCGCGATCACCACAGGACGCTTTGCCGACCTCAACCACGCGATCGACGCCCTGGAACGGCAGCCGAACAGCGTCGTCTACCTGGACGCCGGCAACAGCCACTGGCGCAGCGTCGGCGACGCCGCCCAACGCCTCCTCCAGGCAGGTGTCACCCGTACCCAGGGCTTCTCGCTGAACGTCTCCAACTACCTGGCCACCGACCTGTCCACCCACTACGGCACCTGGGTCTCCCAGTGCCTGTGGTTCGCCACCAAGGGCCCGGACTGGGCCAGGGGGCACGCCGACTGGTGCGCGAGCCAGTACTACTCCCCCACGGCGCCGAACGACGGGCAGCCGGGGAACGCCGTGAACGTGGACGACCCGTCCACCTGGCACTGGACCGACCTGTGGTTCCAGCAGAACGTCGGCGCCCCGCCCGCGCAGGAGCTCACCCACCTCGTCGTGGACACCGGCCGCGACGGCCGGGGCTCCTGGACCCCGCCCGCGGGCAAGTACAGCGGCGACCCGCAAACCTGGTGCAACGCTCCCGGTCGCGGTATCGGTGCCCGGCCGACCGCGAACACCGGCGTCCCGCTCGTGGACGCCTACCTGTGGATCAAGACCGTCGGCCAGTCCGACGGCGAGTGCAACCGCAGCATCCCGGGCGGCACCATCGACCCGGAGTACGGCGTCGTCGATCCCGCGGCCGGTGTGTGGTGGCCGGAGCAGGCCAAGTCCCTCGTTCGGAACGCCGCCCCCGCACTGGAGTTCAACACGGCCCCGCGCTGACCAGAGGCGCGAACTGAAGGAAATGCCCGTTCATGGCGGAAACTCGCATGGCGGGATCGCGCCTCAGGGGCCGCCGTTCTGATTTCGCCTGAGCTTCAGCAGCAGCCCAGTCGAGCGATCCTCATCGAAATATTTTCGATGAGGATCGCTCCATGAAAAGCGGCTATTGGGCTATTCAGGGAGGCCGAATTCTCGAAAGCCTTTCGAAACTCTTGACATGTTTCCGTCGCGTTTCCAGACTGAAGCCCAAGGCGATACCCCCCGTCTTCGTCCGGGTGCCGGGTTCCGGCCTTGGATCTTTGCGCCCCCGCCTGTGAGCGCCCTTCCTCAATGGACGCGGGGCCGTTCACGCGGATTCACCCTGCCGCACTCCAATCCCTTCCGCGATTTCTGTCCTGGAGGCTCTTTCATGGGCTCAAATGCCATTCCCCCATCCGCCGTCCGCCGGAGGATCGGCGTTCTTCGTACGGCGCTCGTCGCCGGCGCCCTCGCTTCGGCCGCCATGCTGGTGGCTCCGCCTGCCTCACAGGCCGCCGAGAGCACGCTCGGCGGCGCGGCGGCGCAGAGCGGCCGGTACTTCGGAACCGCCATCGCCTCGGGCAGGCTGGGCGACTCGGCGTACACGACGATCGCCGGCCGCGAATTCAATTCGGTGACGCCCGAGAACGAGATGAAGATCGACGCCACCGAACCCCAGCAGGGCCAGTTCAACTTCGCCGCCGGTGACCGCGTCTACAACTGGGCGGTGCAGAACGGCAAGCAGGTACGCGGCCACACCCTGGCCTGGCACTCCCAGCAGCCCGGCTGGATGCAGAACCTCAGCGGCAGCACGCTGCGCCAGGCGATGACCAGCCACATCAACGGCGTGATGGCCCATTACAAGGGCAAGATCGGCCAGTGGGACGTCGTGAACGAGGCCTTCGAGGACGGCACTTCGGGAGCCCGGCGCAACTCCAACCTGCAGCGCACCGGCAACGACTGGATCGAGGTCGCCTTCCGCACCGCGCGCGCCGCCGACCCGGCCGCCAAGCTCTGCTACAACGACTACAACGTCGAGAACTGGACCTGGGCCAAGACCCAGGCCATGTACGCCATGGTCCGCGACTTCAAGCAGCGCGGCGTGCCGATCGACTGCGTAGGCTTCCAGTCGCACTTCAACAATGACAGCCCCTACAACAGCAACTTCCGCACCACCCTGCAGAGTTTTGCAGCCCTCGGCGTCGACGTGGTCGTCACAGAACTTGACATCCAGGGCGCCTCGGGCACGACCTACGCCAGCGTGACCAACGACTGCCTGGCCGTCCCGCGCTGCCTGGGCATCACCGTCTGGGGCGTGCGCGACACCGACTCCTGGCGGTCGGAGCAATCGCCGCTGCTGTTCGAAGGCAACGGCAACAAGAAGCCCGCCTACACCTCTGTGCTCAACGCACTCAACGCCGGTTCCTCCAACCCCACTCCGACCCCCACGCCCGGGTCCGGACAGCTCAAGGGCGTCGGTTCGGGCCGCTGCCTGGACGTGCCCGGTGCCAGCACCACCGACGGCACCCAGCTCAGCCTCTGGGACTGCAACAACCGCGCCAACCAGCAATGGTCGTACACCGCCGGGGGCGAGCTCAAGGTCTACGGCGACAAGTGCCTGGACGCCGCCGGCACCGGCAACGGCACCAAGGTCCAGATCTACAGCTGCTGGGGTGGCGGCAACCAGAAGTGGCGCCTCAACTCCGACGGATCCATCATCGGAGTCCAGTCCGGCCTCTGCCTGGACGCCACCGGCAACGGCACCGCCAACGGCACCCTGATCCAGCTCTACTCCTGCTCGGGCGGCAGCAACCAGCGCTGGAGCCGCACCTGACGACCTGACACGGCGAAGGGGTGAACCGATGAAGGCCTACGGTGCGGCTTCCCCCGCCCCTCCGCGAAGGCATCGCTGGTGGTCCCGGTTGGCCGCCGTGGTGGCGGCGACGCTCGCGATCGGCATGCTCTTCGCGGTGAAGCCGGCGCCCGCCGAGGCGGCGACGGTGGACAGCAATGCCTGGTACGTCCTGGTCAACCGCAACAGCGGCAAGGCGTTGGACGTCTATGGCGCGGCCACCGCCGACGGCGCGCGGGTCAGTCAGTGGACACGCGACGACGGAGCCAACCAGCAGTGGCCGTTCGCTGGGGCGGCGGGATGAGCTACGCACTCGCATGCACCCGGGCGAACGTCTCCAGGGCTGTCGCGGTCATCTCCGGCGGCGAGATCGGCGGGTGCAGCGGCGGCGCCCAGCCCATCGCCTACTTCGGAATCCACGGCGTCAGCGACTCCGTCCTCACCATCGCACAAGGACGGTCCCAGCGCGCCAGGTTCGTCAGGTTCTTCGCACAGTTCCAGTGACACGCCCGCACCACGGAGTGGAGCCAGGATCATCCTGGCTCCACTCCGTCGTCGTCCACCGATGGCAGCGCTTCCCGCAAGACACCCTCGACTTCGGTCAGTGAGGCAGGTCTGCGGCGAAGGCGGTGATGGCGTCGGCGAGGGCGTGGGGGGCCGTGAGGAAGGCGTCGTGGGCTTCGCCGGGGATCTCGACGAGGCGGGCGTCGGGCAGGGCCTTGTGCAGGCGGCGGGAGACGTCGGTCAGCCAGCGGGGGCTGAGCTCTCCGATCACGAGGAGGGTCGGGATGTTGAGGGTGGCGAAGCGGGTGAGGTCGTCACCGAAACTGTCCATCGCGCGCATCTCGCGGGCCCATGTCGGGGTCATGGATGCACGGATGGCCCAGAACGGGGTCTGGCGGAACTCCTCGATGGCCTCGACGGGGAACTTCAGGAAGTTCCGCAGCCCGAGGGTGAGGGCCTGCTCGGGGTCGCCTGCCTGGACGGCCTCCTCGAAGGGAGCGATGGCATCGCCTCCGACGGGGCCGCCCAGCGGGATGGGGGGCTCGTAGAGGATGAACGCCGCCGGGGGCTGGTGCAGGGCGTGAACGAGGGTGACCAGTCCGCCGTAGGAGTGGCCGAGCAGGATCGCGTCAGGGCCGGCGAGGTCGAGGGCGGCGGCGATGTCGTCGGCCTCCCGCTGGATGGTGTGCTCGCTGTGGTCACCGCTGGCACCCCGGCCGCGGCGGTCGATCGCGTAGGTGGTGAAGTGCGGGGCCAGCAGGTCGGCGAGGATCTGCCAGTCCTGGGCGGCGTTGAGGGCACCGGGGGAGACGACCAGAGGGCGACCCTCGCCGGTGACCGTGACGGCGATCTTTGTGCCGTCGGTGGAGGTGACGTGGGCCAGGCGGGGGGTAGCAGCAGTCATGATCTTCTTCCTTGTGCGGCCGGGCGGACAGCCCGCCCCGCCTGGCCTTGCGGGCGGTACGGAGGAGGCGCCTCCGCATCCACCGTAACATCGAAACGATGTCCACATCGTTTCGATGTGAGATCCTGGAGTCATGCTTGAACTCGCGATACTCGGCTTCCTCGCCGCAGGCCCCCTGCCCGGTCACGAGCTGCGCCGCCGCATCACGCACCTGACCGGCTACAGCCGTCCGGTCAGCGACGGCACCCTCTACCCTGCGATCAACCGGCTGACGAAGGCCCGGATGATCGAACGGCGCCCCGCACCAGAGGCGGGCGGCGGCCGGTACGTGCTCAACCTGACCGCGGCGGGACGCGAGGACATGCTGCGGCGGCTGCGGGAACCTGCCGAGCACGAGATCACCGACTTCTCCCGCTGGTTCACGATCCTGGCGTTCCTCTCGCGGCTGCCCGACAGCGCCGAGCAGCACGCCGTGCTGCGCCGCCGCCTGGACTTCCTGGAGGCTCCCGCCAGCTTCTTCTACGACGGCGACACCCCGCTGCGCGCCGAGCAGGTCACCGACCCTTACCGGCGCGGCATGCTGCTCACCGCCCGCGCCACCAGCCGCGCCGAACGCGCCTGGCTCCACGAGATCCTGGACGGCGACGGCAGCCGAGCAGCGGACGAACAACCCCACCCACAGACCCACACCCGTGATCGGAAGGACTGAACATGCTTGCGTCCTGGTACGACCAGCAGGGCCCGGCCGCCGAAGTGCTCCAGTTCGGTGAGCTGCCCGACCCCACCCCCGGCCCCGGTGAGGTCCGTGTCCGAGTCACCGTCTCCGGCGCCAACCCCGGCGACACCAAGAAGCGGCGGGGCTGGACCGGCTCGGCCATGCCCTATCCGCGGGTGATCCCGCATAGCGACGCCGCCGGCATCATCGACGCCGTGGGCGACGGCGTCGACGCGCGCCGCGTCGGGACGCGCGTATGGGTGTACGGCGCCCAGTCCTACCGCCCCTTCGGCACCGC
Source organism: Streptomyces sp. NPDC006487 (assembly GCF_042870555.1). NCBI lineage: Bacteria > Bacillati > Actinomycetota > Actinomycetes > Kitasatosporales > Streptomycetaceae > Streptomyces > Streptomyces sp. NPDC006487. The sequence goes on from NZ_JBIAHN010000006.1 coordinate 400,612, forward strand.
CGCCCAGTACACCGTCGTCCCCGGCGACCTCGCCGTCCCCCTGCCCGACCACCTGTCCGACGATCTCGGCGCGAGCCTGGGCATTCCCGGTATCACGGCGCACCGCACTGTCTTCGCCGACGGTCCCGTCGACGGCAAACTGGTGCTGGTCAACGGCGTCCTCGGCGGGGTCGGCTCACTGGCCGCCCAGCTCGCCCGCTGGGGCGGCGCCACGGTCATCGGTACCGTCCGCCGCGGCACCGAACTGAACCGGATCGACCCCGCAGTCGTCTCCCACGCCGTCGCCCTCGACTCAGGCGACCCCGCCGCCGCGATCCGCGCCCACGCACCCGACGGCGTGGACCGGATCATCGAGGTTGCCCTGTCCGACAACGCCGACCTGGACGACGCCGTCGCAGCGAACGGCGCGGTCATCGCCGCCTACGCCACCCGCGACGACCGCACCGAGATCCCGTTCTGGACCCTGCTGTTCAACAACGTCACCCTGCGCCTGCTCGGCAGCGACGACTTCCCCGCCGAGGCCAGGCGCCAGGCCGCCCGCGACCTCACCGCCGCGGCCGCCGTCGGCGCCCTCACCATCGATGTCGGCGACCGCTTCCCGCTCGCCGACATCGCCGAGGCCCACGACCGCATCGACGCCGGCGGTCGCGGGCGCGTCCTGATCGAGAGCCCCCAGTAAAGAAATTCCGGCGTGATCGAGGTGGGACACCATGGTGGACCCGGTACTCCCGCCGGAGGAATATCAGGAGCGGGCGGGCAGGGCGTGGTGATCGTTCAGGAACAGAGTGCTCCGTTGAGCGTGTAGCGCGCCGGCATCGCGTTGGTACCCGAGTACGTCGCCTGGAAGCCGAAGCTCACGCTGCCGCCGGGTGCCAGTGTTCCGTTCCATCCCGTGTCCCGGGCGGTGACCGTGCTGCCCGACTGGCTCACCGTGGCGTTCCAGGCGTTGGTGATCCGCTGGTCACCCGCGAAGCTCCAGCCGAGGGTCCACCCGGAGATCGCCGAGGCTCCGGTGTTCTTCACCGTCACCGTCGCCGTGAAACCGTTGCCCCAGGCGTTGTCGATCCGGTACGCCACCGTGCAGGAGGCCGCCGAAGCGTCGTCGTCCGCCTCCGTCGCCGTGAACGTCGCCGACTGCACGCCAGGACCACCGACCGTGAATGTCGCGCTGCCCGACGACGCGTCGGGGTCCGGCGCGGCGAGGACCGAAACCTGCTGCGCCGTCGCCCAGTCGGCCGGGGTGAACACCAAGGTCGCGGCTGCCGACAGATCCTCGTCGCCCGAGTTCCGGGCCACCGTCACCGTCACGTTCTGCGCGGGCGCGGTTGCGAGCCGCACGCCCACCGGCGCCGAGCCGCCCTCCGGGACCGTCACGGCCGCCGGTGTGACCTGGACCACGGGCACTGGCGGAGCGCTGCGCCGCTCAGCCGCGAAGGCCGCCAGCCAGGCCAGCGAGGCATTCCAGTTGATGGCCACCTCGTTGGTGGAATACGAGCCGATGTCGTCCACGTAGCACGCCGCCGGTGCGCAGCCCGCCAGCTTCTCCTTGGCCACCGGGTCCTCCAGCCCGGCGTTCGGCCCTCCCGCGAAGGAACCGGCCGGCGGGTGCGGCAGCGAGGCGTCGTTCTGATGCGCCCAGAACCGGTGGTGCTGGTTCTCGGAGGAGCGGTCGCCGTAGCCGGTGACGTAGGAGAGGTCGAGCGCGTTGCGGCCGAGCAGGTAGTCCAGGGACTCCAACGCTCCTGCGCGATAGCGTTGTTGCCCGGTGATCTCGTATGCGACGGCCAGCACCATCGCGTTGTTGGTGACGGAGCTGTTGGAGCCCCACACGTACCCGGTGGCGGCGAGGGGCACGGCGTAGCCCTGTCCGGCCATGGTGGACAGATGACCATCGGCGGCCGTGGTCAGCAGGCCGCGCAGCCGGGACACGTCGTCGGCGGGCAGGGTCACACGGGGGACGGTGGCAAGGGTGATGCGGCCGAGCGTCGCGGTGCCGCCCCACCAGAACGCGTCGACGGGCTTGGTGTGGTGCGGGGAAGAGGTGACGGCGTCCCGGTACTGGGACTCGCCCGTGGTGGCCAGGAGTTCCGCCGCCGCCCAGTAGAACTCGTCGGAGACGTCGGCGTCCTCGTACGCACCGCCACCGGTGTTGTCGCTTGCCAGGGCGAGCACGTTCGGGTTTGCCTTGGCGGCCGTCCAGGCGCGGCGGGCCGCGTCCAGGCAGCGCGCGGAGAACGCGGCGTCGTACGGCGCGTACACCCGGGCACACTGCGCTGCCGAGGCCGCCAGGTTCAGCGTCGCGGCGGTCGACGGCTTGTGCAATTCACGCTGTTCTGCATCGAGTTCGGGTCGGGTCGGCAGGGCCGTCCACTTGGCGTCGTGCATCTTGTGGAAAGCCATCCCGGCCGTCGGCTTCCCCGCCGGGACCTGCATCCGCAGCAGGAACTCCAGCTCCCAGCGGGCCTCGTCCAGTACGTCCGGCGTCCCGTTGCCACGCTCCGGCACCCTCAGCGTCGCGTCGCCGAGCGCCGCGTCACCGCCCGAACGGCGGGCCCTTTCGAAGGAGTTGACCATCTCCCAGACGGATATCCCTCCGTTGACCACGTACTTGCCCTGGTCGCCGGCGTCGTACCAGCCTCCGCGCACGTCCAGTTGGTAGTCGCACACCCCGGCCTGGCAGGGGACGCCGGTGTCGCCCTTGTTCGGGGCGACGCCCAGGTGCCCGGCGGGGCGGGCGTAGGCACTGCCGCCCGCCAGGGCGGCGTCGATCGCGATGCCGCTGCGCTGCTGGTAGAAGAACGACATGCTGTCGGCGCGCAGTCCGTCGTACAGCGATGCGGAGATGTCGAAGGGGTGGCTGGTCCGGCCGCCGACGACCAGGGTGTAGCCGGTGCCGGTGCCGGTGTACGCGCCGAAGTCCACCAGGTGCGTGGACTGGCCGGACGCCTGGTCGGCGCCGCGCACCGTGGTGGCGCCCGAGGCGGCCACCGCGCCGGAGACGTCGCGCAGTTGCCAGGCGAGCGGGGCGGTCGCGGAGCCGGCCACGGTGGCCCGCTTGGGGCCGTCGGGCAGGTAGCCGAGCTGGTTGACCCGGACGGGCGTGTCCGCAGCGGCTGCCACGGTGGCGGCAGCCGCGACCGGAACGGTCAGGGCGGTCGTGGACAGGCCGCCGACGGCCAGCGCGAGGCCGGCGAGCACGGCGGCCGCGCGACGTGGCACGCCGCGGACGGAGGTGACAGGAGGCACGGTGAAGCCTTCCTCGGGGGTGGGGGGTCGGAGTGGGAGCGCTCCCAATGAAGCCAGGCGCCGGACTGCACCGTCAAGATGCCTGTACCAAGAGGGAGTTGACCCGCCTTCGCCGAGGCGGGCCGACTGCCACGACGGCGGCTTCAGACGTTCGGGGTGTGAGGGGCGTTGCCGTAGTAGGCGTCCGGTCCGTGTTTGCGGGTGAAGTGCCGCTCCAGCAGATGCTTCGGCGGTTCGGAGGCTTCCCCGAGGCGGGACCCCAGCGCCAGCGTGTGCAGCGCCATCTCCGCCACGGCCTCGCAGACGACGGCGTTCTCCAGCGCCGCCTTCGCGGTGGCACCCCAGGTGAAGGGTCCGTGTCGTGAGACGAGCGCTCCGGGGACCTCGTCGGCCCTTCGGGGGTCACCGTCGAGCCGGGCGACGATCACCTGTCCGGTGTTGTACTCGTAGTCCCGCGCGCACTGCTCGGCGGTGAGGTCCTCGGTCACGGGAACGGGTCCGTTGAAGGTGTCGGCGTGCGTCGTGCCGAGTACGGGGATCGGGCGCCGCGCCTGAGCGAAGGCGACGGCATGCGTCGAGTGCGTGTGGGTGACGCCGCCGATGGAAGGGAAGGCCCGGTAGAGGCACCGATGGGTTTCGGTGTCGGTGGACGGCCTGAGGCGTCCCCCGACGACCCGCCCGTCCTCCAGCGCCACCACCACCAGGTCCTCCTCGGTGAGGTCGGCGTAGGAGACGCCGGACGGCTTGATGACGAAGACGCCCGCGTCTCGGTCCACTCCGCTGACGTTTCCCCAGGTGAGGGTGGCCAGACCGGCCTCCGGGATGCGCAGGTTGGCCGCGAGGACCTCACGACGGAGGTCCCCCAGGAAGGTCTCGCTCACTACGCTCTCACCATCTCTCCGGCATGCGCGGCGGGTTTCTCCGGGACCGCTGCCCGGCAGGCCCCCGCGGTCGCGCATGAATGGACTGGACTGATCGGGGCCGCAGCACATCGCGGCTGGCCCACCTCGGCCGTCCCGATCAGATTGTGAGCGCTAACAAGCAACAATCTCAAGAGGTACGAGGAGATTCCTGCCCACAGCATGCGATCAACGCTGCATAATGTGAACGCAAACATCTACACCTGGTCGACAATCCTCCGGTCGGTCCGAGATGTGTGCGGGCCGCGCCTGGTTCGGTACCTTGGGGGAAGGCCGCTCGATGAGGAAAGGAAGAGAGTTGACCCAGCTCCCAGACGTCTCGCGAGCGCCCACGATGACGGACGTCGCGCGCGTTGCCGGTGTGTCCCATCAGACCGTTTCGCGGGTGCTCAGCGACCACCCGAACGTCAGCGCCAAGACCCGGGCCGCGGTGACTCAGGTCATCGAGCAGCTGGGGTACCGCCGCAATTCGGCGGCCAGGGCTCTGGCCACCCGCCGGACCCACACGCTGGGCGTCATCGCGGTGAACACCACTCTGCACGGCCCCGCCAGCACCGTGGCGGGAGTGCAGGAAGCCGCTCGGGACCGCGGCTACCTGACGTCCGCCGTCACGCTTCGGACCGCCACGCAGACGGCTCTCGCCGAGGCCATGCAGCACCTCGCCGGATGGGGCGTGGAGGGCATCGTCGCCGTCACTCCGCAACGCGCCGCGGTGCGCGCCCTGGCGGCATTGGAGGCACCGTGCCCCGTGGTCACCGTGGAAGGCGGCCACACCCTCGACCTGCCCGGGGTGTCCCTGGACCAGAACCTCGGTGCCCGCATGATCACGGAGCACCTTCTCGCGTCGGGCCACGCCACGGTGTGGCACGTGGCGGGCCCCCCCGACTGGCTGGAGAGCGAGGCCCGCACACAGGGGTGGGAGGACGCGCTGCGCGATGCCGGCGCCGAGGTGCCGCCCGTTCTGCGAGGCGACTGGAGTCCACTGTCGGGATACCAGGCCGGCCAGCAGCTGGCGGGGCGGGTCCTGGCATCACGAGGGCAGGGAGCCGGACTCACCGCGGTGTTCGTCGCCAACGACCAGATGGCCCTCGGTGTCCTACGGGCCCTGCGGGAAGCGGGCCTGCGGACGCCCGAGGACGTGGCGGTCGCCGGCTTCGACGACATCCCCGAGGCGGAGTTCTTCCCGCCCCCGCTGACGACGATCCGCCAGGACTTCGCCTCGCTCGGCCGCGACAGCATCGGGCTGCTCCTGGACCACATCGAGGGCAGGACCGACGAGTCGACCCACCTGGTGGTGGCGCCCGAGCTCATCGTGCGCGCCAGCACGGCCCGCAGGATCGCTCCCCCCGGCGAATGACCCCCACGTGCCCGGCGGTTGACCCCTCTCTCAGGAGGCCGGGCCCCGGGGCACCTTCTTACGCGGGAAACCGGGCGCAGGCACCAAAGCCGCTGTCCGGTGCCCCCCGGCACCGGACAGCGGCTACGGCCGCCGCCGCCCCGCTCAGGCGGCGACCGTGGTGAAACTGTGGATCGTGGTCGACCGGTACAGCTCGCCCGGGCGCAGGACGACCGTCGGGTAGCCGGGGCGGTTCGGGGAGTCCGGGAAGTGCTGGGTCTCCAGCGCGACCCCCGCGTAGGCGTGGTACGGCCTGCCTGCCTTGCCCGTGATGTCACCGGTCAGGCCTTGCGCGGTGTAGACCTGGATGCCCGGTTCCGTGGTGCGCACCTCCATGCGGCGGCCGGATGCCGGGGCGTACAGCACAGCGGCCTTACGAGGACTGTCTCGCCGGGCGTCGTCGAGGACCCAGTTGTGATCGAAGCCTCCACCGGCGAGGGCCAGTTGCGCATCTGTATGGGTCAGGGCGTCGGAGAGACGCCGGTGCCGGCGGAGGTCGAACGGGGTGTCGCTGACCGGGCGGTGGGAGCCGTCGGGGATCAACTCGGCGTCGACGGGGGTGTAGAGGGGGGCCGCGACCTGGAGGTGGTGGGCCAGGACGTTGCCGCGCCCCTCCCCTTCGAGGTTCCAGTAGGCGTGGTTGGTGAGGTTGACGATCGTCGGGGCGTCGGCGACCGCCTGGTACGACATCGTCAGGTTGTCGTCGCGGTCCAGCGTGTAGGTGAGGCGCACGTTCAGGGCACCGGGGAATCCCTGGTCGCCGTCGGGGCTGTGCAGGAACAGACGGACACCGGTGCGGTGCGCCGAGTGGAAGGGTTCGCACCGCCACAGGCGCTGGTCGAACCCGTCGGGACCACCGTGCAATGTGTGCCCGGTCTCCTGGGTGTCGAGCCGGTGGGTGACGCCGTCGACTACGAGCCCGCCGCGTGCGATGCGGTTGGCGTAACGGCCCACCGTCGCACCGAAGTAGCGTGCGGAACCCTCGCAGGCGGCGGGGTCGCGGGGCGCGAGCACCACGTCAGCGGTGTGGCCCCAGCGGTCCGGCAGGATGAGCGAACGGAGCCGGGCGCCGCGCGTGTGGACCTCGGCACGGGCCCGGCCGGGGAAGCCGAACCGCCACCTCTCCCCCGTTCCGCCATCGTCCAGACGCAGGGGGCGGGCCGTCCGCGGACAGGCGGCCGTCTGCCCGGGCTCGGCGGCCTGGTCGACAGATTCGTGGGCGTGTTCCATGACGGCATTCCCTGGAAGTCGGTCCACCGGATGCACGCCGGGACCAAGCTCTGATCGCGGCACGCGAACGCGGTGGCACGGGCGGGTGGGCTGCGGAGCCGGGGTCAGTCGGCGGCGGGGCGGCGGCCGCTCATCAGGCGTTGCAGCACGATGAACACGAGCAGCAGGGCACCGATGACGATCCGGGTCCACCAGGAGCTGAGCGTGCCCTGGAAGTTGACGACCGTCTGGATCGTGCCGAGGACGAGCACGCCGAGGGCGGTGCCCAGGACGAAGCCGGAACCGCCGGTCAGCAGCGTGCCGCCGATCACGGTGGCGGCGATCGCGTCGAGTTCCATGCCCATGGCGTGGAGGGCGTAGCCGGAGAGCATGTAAAAGGTCAGCAGCAGGCCGCCGAGTGCGGAGCACAGGCCGCTGACGGCATATGCGGCGATCTTGGTGGAGCCCGTCGGAAGACCCATCAGCCGAGCGGAGGACTCGTTGCCGCCCAGCGCGTACACGTTGCGGCCGAAGCGCGTGTGGTGCAGTACGACGAAGGCGATCACCAGCACGGCCAGGGCGATGACCACCGGGATCGAGACGAACAGTCCTCCCGGGCCGTACAGCCGGGTCTGCGCGATTCCCGCCGTGGTGGGGTCGCTGATCGTGATGGATTCGGTGCTGATCGTGTAGCAGAGGCCGCGGGCGAGGAACATGCCGGCCAGGGTGACGATGAACGGCTGGATCTCGAAGGTGTGGATGATCCAGCCCATGAGCGTCCCGCTCGCGGCGCCGACGAGCAGGACCAGGGGGACGACGGTGGCCAGGGGCCAGCCGTGCGACTCGACCAGCCAGGCGGTGAGCATGGTCGACAGGGCCACCATGGAGCCGACGGACAGATCGATGCCGCCGGTGAGGATGACGAAGGTCGCCCCGACCGCGACGACCAGGAGGAATCCGTTGTCGATCAGCAGGTTCAGTACGACTTGCGCGGAGAGGAAGCCCTCGTAGCGCACCGATCCGACGCCGAACATGACGGCCAGCAGGACGGCCGTGACGATCAGTGGGATACGGGTGCGGGTGCGCGGGGACACGGTCGCGAAGGGGCGGGTGAGGCGCGCGGTGGCGCTCGCGATGCCGGTACTCATGCGCGTACCTCCTGCTGCTGCGGGGCGGCGCCCGCCGGGGTGTGGGATCGGGGAGTGGCCGCCCCGCGGCGGCGCAGGACCTTGGCCCGGAAGACCGGGGACTGCACGAGGCAGACGACGATGACGACGAAGGCCTTGAAGACGAGGGTGGTCTCGGGTGGGACGCCGAGGGTGTAGACGGTGGTCGACAGGGTCTGGATGATCAGGGCGCCCAGGACGGTGCCGCCGAGGGAGAAGCGTCCTCCGGTCAGTGCGGTGCCGCCGACGACGACGGCGAGGATCGCGTCGAGCTCGATCCACAGGCCGGCGTTGTTGCCGTCGGCGCTGGAGACGTTGGAGCTGATCATCAGCCCGGCGACGGCCGCGCACAGCGCGCTGAAGACGTAGACCAGGGCGAGGAGACCGCCTGCCCGTATGCCGACCAGGCGGCTCGCGGCGGGGTTGCCGCCGACGGACTCGATCAGCATGCCGAGTGCGCTGCGGCGGGTGACGAGGGCGGTGAGCGCGACGAGGGCGGCCGCCAGGAGGACGGCGAACGGGAAGGTCAGCCAGTAGCCCCCGCCGATCATTTTGTAGGGGGCGCTGGTCACCGTGACGATCTGACCGTCCGTGATCAGCTGGGCGACGCCACGGCCCGCGACCATGAGGATCAAGGTGGCCACGATGGGCTGCACCCCCAGTCCGGACACCAGGAAGCCGTTGGCCAGGCCCAGCACGAGGGCGACGCCGAGCGCGAGGGCGACGGCCGTGAGCAGGGTGGCGACGCTGCCGGGATGCGCGGCGGTGGAGATGTGCCCGCAGGCGAGGGCGCCGGCGATGGCGACGGTGGAACCCACCGAGAGGTCGATCCCGCGGGTGGAGATGACCAGGGTCATGCCGAGCGCCACCAGGATGAGTGGCGCACCGAACTGGAGGATGTCGATCAGGCTGCCGTAGAGATGGCCGTCGCGTACGCGGACGGAGAAGAAGTCGTGGTGGAACGCGAGGTTGCCGAGGAGCAGGGCGAGCAGGATGAGCGCGGGCCACAGCAGGCGGTGCCCGGCCAGCCGTCTCCCCATCGCGGCGGCCGCCTCGGACTTGGCGGGCTGGGTGGTCATGAGTCCGTTCCGGTGGCGATGGTGGCGAGGAGGCGTTCGGGCGTGACGGAGTCGTCGTTCGCGAGGGTGGCCACCATGCGGTGGTCGCGGAGCACGGCGATGCGGTGGCTCAGGCGCAGGACCTCTTCGAGTTCCGCCGAGATGAACAGCACGGCGGTGCCTTCGCCCGCCAGGTGGGCCACGAGTTTCTGGATCTCCGCCTTGGCGCCGATGTCGATGCCCCGGGTGGGTTCGTCGAGGATCAGGAGCCGGGGTTCGGTCAGCAGCCAGCGTGCGAGGAGGACCTTCTGCTGGTTGCCTCCGCTGAGGTGGCGCACCTGTGCTTCGGGGTCGGCGGGGCGGATGTCCAGGGCGTCGATCCAGTGCCGTGCCAGTTCTTCCTGCTTCGCACGGGCCAGCGGCCTGGTCCAGCCGCGGGCGGCCTGCAACGCGAGGACGATGTTCTCGCGGACCGTGAGCTCGCCCACCAGTCCCTCGGACTTGCGGTTCTCGGAACAGAACGCGATGCCCCGGGCAATGGCGTGGCGGGGGGTGCGCAGGACCACCTTCTCGCCCTCGATGCTCACCTCTCCGGAGTCCGCGCTGTCCGCGCCGAACAGGAGCCGCGCCACCTCGGTGCGGCCCGAGCCCAGGAGGCCGGCCAGTCCGATGACCTCGCCGGGATGGATGTCAAGGTCGTACGGTTCGATCGAGCCCGTACGGGTCAGCTGTCGGGCCTGGAGGAACGGTTCGCCGGCCGCCCGTTCGGCCGCTTCCTCGTGGGCACGGCCGGACAGCTGGTCGAGGGTGGCCAGTTCTCCGCCGATCATGCGCTGTACCAGGGTCACCGGCGTGAGTTCCCCGATCGGGTACTCGCCTTCCAGCCTGCCGTTGCGCAGGATGGTGACGCGGTCGCAGAGGTCGAATACCTGGTCGAGGAAGTGCGTGACGAACAGGATGGCCACACCGCGGTCCCGCAGGCGCCGCACCAGGGCGAAGAGCTGGGCGACCTCCTCGCGATCCAGGCTGGAGGTGGGTTCGTCCAGCACGAGCACCTTCGCCGAGACGTCCACCGCCCGGACGATGGCGACCAGTTGCTGCACCGCCAGGGAGTGCGAATCGAGCAGACCGGTGACGTCCAGATCGAGGTCGAGTTCCGTCAGCAGCTCTGCCGCCCGCTGCCGCATCGCGGACCAGTGGATGAGACCGAACCGGCGCGGTTCGCGCCCGATGAGGATGTTCTCGGCGACCGAGATGTTCGGGCAGAGGTTCACCTCCTGATAAACGGTGCTGATTCCGGCCTGTTGCGCCTGGAGGGGGTCCGTGAACGCGTGGGGCCGGCCGTCCACGAGGATGGCGCCGCCGTCGGCGGGGTGGACACCGGTGAGCACCTTGATCAAGGTGGACTTCCCGGCGCCGTTCTCGCCCATCAGGGCGTGCACCTCACCGGGGAAGAGCCGCAGGGCGACTCCGTCGAGGGCGAGCACGCCCGGGAACCGCTTGCGGATGTCGTGGGCTTCCAGGACCGGCCGCGGGCCGCCGGCGCCCGTGGCCGGCGGGGTGGACGGATGCGTCATCCGCCCTCCTCTCATGTGTGGGGTGGTGGAGCGGGCTCCGGAGGGTGAAGGAGGCACCGGAACCGGGCCTCCTCCGGCACCGGAACCTGTCGCGTCAGTAGTTCCGGGACGGCAGGGCGGCCGCGGCCTGGTCCTGCGTGAAGACGCCTTCCTGGGTCTCGACCCGGGTCGGCACGCTCTCCCCCGCCACGACCTTCTTGGCCAGCTCCATCAGCTGGTCGCCGAGCATCGGGTTGCACTCCACCACGACGTTGATCTTGCCCTCGGTCATGGCGACGAAGGCGTCCTTGATTCCGTCCACCGAGATCACCTTGATGTCCGTACCGGGCTTCTTGCCGGACTCCTCGATGGCCTGGATGGCGCCGAGGGCCATGTCGTCGTTGTGGGCGTAGAGGACGTCGATGTCCTTCTGGGACTTCAGGAACGCCTGCATGACCTCCTTGCCCTTGGCGCGGGTGAAGTCGCCCGTCTGCGAGGCGACGATCTTGAACTTGCCGTCGGCGCGGATGGCATCGGCGAAGCCGGCCTTGCGGTCGTTGGCGGGTGCCGAGCCCGTGGTGCCCTGGAGCTCGACGATGTTGACCGGGCCCTGCTCGTTCGCGTACGCACCGGTCAGCCACTCGCCCGCGGACTTGCCCTCCTTGACGAAGTCCGAGCCCAGGAAGGTCTTGTAGAGGGAGGTGTCCTTGGCGTCCACGGCCCGGTCGGTGAGGATGACCGGGATGCCCGCGTCCTTGGCCTCCTTGAGCACCGTGTCCCAGCCGGACTCCACGACCGGCGAGAAGGCGATCACATCGACCTTCTGCTGGATGAAGGTGCGGATCGCCTTGATCTGGTTCTCCTGCTTCTGCTGGGCGTCGGAGAACTTGAGTTCGATCCCGGCCTTCTTCGCCGCCTCCTGGACGGACTTGGTGTTGGCGGTACGCCAACCGCTCTCGGCGCCGACCTGGGCGAAGCCCATGGTGATCGTGCCGCCGGAGCCCGTCTTGGCCCCGGAGGCCGGGGCGGAGGTGGGACCCTCGGTCGAGCAGGCGGTCAGCGCCGAGGAGGCGAGAAGGGCGACGGTGAGGACGAGGGCTGCTCTGCGAGCCATGACGGGTGTCCTTTCGGGGGCTACGGATGAGGCTCCGCACGGCCGGTGCCGGGCTGCGCCGGTGGTCATGGGCGTGGCGGGGCGGGGGCCGGGGGCCGGCACGGGGGCGGGGCGGGGCCGGGGCGGGGCGGGGCGACAGGAGCGGGACGCCCTTGAGGGGGCGCCGTCGCATTGTGAGCGCTAACAAGCCGGGTTCTCAACCCCTTTGCGCGCGTTACCTGTCCGTTACCGCGTCACGTGCAACAACACCGCTGGCTCCATCCGTTCGCGCGACCATCGACCCAGCCTCCCCGAATCGGAGACCTCAACCCGCCTCGCATCAATGGCATATCGAGCCGCGGCCCCGTATACGAAGGCCGCCGCACCATGAGGGCCTCCCACATGATCCACGCAGACCCCTTGCCTATCGACATTGTTAGCGCTCACACTGCAAGCTCATCGGATCCTCCGCCGACCGCCAGGATGGTCGGGACGGCATCTCCGGCTGCCGGGCCGCGCCGCGTGCCGCCCACGGCCCCCTCGAAAGGCACTCTGTTGACGTCACCCCATCTCCTCGCGCCCGCTCCTCCTTCCGAGGAATCGGAGCAGTACACGGTCGGTGTCGACTTCGGCACCCTGTCGGGCCGCGCCGTGGTCGTGCGGGTTCGCGACGGTCAGGAGCTGGCCGCGGCGGTCCACCCCTACCGGCACGGCGTCATCGACCGATACCTGCCGCAAGGCGGTGCGCCGCTGCCTCCGGACTGGGCCCTGCAACACCCCCAGGATTGGCGGGACGTATTGCGTCGCGCCGTCCCGCAGGCCCTGGCGGCGGCCGGGATCGATCCCGCCGCGGTGATCGGCATCGCCACCGACTTCACCGCCTGCACCGTCCTGCCCACGCTGGCCGACGGGACTCCCCTCGCCGAGACCGAGCTCGCCGGACGGCCCCACGCGTGGCCCAAGCTGTGGAAGCACCACGCCGCCCAGTCCCATGCCGACCGCATCAACGAACTCGCGCACGCCCGCGGGGAGAAGTGGATCGCCCGCTACGGCGGCCGGATCTCCGCCGAGTGGCAGTTCGCGAAGGCGCTCCAGGTCCTGGAAGAAGACCCGCTCGTCTACGAAAGCTGCGCGCGGTGGATCGAGGCCGCCGACTGGATCGTGTGGCAGCTCACCGGAGCCGAGTCCCGCAACGCCTGCACCGCCGGATACAAGGGCATCCACCAGGACGGCGCCTACCCGAGCGAGGAGTACCTGGCCGCGCTGAACCCCCGGTTCGCCGACTTCGCACGCACCCGCCTCGCATTCCCCCTCTCCGCACTGGGCTCACGCGTGGGCTCGCTCAGTACGGAGGCGGCAGCGTGGACGGGGCTGCGGCCCGGCATCGCCGTGGCCGCGGGCAACGTCGACGCCCATGTCACCGCGGCGGCGGCCCAGGCCGTCGAGGACGGACAACTGCTCGCCATCATGGGGACCTCCACCTGCCACGTCGTGAACGCCCCCGTCCTCGCCGACGTCCCCGGCATCTGCGGTGTCGTGGCCGGCGGGATCGTCGAGGGAACCTACGGCTACGAGGCCGGCCAGAGTGCGGTCGGCGACATCTTCGCCTGGGTGCTGGACCAAGGCGTCCCGTCGGACTACCTCGCCGAGTCCGCCGAGCGCGGCGAGGACCTGCACACCCTGCTGACCCGGAAGGCCGCCGGCCAGCCGGTCGGCGGGCACGGACTGGTCGCCCTCGACTGGCTGAACGGCAACCGTTCGGTCCTCGTCGACCACCACCTCTCCGGAGTCATCGTGGGCCTGACCCTCGCGACCCGCCCCGAGGACGTCTACCGCGCACTGCTCGAAGCCACCGCGTTCGGTACCCGGGTCATCGTGGAGGCCCTGGAAGCAGGCGGCGTACCCGTCCACGAGTTCATCGTCGCCGGCGGACTGGCCAAGAACGAACTGCTGATGCAGATCTACTCCGACGTGCTGCGCCGCCCCGTCTCCCTGGCCGCATCCGACCAGGGCCCCGCCCTCGGGTCGGCCATCCACGCCGCCGTAGCCGCCGGCGCGCACGGCGACGTACGGACGGCCACCGCCGCCATGGGCCGCCGGCTGCCGGCCGTCTACCTGCCCGACGCCACCCGGGCCGAGGCGTACGACGCCCTCTTCGCCGAATACCGGCTCCTGCACGACCACTTCGCCACGGGTGGCCTGCTGCACCGCCTCAGGCACATCCGCGACACGACCCGCACCGCGGGCTGACCCCCGCCCCGTTGTCCGTTCCCGCATTCCCACCCGCCCGCCGCCTCACCACCGTTGCGGGACGTCACCTTCAGGAGTCCATGTGCCCAGCCGAACATCCCCCGCCCAGGAAATCTGGTTCCTCACCGGCAGCCAAGGCCTGTACGGGGAGGAGACGCTGAAGCAGGTCGCCGAACAGTCGCTGCAGATCGCCGCCGCGCTGGCCGACGCCTCCGGCATTCCCGCGCGCGTGGTGTGGAAGCCGGTACTGACCGACGCCGACGCCATCCGCCGGGTGTGCCTCGACGCGAACGCCGACGACCGGTGCATCGGGCTGATCGCCTGGATGCACACCTTCTCGCCGGCCAAGATGTGGATCGCCGGACTGGACGCGCTGCGCAAGCCGTTGTTGCACCTCCACACCCAGTCGAACGTGGCCCTGCCCTGGGACACCATCGACATGGACTTCATGAACCTCAACCAAGCAGCCCACGGAGACCGCGAGTTCGGGCACATCCAGACCCGCCTGGGCGTAGCCCGCAAAACGGTGGCCGGCCACGTCACCGATCCCGAGACGAGCGCACGCGTCGCGATCTGGGCGCGAGCGGCCGCCGCACGATCCGAACTGGCCACCCTCAAGGTCGCCCGCTTCGGCGACAACATGCGCGACGTGGCCGTCACCGAGGGCGACAAGGTCGAGGCCCAGCTGCGCTTGGGCGTCTCCGTCAACACCCATGGCGTCAACGACCTGGTGAAGGTCGTCGACAGCGCGGACGAGACCGACGTGGCTTCCCTCATCGAGGAGTACGCCGACCTGTACGACCTGGCGCCGGATCTGCGACCGGGCGGCGAACGGCACGACGCGCTGCGTTACGCGGCCCGCATCGAAGCCGGCCTGCGCACCTTCCTCCAAACGGGCGGCTTCGGGGCCTTCACCACCAACTTCGAGGACCTGGGCGGACTGCGCCAGCTGCCCGGCCTCGCGGTCCAGCGGCTCATGGCCCAGGGGTACGGCTTCGGAGGAGAGGGCGACTGGAAGACCGCCGTCCTGCTGCGCGCCCTCAAGGTGGCTGCCGCAGGCCTCCCGGGCGGCACCTCCTTCATGGAGGACTACACCTACGACCTGACACCCGGCAACGAGCTCATCCTCGGCGCGCACATGCTGGAAGTCTGCCCCACCATCGCCGCCTCCAGGCCCAGCTGCGAGATCCACCCCCTCGGCATCGGCGGGCGGGAGGATCCGGTGCGGCTGGTGTTCGACGCGGCACCCGGGCCGGCCGTGGTGGTCGGGCTCGCCGACCTCGGCGACCGCTTCCGCCTGATCGCCAATGACATCGACGTGGTGGCACCCCCTCACCCGCTGCCCGCACTGCCCGTCGCCCGCGCGGTCTGGCAGCCCCGCCCCGACCTGCGGACCTCCACCGAATCCTGGCTGACGGCCGGAGGACCGCACCACACCGTCCTCAGCACCGCCCTGACCTCCGACCACCTCGACGACCTGGCGGAAATGCTCCGCCTGGAGCTCGCCCTCATCGACGAGACCACCACCCCGAAGCAGTTCCGGCGCGATCTCCGCTGGAACCAGGCGTACTACCGCCTGGCACTGGGACTTTGACGGTCAGACGCGCCTGGCGCGCGATGCACCGCATCTGACACGGTGTCCGGGACCCGCCCATGGACATGGAGGAACGGGCGGGCCCCGGACGGGGTGGGCGCGTGTCACGCGATGGTGCAGGCGCTCCCGTTCAGGCTGAAACCGGAGGGCTTGGCGAAGCTGCCACTGAAGGTTCCCTGGAATCCGAAGGACGCCTGGCCGCCGGCGGCGATCTCCGCGTTGTGGCCGACGTTGCCGGCCGTGACGGCTCCCGACGACGGGGAAACGTTCGCGTTCCAGGCGTTGGTGACCTGCTGCCCTGAGGGCAGGGTGAACGCGAGCTTCCAGTTGCTCACCGGGGAGGATCCGGTATTGGTGACGGTGACGTCGGTGGTGAAACCGCCCTGCCAGACGTTCGGCGCGTACGCCACCTTGCAGGCCGTGGAGCCTCCGGGGCCGCCCGGGTCACCGGAGGAGCCCGTGTTGACCGTCGAGGAGAACGAGGTCACGGCGAGGCCGGCGCCGTTCTGCCAAGGCTCGAATCCCGCCTGAATGCTCGTCAGGTACCAGCTGTTCTGTGCCAGTCCCCTGGAGACGGCCTGCCGGACGAAATCCATGACGTCGAAGTTCCAGCTGTTGATCGCCGACGGCGCGACGAACGACAGCACGTCGTTGGAGCCGTTGTTGCCCGACCACACCTCCCACTGGCGCCCTGCCACGGTGGCGGAGCCGACCGGGGAGCCCACGGGCTGTACCGGGCCGACCTTGTGGAACCACACCATGATCTCGGTCCGGCTCACACCGTCGGTGCGGGGCGTGGGGTCGAGCCAGATGTCGTACGCGGCGTCGTACGCGCCGCCGGTGACATAGCTGTACGAGATGCTGGTGGGAGCGCTGGAGACGTGCCGAGCCGGGCAGGGAGGTTGGTGCCGGGCGAGCAGTTGGTGTAGTGGCAGCCGTTGTACACGGACGGGTAGGACTTCGGGGCGCCGTTCGTGGGAACCGAACCTTCGGCGAGACGAACACGGCGAGTAGCGCGCCCAGCAGGCCCAGCGCGCTGCGGGCATGG
Organism: Streptomyces sp. NPDC006487; assembly: GCF_042870555.1. Classification (NCBI taxonomy): domain Bacteria; kingdom Bacillati; phylum Actinomycetota; class Actinomycetes; order Kitasatosporales; family Streptomycetaceae; genus Streptomyces; species Streptomyces sp. NPDC006487. Next base: position 417,148 of record NZ_JBIAHN010000006.1, read on the forward strand.
TGCGGTGAAGGTCGCATGCGGATCCTCTTCGAGAGACGGTGATGGGGGGAGTGCTCCCACAAGGCGAAGAGACCTGACGGGTGGACGTGTTGAGGCCGGGCAGGTCCTCATGGGCTGCCCGGCCTCGTCGTACGCGTGGCTGTTCTTCAGGCGGGGCGGGCTGCTATTCGAGCAGCTCCGCGTACGAGCCCATGGCCAGGGCTATGTCCGCCTGGGCCCAGAACCGGTGGTACGTGAAGACGGGCGCGGCGCCGCCCGCGAGGTAGGCCTCGATCTTCGGCCAGGCCGGGTCGTCCTTGTAGAAGGTACGGATCGAGGCGAAGGTGGAGGCGGAGTTCACCGCGTCGCCGTTCGGCATCTTGCCGGTCCACGCACTGGGGACGTAGACGGGGTTGTTGAAGCGGCTGTAGTCGGTCCGGGTCTCCTGGACGGCGACGCCCAGGGGGTCCTGGTGGTGGGCCCACATGCCGTCGAGGAGGGCCTTGGCGACCCGCTTGGCCTCGGCGTTGCCGGACTTCGCGGCGTAATAGGTGAGGGTCTTGGCGTAGGCGGCGGCCACGCCCACGTCGTCGGTGTAGTCGGCGACGGTGACGTGCAGGCCCGTGTTGGCGCCGGGCGCCGACGCGTTCCAGGTGTCGGGGGCACCGGACCACTTGAGGGTGGAGGGGATGCGGTAGGTGCCGTCGGGGTTGATCGTCGTCTTCGACAGGGCCCAGCCGACCCACTTGTCGAGCACGGTCTTGGCGGCGGCGTCGCCCGTCTGCTGGTAGAGCTCGGCGACCCGCTCCATGGACCAGGCCTGGAACCCGAACCACTGGTTGGACGCCGGGTCCTGGTAGACGGGCTTCTCGTCGTAGAAGAGGCCGTGGAAGGTGGGGGTCCCGGCCGGGGGCTGTGCGTACCGGCCCTGCCAGCTGTTGGTCGCGCCGCCCGCGATGGCTCCCTCGTCGGACTGGAGCCAGCGGTAGAACTCCAGTTGCCGGTCGAGGCTGGTCGCCCAGTCCGCCGAGCCGGTCGCCGACTTGGGCTTCAGCGGGGCGTACTCGCTGAGCGCGTAGGCGGCGAGCGGGTTCTGGTAGCCGCCGTGGGCGTGGCTGGAGCCGATCCGCCAGGACCAGGCGGCCGCGGTGTCGGTGGCTCCGCCCCAGGCGTAGTACCAGGACATCAGGTAGTGCGCACTGTCCTTGCCCGTGCCGGCGGGGCAGACGGTCGGGCCGACACAGTTCCCGGCCTTCTTGAAGTACTTGTCGAACATGGAGTACCGCAGGTAGTCGCCCATCTTGGCCGCCTTCGAGACGGTCCCGGTGACCTGTGACTGCTTGCCCTGCTCCTTGGCCCAGATGTCCGCCCAGTACGCGGCCTGGATGGCGCGGGCGTCGGCGTCCGGGGCGTTGGTGAACTTCCATTGCTTGGCGTAGGAGGAGTCCCCGGTGAAGAGGTCGAGGTAGCCGTTCTTGCCGCCGTAGGCGAACTTGTCGCAGGTGGGGTGCGGAACGGTCTCCCAGACGGATTCCTCGGGTCCGCGCTGGAAGGTGTTGATGTACGAGGGCCCGGTCGCGGTCGGTCCGGCGGAGCACTTTCCGGGCTCGTTGCCGAAGCCGTAGACGTTGTCGACGTCCTGGAGCCAGTGCATCCCGTAGATGTCGTCCGTGCCGTACGTGCTCTTCAGCTCGCCGGCGATCGGATCCACGCCGGAGGTGACCGTCCCGTCGAGCTTGGCCGGGTACTGCGAGGGGAGGTCGTGCTCGGGGGCGTAGGTGGCGGGCTTGGAGGCGTTGTAGGAGCTGGTGGTGGGCTGGTCGGCGTGGGTGGGGATCATGAACTTCTCCATGACCTCCCACGCACCGTTGAACTTGGTCCAGTCCCCGGTGATCTTCCCGTACATCGCCTGCAGCCAGATCAGATAGCTATAGGCCTCCGAGGTCGTCTCGTGTCCCTGGTCCGGGGCCTCCACGATCAGCGTCTCGACGGAGTGGTACGGGATCCCCTCGGGCGAGAAGTAGCCGTTGGCCGGGTTGGTGATCTTCCCGTGGAGGTCGAGGAAGCGGGCGTCGTACGTGGAGTCGGCGGCGAGCTGGGCGACCGTCACCTCGGCCTTGGCGTGGCCTGGGGCAGTGGCGGTGAAGACGGCGGATCCGCTGCCGGTCGCCCCGGCGGTGACGGTCACCTTCTGGGCGGTGTTCCAGTTCGCCGGGGTGAAGGTGAGCTCGGCGGGTGTCGCGGTGAGGTCGGTGTTGCCCGAGGTGCGGGCGAGGCCCACCGTGACGTTCGCGGCCGGCTGCTTGGAGAGCTTCAGGTCGAAGGTTGCCGTCTCCCCGCGGCGTACGGAGAGCTGCGCGGGGGTGGCGACGAGGGATGCGCCGGCGGCGACGGTGATGCCGACGGGGGACGACTCGGCCGAGGCTCCGAGGCTGTCGTAGGCCTTGGCGTAGAGGGAGTGGGCGCCCGCGGCGAGGCCGGTGGCGGCGAGGGCGAAGGGCGCGGTGGTGTCCGTGCCCAGGAGCGTGGTGTCGCTGTAGAACTCGACCTTGCCCACGGTGGCGCCGTCGGCCGCGGCGGCGGTGGCGGCGAGCGGGACGGCGGTGCCCACCGCGTAGACGGCGCCGGGGGCAGGGCTGGTCAGCACGGCGACCGGGGGCTGGTGGGCTCCGGTGCACTGGGTGCCGTTGACGGCGAACGAGGTGGGGGCGGCGTTGGTCCCGCTGTAGGCGAACTGGGCGCCGGTCGTGGCGGCCGCGCCCGCGGCGACGGTCTTGTTCCAGTCAGGAGCCGCGACGCGGACGCTCTTGCCGGACTGGGTCCAGGTGCCGTTCCAGCCGTTGGTGAGCTGCTGGTTGCCCGTGTAGTCGTAGGTCAGCGTCCACCCGTCGAGCGCGGTGGCGGACCTGTTGGTGAGGGTGAGCTCGGCGGTGAAGCCCGAGCCCCAGTCGTTGGTCTTGTAGTCGACGCTGCACTGCACCGCGGCGGCCGCGGCGGTGGTCGCGCCGACGGCCGTGAGGCCCAGGGGGAGGGAGAGGGACAGGGCCGTGGCCGACACGGTCAGCAGTCTGCTGCGTCGGACGCGTGGTCTGGGTGGGGGATGTGCCGACATGCGGATGGTTCTCCTCGCGGCTCGGGGAGACGGGGATGGGAAGAACGACTGCGCACAAGCTCTGAACTAATGGGAGCGCTCCCACTGTGCAGAGGAGGCGAGGTGCCGTCAAGACACGTGAAGAGTCGAAAGAGTTGCGTGAGGAATTTACTCAACCCCTCTTTTGCTTAGCGGCAGTTGCCGCTACGGTCTGGCCCAAGCAAGTGGGAGCGCTTCCACGCTTGGTGTGCCGTCGCAGCGCGAACTTGCTGCGAGGGCTCGCTCATGTGACGGCCCCGCGTCTGTCACTGCTGCTCGGCGGAGCAGCAGTGACCTTGCGCGACGGCGTCACCTGCCGGGCAACGGCCAGAAGGTCGCAGGCACGCAGAACCCGGTGAACGCACTTCATGTGACCGGCGTCCGCAATCCCCACCGGCCCGAGGCATTGCCTACAACGACCCGAGCCGGTGGCTCACCTGCTTACCCACCTGCACGACGGGCCATCCGGCCACGGCCCTGACCCCCCTGCACCCTCAACATGCCCGCGTAGAAGGCGTGTCGAGGCTCCCTCCTCGCCCCGGCACAGCCCGGTCCCACCCGGCCGCGGGTGAGATCGGCGATGGGCGATCGCGCCATGGTGTGGCCGGCACGCCCGCACCCCCTCGTCCCCCCCCGCCGGACCTGCAGCACCTGGAAGCACCCCTCAGGCCCAGCCCGATCACCTCCTCCTCAATCGGCACCGGGCCGCGCGACCGCCTGCGCGCCCTGAAATGAAAGGCACCCCACGACATGAGCCGCACGATCCCCCGCACCGCCTTGCTGGCGGCCCTCAGCCTCGTCACCGCTGCCGGCGCGACCGCCACCGTCTTCGGCACCTCCGCCGGCGCCGCCGCCGCCGGCTGCAAGGTCGAGTACCAGATCACCAACCAGTGGAACACCGGCTTCGGCGCCAACGTCATCGTCACCAACACCGGCGACCCGGTCGCCTCCTGGACCCTGGAGTGGTCCTATGCGAACGGCCAGCAGGCCACCCAGGGCTGGAACGCCACCATCACCCAGTCCGGGGCGGCCGTCACGGCCAAGAGCCTCTCCTACAACGGAAGCCTGGCCACCGGCGGTTCCACCTCCTTCGGCTTCAATGGCACGCACACCGGGACCAACGCCATACCCGCCACCTTCAAGCTCAACGGCATCACCTGCAACGGCGCAACCGACCCCACCACTCCCCCGACGACACCCCCCACCACGCCTCCCACGACTCCGCCCACCACCCCACCGCCGACCGGCGGCAAGGCCGACAACCCGTACGCCGGCGCCAAGATGTACGTGAACCCCGAATGGTCCGCCAAGGCCGCCGCCGAGCCGGGCGGCACCAAGGTGTCGAACCAGCCCACCGCTGTCTGGCTGGACCGCACCGCCGCCATCGCGGGCGTCAACGGCGGGATGGGGCTGCGCGCCCACCTGGACGCCGCACTCGCCCAGAAGGGCAGCGGCGAGATGGTCGTCCAGTTCGTGATCTACAACCTGCCCGGACGCGACTGCGCCGCGCTCGCCTCCAACGGCGAACTGGGCCCCACCGAGATCGACAAGTACAAGACCACCTACATCGACCCGATCGCCGCCATCCTCGCCGACGCCAAGTACGCGGGGCTGCGGATCGTCACCACCGTCGAGATCGACTCCCTGCCCAACCTCGTCACCAACGTCTCCGGACGCCCCACGGCCACCGCCAACTGCGACGTCATGAAGACCAACGGCAACTACATCAAGGGCGTCGGCTACGCGCTGAACAAGCTCGGCGCCATCCCCAACGTCTACAACTACGTCGACGCCGGCCACCACGGCTGGCTCGGCTGGGACGACAACCTCGGCGCCTCCGCCGAGATGTTCAAGCAAGCCGCCACCGCCGAAGGCTCCACCCTCGCCAAGGTGCACGGCTTCATCGTCAACACCGCCAACTACAGCGCCCTCAAGGAAGACCACTTCAAGATCGAGGACTCCGTCAACGGCACCTCCGTACGCCAGTCGAAGTGGGTCGACTGGAACCGCTACACCGACGAACTGTCCTACGCCCAAGGCATGCGCAACAAGCTCGTGTCCCTCGGCTTCGACACCAACATCGGCATGCTCATCGACACCTCCCGCAACGGCTGGGGCGGCACCGCCCGACCCACCGGACCCGGCGCACTGACCAGCGTCGACACCTACGTCAACGGCGGCCGCTACGACCGGCGCATCCACCTCGGCAACTGGTGCAACCAGTCGGGCGCCGGCCTCGGCGAACGGCCGCAGGCCGCCCCCGCCGCCGGTATCGACGCGTACGTGTGGGTCAAGCCGCCGGGCGAGTCGGACGGGGCGAGCAAGGAGATCCCGAACGACGAGGGCAAGGGCTTCGACCGGATGTGCGACCCGACCTACACGGGCAACGCGCGCAACGGCAACAGCATGTCGGGCTCGCTCCCGGACGCGCCGCTCGCCGGCCAGTGGTTCTCCGCCCAGTTCCGGGAACTCATGAAGAACGCCCACCCGGCACTGTGACCCACCACCCCTAAGAAGCCCGGGGCGGTACGGGAGCTGGATTCCGTACCGCCGCGGGCCTCCGCACGCTCAGGAAGAACCGCCAAGGGAAGGCTTCGCCCCGCCCAATTCCGCCGGCTGTCCGCCCAGAACCCTGCCTTCGCGAAGAGCCCGGCTCCGCGGCGAACCGCTCAGGAGGAGTCCCGCACCACCAGTTCCGTCGGAAGCACCCGGCTCGGCCCCTCGCCCACCCCCTGCCCCGGGGCACCGCCGACCCCGGACCCTTCCGCGATCTGCTGGAGCAGCAGCCGGGTCATCGTGCGGCCCATCTCCTCGATCGGCTGGCGCACGCTCGTGAGCGGCGGATCCATCAGCCGGGCCACCACTGAATCATCCACACCGACCAGGGCCACGTCCTCGGGGACCCGCCGCCCCGCCTCGCGCAGCACCCCGCGGGCACCGGCCGCCATCACATCGGATCCGGCGAAGACCGCGTCGAGACCGGGGGCGCGATCCAGGAGCTCGCGCATCGCCCGGCGGCCGCCCTCCTCGGTGAAGTCCGCCGTCGCGACCAGGGACTCGTCGGGCTTGATCCCGGCCTCTGCGAGCCCCGCGCGGTAGCCGCCCAGACGTGCGCGGGCCACGTACATGTCCAGCGGGCCGCTGATGGTGGCGATCCGGCTGCGGCCCCGCCCCACCAGGTGGGCGACGGCCGCCCGTCCCGCGCCGATGTTGTCGGAGTCCACGTAGTCGACCGGTTCGGCCTCCGAGCGCCGCCCGTTCATGACGACCGGCAGCCCGAGCTTCACGATCCGGTCGGGCAGCGGGTCGTCGCCGTGGACGGATGCCAGCAGGACCCCGTCGACCCGCTGGGCGGCCAGGTAGTCCTCGAACCGGCGGCGCTCGGTCTCGGTCCGCACCAGGGTGAGCAGCAACTGCTTGTCGGCTTCCGCCAGTTCGGCGCTGACCCCGCGGATCAGGTCGAGGAAGTACGGCTCCGAGAACACCCTGGCCTCGGTCTCCGGGATGACGAGGGCGACCGCATCGGTCCTGTTGCCGGCCAGGGCCCTGGCCGCCTGGTTGGGGACGTACCCCAGCTCGGCGACGGCGCGGGCAACGGCCGCTCTGGCCTGTTCGCTCACCCGGGGGGAGCCGTTGATGACCCTGGATACGGTGCCCCGGCCGACGCCGGCCAGGGCCGCGACCTCTTCCAGGGTGGGCCTGCCGTTCTGCCGTCCGCTCACGACTTTCGAACTCCCCTCGTGCGCCATCGCGCTCCGCGTCGGGCGCCGGCCCGGCCAGCTGAGCAGGTACTTTAGGTGAATCGGGCAAGACAGTGGCTCCACCTCATCGCTCCGGCACACGTTACGCCGGGACAGGATGTGGGAGCGCTCCCACACTAGCCTCGATTCCCTTGCTCCGCCACGGTCTCGTTCACTATCCGACGGGCCGCAACCGGAAAGGGGACTCCGAGGTGCGGCGGGAGCCCGTCTCGATTGAATTCGCGTTCACCTCTTGACACCCACCCCTACTGGGCAGCAACCTTCCGGCAACGACGTGGGAGCGCTCCCATCCAGGGGTGCGACAACGGCCTTCACCATCGGGTCCAGGCGGGCCCCTCGCCGAGCCGCGAACACCCCGCCGGACCCCCCTGGCGCACAACGAGCACCACCTTGGACGAGGAGAGTTCATGCGCACTTCCAGCAGCAGACGCGGACGCCGCGCCGCGATCAACGCATTCGCCGCAGCCGTCGCCGTCGTGACCGGCGCAGCCCTGCTCACCGGTTGCGGCGACGACAGCCCCGCCGGAGACGACGGCACGGCCGCCAAGGAGCAGATCACGCTGCGGATCGGCACTTTCGGTTCCTTCGGCTACGACGACGCGACGGGGGCCAAGCTCTACGCCGAGTACACGAAGGCGCATCCGAACATCAAGATCGAAGAGTCGAACGTCGCCGACGGCCAGAAGTACTGGGACACGCTCAAGCTGCGTCT
>NZ_JBIAHN010000007.1:0-68969 GCF_042870555.1 Streptomyces sp. NPDC006487
GGGGGGGGGGGGGGGGGGGCGGGCGGGGGGGCGGGGGGTGGGGGGGGGGGGGTGGGGGGGGGGGGGGGGGGGGCCCCCCCACCACCCGGGTGGAGCGGGGTCGTACGGGTCAGGCGATCGAGAAGGTGACGACCGACTGGTAGCTGTCCGCGAACATGAACGGCGGGAGCTGGATCATTCCGGCTCCGCCGATCTCGAACTCGCCACCGGTCAGGTTGTCGCCGCCCGGGGCCGCCGACGCGACCTTCATCGGGACGTCGGAGATCGCACCGGGCGTACCTGCGGTGCAGGGGCTCGGGCTGGCCGGGTTGGTCACCTTGCAGGTCGGCTGGATGCCGATCTGCGCCGTGGCCATGGAGTGGCCGGTGACCTGGTTCAGGAACGGCGTCCGGGTCGCCGAGACGTCCCAGCCGAGGGTCCCGCCGCGGAAGTCCTGGACGGCCATCGCGGTGAACTGACCGACGACCGACTGGGACTTGCCGTTGATGGTGACCGAACCGAAGCTGACGGCGGGGTTGCCCGCCTCCGGGCCGATGGCCAGCGGGCCGGGCAGGACCTCCACGTCGACCGGGTTCTGCACGCCGGGCTGCTGGGCGATGAAGACGTAGTCCTTGTACGGGAGGATCGAGCCGTCGATACGGATCTTGTCGGCGGGCTGGTTGACGATGATGTTGCAGGTCGCGACGCCGGCCGCGGTGGCCGTGCCGCCACCCGTGTCACCCGTGGCCGTGCCGTTCTTGAATGCGGAGCAGGTGACCGCGCCCGCCGGGAAGTTGGCGCCCGTGACGACGACTTCCTGGCCCGCCGGACCGCTGTTGGGCGACAGCTTGGTGGTGATCGGGTCCTTGGGCAGTGCTTCCACGACCACCGAGCCGAGCGAGGCGCTCGGGCGGGGGTTCGGGGTACAGGTGGTGGTGAAGACCGAGCCCATGAGGCTCGCGTCGGTCACCGCCAGGTCCAGGGCCACGGTCACCGTGGTGCCCTCGGAACCGTCCGGGATCTTGACGGTGCCGGAGAAGGCGGCGGGGTTGAGCGCCTGTCCGGCGATCACGTCGACCGTCTCGGGCGGGCTGACGACCGTCTGGAGGGTAGACCCGACCTTGAGGGTGATCTTGGAGACGTTCGTGGTCGTTACCGAGAAGCTGGGGATGACCGGGCTCGGGCCCGGGTCGATGGTGATCGGCACCACGTCGCCGGCCTTGGCGCCGTCGGGCAGCGTGATCGTGTAGGGCTGGGTGCCCGAACCACCCGGCTGGGGCGCGGGCGCGACGCAGTCCATCGGGACGGGCGTCGTCTTGGTCGCGGCCTGCGCGGTGCCCGACAGACCCACCACGGCGCCCGTCAGGGCCAGGGACAGAGCGCCAGCCCCGGCCAGAACTCTTCGTCGAAACGTTGTACTCACTGGGTCGCGACTCCTTCGTCATACGAACCCTCCCCCCACCCGCTGTGTGGGGGAGGTCGAGCCGGTGCGGTGGCCGACATTGACGCGTCGCGGGATTGAGAAGTCAATGACTTGCTTTCGCCCGAAGCACACAGAAATTGATGTGCCATCAGGCCGGGTGGAGCGGAGCGGCGGATACCCGTTGCCCCGGGGTGGCGCGGGTGGGGCGGGTGGGGTGCCGCAACGGGCTCGCGGACCGGGCTTCCGGGGCGGTCCGGCCGGGGTCCGCCGGGGCGGGGGAGGCGCCGCCGGCGGAGGACCCCGTACGGGCTACGGCCCGGTCGGCACGTGCAGCAACAGGTTCGGCGTCCCGGTCGGCAGGGCGGTGATCCGGTCGCGCACGGAGTCCCCTACGAGGGTTCCGGCCACCTGCGCGGGCGTCTGGCGCGGGCCGCCGGCCGCCAGGCCCCGAGCCAGCACCAGTGCGGCGGCGCCCGCCACGTGCGGGGCCGCCATCGAGGTGCCGGAGGCGCGGGCGGTGGCCGTGACGGAACCCTTCCAGGCCGAGGTGACGGCCACGCCGGGGGCGGAGAGGTCCACGCAGGCACCGTAATTGGAGAAGGCGGGCCGCCGGTCCAGGGCGTCCGTCGCGCCCACCGTGAGCGCCTGCGGGACGCCGGCGGGAGAGCCGGTGCAGGCGTTCTCGCCGGAGTTGCCCGCCGCCACCGTGAAGGTGATCCCGGACGCGATCGCCCGGGTCACCGCCCGGTCGAGGGCGAAGCTGTGGCCGCCGCCCAGGCTCATGTTGGCCACGGCCGGGGTGGAGGGCGACTTGAGGGCGTCCTTGACCATCCAGTCGATGCCGCGCGTGATGGCCGACAGGGTCGCGTCCCCGCGGCAGTCCGCCACCTTCACGGCGACGAGCGAAACCCCCTTGGCCACCCCGTAGGTGGCTCCGCCGACGGTCCCGGCGACGTGCGTGCCGTGGCCGTTGCAGTCCGTGGCGGCCTCCATGAACACCGCGTTGGCGCCCCAGCGGGCCCGGCCGCCGAACTCCTGGTGCAGGGTGTTGATCCCCGTGTCGACGATGTACGCGGTGATCCCCTCGGCCTTGGCCGGGTACGTGTACGAGCCGTCGAGGGGCAGTTCGCTCTGGTCGAGCCGGTCCAGGGCCCAGGGCGCGGAGGTCTGGACGAGAGGGGCGGCGGGGGCGACGGGATCCACGGGCGCGACGGGATCGACGGGGTCGACGGGGTCGTTGACGGGTGTGTCGTCGATCCGGAAGACCGCGTCGGGCTCCACGGAGGCCACCCGGGGATCGGCGGCGAGTTCGGCGGCGCGGGCGGCGGTGGTGCGGACGGCGAAACCGCTCAGGGCGGTGTCGTAGACGGCCCCGACGCGATCCCCGGCAGCCTCGGCCTCGGCGGCGAGGGCGCGGGCGGCGGCGGCCGCGGAGACGCGCGTGCTGCCGTCCTTGAGGACGACGACGTAGGGGGCGGTGGGGGCGTCGGGGGTGGCGGCTGCGGCGGTGGCGGCGTACGGCGGCAGGGCGGTGGCCGCCGCCAGCAGGGCGGCGGCCGGGAGCAGCGCGGTGAATGCGGTCATGCCGCCGATGCTCGGCGAGGCACGGGCCGGCCGCGCGGAGGGTGCGCCGACTGGCCCCACGACACGCCGCCCCCGGGGGGCGGCGAGGGGCTACCGGGCGAAGGGCCAGCCGAGCATCCTGAAGACGCCCTCGTCGCGGGCGCCGGCCGCCCCGTACGTGGCCAGCGCGGCCTCGTTGTCGGTGTCGACGCCCACCCACATGCCGTAGCAGCCGCGCGACTCGGCCTCGGCGGCGAGCGCCTCGGTCAGTGCCCGGCCGAGGCCGCGCCGGCGGTGGTCCTCGTCCACGGAGAGCTCGTAGAGGCACATCTCGGTGCCCTTGTCGGGGTGGATCATCTCGATGCCGGAGACCATGCCGACGGGTGCGCCGTCCACGTAGGCGATCAGCATCAGGTGCCCCGGGGCGGAGAGGAACCGCTCCGACCAGTCCGCGCGGGCGGGCCCGTCGAAGAGGGCCTGCGCGGCTTGGAGTTCGGCGACCGTACGGGCGGGGCGGATGTCCATGACGCGACGATAGCGGTGCCGATGCGGGTGCCGATGGCGATGGCGATGGCGATGGCGATGGCGACGGCGGTGACGAGAGCGGTGACGCGACAGGCGCCGACAGGATGCCGCGACATCGCCGACAGCGGTGGCGCACGGGATGACGCCAGGGGTGACGGAGCAGCGGGGGAGGACGCTGCCGGGGGAGCGGCCGAGGCGGCGACGATAATGGCCGGATGATCAACGGGGAGTACGGTTTCGACACGGAGTGGCGCGCCGCGCCGGAGCCTCTGCGCAGGGCGCTCGCCCTCGCCTACGAGTCGCTCGCGGCCGGAGGCCTCGCGGTGGGAGCCGTCCTGACGGACGCCGACGGGAAGCCGGTCGCCGAGGGGCGCAACGAGGCGTACGAGGACGGCCCGGGCACCGGGCCGTTGCGCGCGACGCCGCTCGCCCACGCCGAGATGAACGCGCTGGGGGCCGCCCGCACGGGCTGGGACCTGGGCACGGCGACGCTCTGGAGCACCCAGGAGCCGTGCTCGATGTGCGCGGCGGCGGCCGAGTTCACCGGCGTCGGGCGGGTCCGGTACCTGGCCCCCGACCCATGGGCGCTGTCGAGCGACAACGGAGACGGATCCGGCGCCGACCCGGGCAGGCCGCACTGGCTGCTGGTGGCCAACGCGATGTTCCTCCGGAGCGTGGCCGTGGCTTCGGACGGCCCCGGGGAACCGCGGATCCTGACGCACCACCGAGCCGTCGAACCGGAGACCACAGCCTTCCACGACAGCCTGCCGGCGGGCCTGCCGACGGCCGCCTCACCGGAGGACTGGCTGCGCCCCCACTGGGCCCGCCTCGCGGAACTCGCGGCGGCCCGCGAACTGCGCACGCCTCACTGACACCCCCGGGCGGGCCGGGATCAGCGGGTCGCTGCCGACACCTGCCGGGTCGTGCCTTCCTGCGTCCCCGCCCCGGGAGACGGGGTGCCGTCGGTCCAGGCGTAGACCTCCTTGCCGCGCACCGTGACCTGGTACTGGTAGGTGCCGCGGCACTCGGGCCGCTCCTCGGAGCCGGTGCCCGCAGGCCACCACTTGGCCGCCAGCGCCGTCCCCACGTGCTTGCTCGGCGTGCCCGCCGAGCACTGCGGGCCGTCGAGCGGCGTCGCGCCCAGCGTGAAGCGGAGCAGCCTCGCCTTACCGTCGGTGCGCGCCATTATTCGTATGTCAGTCGCGTCCTTCGGCACCCAGCGCGGCAGCACCCACGTCGCCTCCCCGCGCGCGGGCTTCCCGGGCACGGGCTCCCCGTGCGCCGGAGCGTCGGCGGCCGTCGCGAAGCGCATGCCCCTCTCCTTGAACACCCGGTCGTTGATCGTGTCGGTCAGGGGGTTGGGCGGGAGGTTGGGCAGGGCGATGGCAGCGGTGGCGAGGACTCCCACGGTGGCGGCGGCGATGACGAGAGGACGGCGGTTCATGTCTACGAGTATTCGCGGCGCCGGCCGTAGTCCGCGTCCCTCCCGAGGCTGAACCGGATCTCTGCCGGAAGGGTGACACCGGCTCATACCTGAGTACCGGTTCCGTCCTCCGGCCGCCCGCGCCCGCCCCGTCCGACACCCGCGGCGGCACCCCTCGTTAGAGGATGCGTGCCCCGTCGACCCGCCCTCGCCCCCGCCCTCGTGTCCGGCGCCTTGGCAGCCGTACTGGCCTTCGCGCTCCCGGCGTCAGCGGCGCCGCGGGCCCCGCAGGTCCCCGAGGACAAGCCCCAGGTGCTGAGCGGCTGGACGCAGCCGGGCGCGGCCAGCCAGGGCGCCTGGGCCGCGGCGCGCGGGAACCAGGGCGAGTGGGAGCCGTACGGCTTCGACTGGACCACGGACTACTGCACCACGTCCCCGGACAATCCCTTCGGCTTCCCCTTCCGGACGGCCTGCGCCCGGCATGACTTCGGCTACCGCAACTACAAGGCGGCGGGGGAGTTCAAGGCGGCCAAGCCCCGGCTGGACGAGATGTTCCACTCCGACCTGAAGCGGGTCTGCGCAGGCTACTCGGGCGCCCGCAAGGCCTCCTGCGACGGCACCGCGTGGACCTACTACCAGGCGGTCAAGGCCTTCGAATAGCACGGGGGCACCGGAGGTACCGGGTGCATCGGGTGCGCAGGGGGTCCGCGGGGACGAAACGCCGGAACCGGCCCCGGCGGAGATCGCCGGGGCCGGTCCCGGGGCATGGTGCTACGCGGGCAAACGGGCAAACAGACAAACGGGCAAGCGCGCTACGCCTGCGGGGAACGCAGTTCCAGCAGGGTGATGTCCGCCGGAGCGCCGACCCGGACCGGTGGGCCGAAGAAGCCCGCCCCGTTCGTCACGTACACCTGGGTCTCGTCCACCTTGCCGAGCCCGGAGTTGACCGGATTGGCCAGCTCGGTGATCGCGGTCAGCGGGAACATCTGCCCGCCGTGCGTGTGGCCGGACAGCTGGAGGTCCACCCCGTGCCGGGCGGCCTCCTCGGCGAACACCGGCTGGTGGGCGAGGAGCACGACGGGACGCGACAGGTCCCGTCCGCCCAGGGCCTTCCCGAGGTCGGGCCCCCGGCCGTGGTCCTCCCCGGCGAGGTCCTCGACCCCGGCCAGGTCGAGGTAGGCCCCGTTGTGCCGGATCTCCACGCGTTCGTTCACCAGAGGGCGGACGCCGACGTTGCGCATCTCGTCCAGCCAGTCCTCGACCCCGTCGTAGAGGTACTCGTGGTTGCCGGTGACGAAGAAGTTCCCGTAACGCGATTCGAGCCCCTTCAGCGGCCGGGCCGCAGGCCCCAGCTGGGACGCCGTTCCGTCGGCGAGATCGCCGACGATCGTCACCAGGTCGGCCTGCAGCCCGTTGACCATCCGGACGATCCGCTCGGTGTGGGCGCGCCCGAGGAGCGGCCCCAGGTGGATGTCGCTGACGACCGCGATCCGTAGACCGGCCAGGCGCGGGTTCACCTTGGCGAGGGTGACCGGTACGCGCTTGATCAGCGGGTCCCCGAGCGCCGAGGACATGCCGTAGCCGACGGTGCCGAGTGCGGTGGCACCGGCCAGGGTGCCCACCGCCCGGCCGAGGAAGAGCCGGCGGCCGACCAGACGGTCCGCCGCCCGGGCCTCGTCCCCGGCCTCCGCCGGGGCAGGTGCCACCTGCGCCGACTCGGCCGACGCCGACGCCGACGCCGACGCCGACGCCGATACAGGTACAGACACCGGAGTCGTGTCCGTCTCCAGCCGCTCGGCACGCCGCCATCTGCGCAGCGCGAGCGCCCGCGGCAGTTCGAGTATCACGAGCGTCGGCAGCAGGTAGAGCAGCACTCCGATCAGGACGTAGCCGGGCCACGCCAGGAACCGGCCGCCACCTCCGTCCGAGGGGTCGAACAGCGGGGTGAGGATCCGGGTCCCGGGAGCGAGCAGCGCCGACAGGACCACCCCCCACGTGCCCAGCCGCCGCACGGCCGTCCCCGGCCCGGTCGTGTCACGGACCAGGCGGATCCACAGGTAGTAGTGGACGGCGGCGGAGCCCACCAGCATGAGCGCCGTCACTCCGAATCCCAGCATGTGTCTCTCTTCCTCGCGCCGGACGGATCAGGCGCGGTCGGCGGGGACGCCGACCCCTGCCGTGTCGGGCTGCCCGGAGGCAGTGGCACCGGTACCGGCACCGGCACCGGCGGCCGCGGCCGGGGCCGCCGACTCGGAGATGCCGAACCGCCGGTGGAAGGCGCGCAGGGGCGCCGGAGCCCACCAGTTGGCCTTGCCGGCAAGCCGCATGGAGACCGGTACGAGGACCGCGCGGATCAGCGTGGCGTCGACCAGGATGACCACGACCATGCCGATGCCCAGCATCTTGAGGAAGACGATCTCGGACGAGGCGTACGTCGCGAACGAGGCCGCGAGGATGACGGCCGCCGAGGTGATCAGCGGACCGCTGCGCTCGAGGCCGGCGGCCACCGCGCCGGAGTTGTCGCCGGTGAGCTCGTACTCCTCCTTGATCCGCGACAGCATGAAGACCTCGTAGTCCATGGAGAGGCCGAAGGCCACGCAGAACATCAGGATCGGGATGCTGGGCTCGATCGAGCCGCTCGGGGTGAAGCCGAACAGGTCGGCCAGGTTCCCCTCCTGGAAGATCCACACGAGGACGCCGAACATCACACCCATGCTCAGGGTGTTCAGGAGCATGGCCTTCGCCGGGAGGAGCAGGCTGCCGGTCATCAGGAACAGCACGAGGAACGTGGTCACCAGGATCAGCCCGAAGACCAGCGGCAGCCGGTCGACCAGCTCGGAGCGGAACTCGCTCAGTTCGGCGGGGTAGCCGGCGATCTTCACCGCGCCCGGCTCTGCGCCCTTGGCGGCGACGGAGCGGATCTCGGAGTGGGCGCGGTCGATGTCCTGGGCGACGGTGCGGTGCGTGGCGATCACCGAGTACCAGGTGCTGCGCTCGCCCGCGAACCGGCGGGCGGAGTCGCCGGGTTCGGCGATCTTCTGCCCCTTCGCGTACGAACCGGTGAGGGCGTCGACCTGGTGGATGCCGGAGACCTGGGACAGCTCGGTGGCCGTGGCCTCGATCGAGGACCGGTTGGCGTCGGTACCGGCCTGGCCGGTGCGCAGGACCTTGATCGCGCTCGTTTCCTCGGCGGCGAAGTTGTCGAGGATCTGCTGCTGGACCACGCGGCTGGACACGTCACGGGGCAGCACCTGCGCACCCGGCACGCCGAAGGTGAGCCCCAGGGCCGGCGAGGCCAGCCCCAGCAGCACCACCAGCGCCGGGATTCCGTACAGCAGCGGCCGGCGCATCATGCGCAGCGCCGTGTGGTGCCACCAGCCCTGCTCGGGACGGTCGTTCTCGTTCTTGCGGGCGACCTTGTGGCCGAGGCGGGCGAGCGAGGCGGGCAGGATCACCAGGGCCGCGAAGACCGAGGTGAGGACCGTGGCGATACCGGCGTACGCGAACGAGCGCAGGAAGGGGAACGGGAAGAGCAGGAGGGCCGCCAGCGACAGGATCACGGTGAGACCGCTGAAGGCGACGGTGCGGCCGGCGTTGGCCACGGACTGCTCGACGGCGTCGGGGACGGTGCGGCCGGCCCGGAGTTCCTCGCGGAAGCGGTTGATGATGAAGAGGCTGTAGTCGACGCCGAGCCCGATGCCCATCACCAGGGCCAGGTTGGCGGCGAAGGTGGAGACGTCGGTGATGTACGTGACACCGCGCATCAGCGCCAGTGTGGTGATCACCGAGAACAGGCCCATGCCGAGGGTGAGGAAGGCGGCCGAGAAGCGGCGGTAGATGGCGAACAGCAGGAGCAGGACCAGGGGGAGGACGATCATCTCGGCCCGCAGGAAGTCCTTGCGGGCCTGTTCGGCGGCCTGCCGGAACACCTCGTCACCGCCACCGACCTGGACCTTCAGCTGCGCGCTGTCCCGGGTGAAGGCGGGGGAGAGGTCCGCCAGCCTGGTCCGGGCCTCGGTCACGGTGCCCGACAGCCGGGCGATGATCAGGGCCTGCTTGCCGTCCTTGCCCCGCATGGTGGGCGAGTTGCCCCGAGACCAGTACGAGAAGACCTCGGCGACCCCGGCCTGCCCGGCGAGCTCCCGCTCCAGGGCGCGGCCCTCGGAGGCCGCGGCGGCCTCGTCCACGCCGCCCTGCTTGGCGGTGACCATCAGCAGCACGCTGGGCGTGCCCGCCTTGAACTCCTTCTCCAGGACGGCGCGGGTGGTGACCGACTCGGATCCGGGGGTCTCGAAGCGGCTGAGGACCAGCCGGTTCATGGTGCCGGCCGCCAGGGCCAGGCCCAGTACGGCCAAGGCGACACCGACCCAGACGACGAGCCGGGACCGCGAGGCGGTCACCCGCCCCCAGCGCTGCAGTGCGGGGGGATGTTCCACGGGGTTGTTGCGGGGGGACTGCTGTTTGCTCGGTGTGCTCGGCATTTTCTGCTCTCTGGATGAAGGGGGATCTGTGGGGGGGCAGGGGTGAGGAACGGGCAGGGCTGAAGAACGGGCAGGGCTGAAGAACGGGGCAAGGGAACGGGGCCGGGGTCACAGACCGCGGGCGTCGAGCCAGGTGTCGATCCGGTCGAAGGTGGCGGGCGCCGAGCGGGCCATCGTGGCGTAGTGCCCGGCGCCCGGGATGGTGACGAGTTCGGTCTGGGCGCCGGTGAACAGCCGCTGGTGGGCGGCGCCTCCGGTGACACGGGCGTCCTCGTCCCCGTACACGAGGAGGACCGGGACCTTGACCGAGCCCAGGTGCTCCAGGTCCGTGAAGACGGAGTCGAGCTGGGAGCTCATGTCGCCGCAGGGGTGACGGTTCTGGTGCGGGGCCGCGGCGTCCATGACCCGTTCCTCGGTGTCGTGGAAGTTGCCCCGGCGGAACTGGTCGGGTCCCAGGTCGTAGTAGACGTAGCCGCTCGGGTCCGAGGGTTCGCGGCTGGGCTGCCCGCCGGCCATGCAGCTCTGGAGGGCGCTGAAGAAGCGGGTGTTGGCCTCGGGGGTCAGGCCCCGGTCGGTCCAGTCCATGATCATCAGCCCGTCGATGCCGCCGAACGAGTAGGCCTCGATCTGGGCCACCTGCCCGCCGTTGGACTGCCCGGCCAGGGTGACCGTGTCGAAGCCCTGTGCCGTCTCGGGACCCTCGGCGGGCTTGCCTTCGAGGGCGTACGACCCGGTGCGCAGCTGCTGCACGATCTGGTGCGCGATGTCGGCCTCGGCGCCGATGCAGGTGTCGAAGCCGTCGGGGCGGTCGCTGGCCCCGTAGCCGAGCCGGTCGATGGTGACGGAGGCGTGGCCGCGCTTGGCGAGCTCCTCGGCGTAGTGGTAGCCGGGCACGTCGAGGCGCCAGTACCACTCGCCCGCCGCGATCCCGTGCTGGTAGAGCGTGACCGCCCGCTTCCCGCCGGAGAGTACGGAGGCGGGCGCGGTCAGGTGGCCGCTGATCCGCTGGGTCCCGCCGCTGGTGCGGCAACCGGTCTTGCTGCCGTTGGTGTTGCGCACGGTGAAGGAGACCGGCACGTCCACGATGTGCTGGGCCGCGAGCCGTGCGGCGGTCTCCTTCGCGGCCGCCTCGGCCTCGGCGGGGGACGGCGGAGCGGACACGTTCACCGACGCGCCGGTGGTGGCCGATGCCGGGGTGTCGGCGGCGGTCACGGCCGCCAGCACCGGGCTGGCCAGCAGTGCCGCGGCCGCGCCCAGTACGGCGACCCGCTTGATGATGCTCATGAACTCCTCAGCTTTCGCGCCGGCGCCGCAGGGGCGGCCGGCAGTTCTCCTCGCGCGCGGAGCCAGGCGGTCTGGTCCGTGACGGTCTGTTCCAACGGGCGGAAGCTCGCACCGAGTTCGTCGATGGCGCGGGCGGAGGAAACCCTCCGGTGGTGTCCTTCGAGCAGCGTCCGCATGCCGGTCCGGGTGGCGACGGGCGATGCCCCGCGCACCTTCGCCTGCCACTCCAGGACCGAGGCGATGGTCATCGCGGCCCCCGAGGGCAGCTTGCGCGGCACCGTCCCGGTACCGGTCGCCCGCACCACGGCGGCGCAGATCTCGTGCAGCGGGTACCAGCTGCCGCCCGCGATGTAGCGCCGGCCGCCGGTCCCGAGCGCGGCCGCGGCGACGCAGACGGCGGCCACGTCGCGGGCGTCCACCACGTGGTTGCCCGCGGCCGGCAGCGCTTTGATCTCGCCGCGCGCCACCGCCAGGAAGAGCCGCCCCGCCGATGTGGGTCCGGAGTCCCCGGGGCCCCACATCCAGCCGGGCAGTACGAGCGGCACCCGCAGCCCGTACTTCTCGCCGAAGCCGTCGATCATCCGCTCCGCGCGGATCTTGCTCGCGCGGTAGCGGTTCCCCCGTTCGGGGTTGCCGTTCGGGGTCTGCTCGTCCGCGGGAGAGCGGACGTCGCCGCCGCCCAGCACGGCGATGGAGCTCGTCTGCACCACCGTGGGCACCTCGGCGTCGACCGCCGCCTTCAGCAGCTCCTCCACCGCGTCCACGTTGGTGCGGTGCAGCAGGTCGAGGTCGTGGCCCGGCTGGTAGTACTCGCGGAAGTACGCGGCCGTGTGGATCACGGCGTCCATCCCGTGCAGGGCGCCGGCGTAGCTGTCGATGTCGGTGACGTCCCCGACGACCAGCCGCAGCGCGGGATGGCCCGGCAGCAGCGACGCGGCGCGTTCCGCGTCCCGGACCACCGCCGTCACCTCGGACCCGGCGGCGAGCAGCCGGGCGACGACGGCGTGGCCGAGCAGCCCGGTGGCTCCGGTGACCAGCACGGCGCCCAGCGCCGGGTACTGCGGGGCCGGCTCAGAGGGCGGCGGGTTCGCGGTCATGCGCAGTCCTTTCAGGGCCGTCCGGGGATGCTTGGGCGTCGGGGGAGCCGGGGGAGCCGGGGGAGTCCGAGGAGCCGGGGGAGTCCGCGGAATGCGCCTCGGGCTCCTCGCGCAGTCCGAGGCGGCGGTGGATCCGGCGCAGCGGGGCCGGTGCCCACCAGGCGCGACGGCCCAGCAGCGCCAGCACCGCCGGGACCAGCAGGGTCCGTACGACGAGGGCGTCCACCAGCACGGCCAGGGCGACACCGAGGCCGAGCATCTTGGTGTTGGTGATCCGCGACAGGCCGATGGAAACGAACACCACGCTGAGGACCACGGCGGCCGCGGTGATCAGCCCGCCGGTGGTGCGCATGCCGTGCAGCACCGACTCCCGGTGGTCGCCGGTCCGGTCGAAGTGCTCCTTGATCCGGGCGACGAGGAAGACCCCGTAGTCCATGGACAGGCCGAAGGCCACGCAGAACATCAGGACCGGAAGGGTCGCCTCCACGTCCCCCGTCGCGGTGAAGCCCAGCAGCCCGGACAGCCCGCCTTCCTGGAACACCCACACCACCGCGCCGAACATGGCGGTCAGGCTGAGGCCGTTGAGCGCGATCGTCAGCAGTGGCAGCGCCAGGCTCCCGGTCATCAGGAAGACCAGCACCAGCGTGCCGACCAGGATGAAGCCGAGGGCGGGGACCAGGCCCCGGCCGATGGCCGCCTTGCTGTCCACGACCTCGGCCGCCGGACCGCCCACGGAGGCACCGTCGGACCCGGACGCGTGGCGCAGCCGGCCCACGAGCTCCTGGTGGGCGGCCGAGGTCGCGGCCGTGTCGTCCTCGGCCACCACCGTCAGCAGGTCGTAACCCGCCGTCCTGCGACCGGAGTCGGCGGGCGAGGGGACCTCAGACCGGGTGCCGTCGCGGTAGGTGCCTGCGGAGGACTCGACCCGGGTCACCCCGGCGAGCGCGGACAGCTTCCCGGCGATCCGGTCCGCGGTGGCCCGCGCCTCGGCGGCGGAAGCTCCGCCCGTACGCAACAGGACCGGTATCGAACCCTCGGGAAGGTCGTCGAAGTCCTCGCGCAGGGTTTCCTGGGCGATCCGCGACTCGCTCGCGGCAGGCAGCTGACGGTGGTCGGCGGTGCCGAACCGGGCGTTCAGGAAGGGCAGTCCCAGCACCAGCAGGATGCCCGTCACCGCCACCGTGACCAGCGGCGCACGGCGCATCACCAGCTCCGTCACCCGCCCCTTGGGCGGCGACGCGTCCCTGCGCCCCCTGCGGCGCACCGTCAGCGCGTCCACCCGGCGGCCCAGCAGCGCCAGCACCGCGGGCAGCACCGTCAGCGCGGTGAGGGCCGAGACCAGCACCACTGTGATCCCCGCGTAGGCGAGGGAGCGCAGGAAGTAGAGCGGGAAGACGAGCATCGCCGCCAGGGCGACCGCCACGGTCAGCGCCGAGAACAGGACGGTACGGCCGGCGGTGCGCACGGTGCGCAGCACCGCCTCCCCGGGGACCAGCCCGGCGTCCAGCTCCTCGCGGAACCTGCGCACGATCAGCAGTGCGTAGTCGATGGCCAGGCCGAGGCCCAGGGCCGTGGTGAGGTTCTGTGCGAAGACCGACACGTCGGTGAAGCCGGTGATGACGCGCAGCACCGCGCCCGTGGCGAGGACGGTGATCAGGCCCACCACGACCGGCAGCGCCGCGGCGAGCACCCCGCCGAAGACCCAGACCAGGACGATCAGGGTGAGCGGCAGGGCGATCAGCTCGGAGCGGGCCAGGTCTTCGGCCACGGTGCTCTGGATCTCGTTCTGCACGGCGAGCGGTCCGGTGATCCGCACCGTCAGTCCGCCCTGGTCAGCGCTCTCGCCCTTCGCGCCCTGCTCTGCCTTCGCGCCCTGCTCACCCTTCGCGCCTTGTTCGCCGCGGAACCGGGGGGCCAGTTCCTCCAGCGCCGCGCGGGCCCGCTTCTCGTCGCCCTCGATGCGGGCGGCGATCACCGCCTGCCGGCCGTCGTGGGAGCGCAGCTCGGCGAGCCCGGTCTGCCAGTACGAGACGACACCGACGACCGGCTTCTCGAAGGCCAGCCGTTCGGCCAGTGCGGCGCCCTGTGCGGCGAACGCGCGGTCGTCGACCTGCGCGCCCTGCGGTACGGACACCAGCAGGACGAGATTGGGCTGCTGCTCCGGGTAGTGCGCCTCCAGTACGCGCTGTACGCGCGCCGATTCCGAACCGGGGTCCGTGGTGCCGCCGTTGCCGAGCCGGTCGGGGAGGTCCGCCCCGAGCAGCAGGGCGTCCAGGACCAGCACGAGGGCCGCCACCAGGAACAGCCATGGCCGGCGCACGATGTGCGCGCCGAGGAGCCTCAGCATCACGCCACGCTTTCCACGGCGGCGCCGAGTACGGACACCCCTGCCGCCAGCAGCGTCAGATCGGGGTGGGAGGACCAGGCGCCGACCGCGCCGTCCGGACGTACGTAGATGACCAGCGGGCGCCGGTCGGCCTCGGCCAGCGCGGTCAGCTTCCGGCCGACGTCCACGACCCGGCTGTACGGGGCCGAGGCGTCCCACTCGCCCCGGGGCCTGTGGTCGGCGAGCAGCACGACGTCCGTGCGGGCACCCACCGACGAGCGGGCCGCCAGCTCGGCGGCCTCCTGGGCGGTGGCCTCGGCGAGGTCGGCGTCACCCCCCTGGATGACGAGCAGCGCGTGCCGGCCGGCCGCGAGGAACTCGTGCAGCGACGGCGCCTGCGTACCGTGCAGCGGCTGCCACGGGGTGTCGGGCAGCCGCACGCCGGGCCGCAGCAGGCGCGGACCCCTGGGGTTGCGTTGGTCCGCCTTCGGCAGCGCGCCCGGGACCGCCGGGCTCGATTCCAGACCGGGATCGAGCTGGGCGAGTTCGGGAACGATCTTGCGGTCCAGCGCGCCGGTGGCCGTGGCCACCTTCAGCAGGGTGTCGCGCAGCACCCGCTTGGGGCCGCTGCGCAGCATCCACAGCCGGGTCTGGCGGTCGGAGTTGCGCAGCGCCCGCAGGGCGGCGGGCCGCCGCTCCGCCTCGTAGCTGTCCAGCAGTGCCGGATCCGCGCCGTGGATCACCGCGGCCAGCTTCCAGCCCAGGTTGAAACCGTCCTGCACCCCGGTGTTGAGGCCCTGCCCGCCGGCCGGGCTGTGGCAGTGGGCGGCGTCCCCGGCGAGGAGGACCGGGCCGGCGCGGAACGTCCCGGCCACCTTGGTGTGGACCCGGAAGGTGCTGCGCCACCAGGTGGAGTCGAGCCTCCAGCCCTTCGGGCCGCGGGCCGTGAGGAGCTCCTGGAGATCCGATTCGGACGGCGGCCGCACCTCGCCCGTGGCATCCCGGTCGAAGAAGACGCGGTGCCCGCCGCCGGGCAGCGGTACGACGACCAGCACCCCCTCGGGGGTGAGGTGGTACTGGGCCTCGCCCTCGGGCAGGCCACCGCTGAACTCGCCGTCGCCCAGCAGGAAGTCACGTGCGTACGTACTGCCCTCGAAGGAGATCCCGGCGGCCTCGCGCACCTTGCTGTGCGTGCCGTCGGCACCCACCAGCCACTGCGGCGAGAAGGGGGCGGGGGAGCCCGTACCGGGAACCGAGAGGGTGACCGAGGCGTTGGGTCCGGTGATCCGGGCCTCGGCGAGCTCGGTGTCCCACTCGACGTCGCCGCCGAGCCTGAGGAGCCGGTCGTACAGCACGCCCTCCGTGACCGACTGCGGTACGCACAGCGGGTTGGGGAACGCCGTGTCGGCCAGTGCGCCGAAGCGGACCCCACCGGTGCGCCGGCCGTTGGACCAGTACGAGGCGCCGGACAGCGGCAGCGAACGCTTCTCCAGTGCGTCCGCGACGTCGATGCGCCGCAGTACCTCCAGCGCGCCGCTCCACAGGATCAGCGCCTTGGGCTCGCTGGCCGGGCCCTTCCTGCGGTCGATCACCCGGCAGTCCACTCCGTGCTGGAGCAGGGTGCAGGCCGTGGTGAGGCCGGTGGGCCCGGCCCCCACGATCAGAACGGTGTCCGTCTGCGTCATACGAGGCTCCTGGCATAGGAGCCGCCGCGGGAACGCAGCAGGTCCACGATCTGGTCGATGGCCTCGTCGGTGCTGGTGAAGTGGACCGCGAGCATGCCGAGGTCGGTGGCGGCCTGGCAGTTCTCGTCGAGGTCGTCGAGGAACAGGCACTCGTGGGCCGCGGCGGGAAGCCGCTCCAGCAGCCGCCGGTAGATCTGCGGATCGGGCTTGCGCACGCCCTCGGCCGACGAGTCGACGACGGCGTCGAAGAGCTCGTCCACCGGGAGCTGGGCGCGCCAGCGCGGTCCCCATTCCACGACGTTGTTGGTGAGCAGGGCGGTCCGGTAGCCGTTCCCGCGAAGTTCGCGCAGGAACCGCACCAGCCGCTCGTTGAGGGTCCGGACGCGGAACCACACCTCGCCGAACTCCTGGTCGCCGAGCACGTCCTCGTACGTCCTGCCGGGCAGTTCGGCGAGGATCCGCTCGACCATCTCGCGCTCGGTGCACGAGGCGGTCTCCAGGTCCGCCATGGGGTTGCGGCCGGAGCGCTGCGCCGCACGCGCGAAGGCCCCCTGGAGCTCGGGGAGCGGCACGTTCACGGCCGCGGCGAAGGCCGCGAAGGTCTCCTGCAGCGGATTGGTCAGGACGCCGCCGTAGTCGACCACGACGGTGGTGATGTGACGGGAGGTCACTGGGCCACCTCCAGGCGGAACGAGGCGACGACGCGGCCCTGCTGGAGGATGTCCACCACGACCGGGACGACCAGCCTGCCGAGCGACTCGTTCAGCCGGAACTGCTCCACGCGGGCCACGGCCCGGGTCTGGAGGTCGAGTTCGGCGAACTCCTGGAACTGCGCGTCCATCGAGGTCACCTGAAGACCGTGCGCGGAGATGGCGTGCAGCGAGGACACGGAGGCCGCGGCCAGCTGTCGGGCGGCCTCCAGCAGGAGGTTGCCGGGCACGTGGTCGAGCTGGTGGTCGAAGAGGTGGGGGTGCGTCGTGTCGGAGAGCACGGTGGCGGCGAACGCGCTCTCCCCGGCGGCGATGGGCTGGGTGATCACCACGTTGTACGGGTCGCGGCGGCCCACCGGGGCGGGGGCGGCGGCCACGTGGGTGGGGAGGACGCCGAGGGTGTCCGCCAGAGTGCTGCGGCGGCGAGCGCGCAGCGCGTGGTAGACGCCGCGGGTGAAGAAGGCCAGGCCGCCGCTGCACTTGAGCGCGTCCCTGTCCTCGATGGCCAGCGAGCCGGAGAAGTCGATGGCCTGGACCCGGCCGTTGCGCTTGCGCTGCGGGAGGACGGTGAGGGTGGCGACGGCACGGGCCGGCCGGTCACCGGTGCGCAGGGCCGACTGGTCCCGTACCTCGGTCTGCAGGTGGCGGAATATGAAGGACTCGTCCAGGGGGACGTCCTCGTAGGTGTGGGCGAGGAACACGCCGGCCTGCCGCAGCATTTCGATCAGCAGGAGGAAGTCGTGCGTGCCCGACTGCTCGCCCATGATGTGGGCACGGGGCAGCTGGGCCGCCACTTCGTACGTGTCGGTTTGATCCGGCACCCGGCGGGAATCGGTCAGAAAGACCTCGGCGATCGCGGCGCGGTGGACCATGGCACGGGGGACGGTGCTGTCGAATCTGAGAGCGGAACGGAGCTCGTCCTGCTGCGCTGGACCGGTCATCGATTTCTCCAAAAGGCGAGAGCGGGGACCGGCTCACCTTGGAGGACGGGGTTTGACGAGCCGCTGGAGTAATCGCTGACCGTCCACGGGACGGCCTCCGGCCAGGTCAGACCGGGCGCGGGACGGCACTTGTTCGCCACTGTCGCGGACGCACGCCTTCCGTAAATCTCAACTATTGGACGGCGTCAAGACGTTGCGTGATGTGATCTCCCTCTCATCCGCTTATCGGGCGATGAGAACCAGTCGGTAATACCTAGCCTTACGAAGGTTTTACTTGGGGGAGTAGAAATGTCTGGTGTATTGCTGCGCGAGCGCGGCTTCAGAGAAGGCGACGGATGCTCGTCGCGACTGCGGTTCCGTCTCCTCGGACCGTTGCAGACCAATCGGGGAACCAAGGTCCTGGAGCTGGGTCCGCCCAAGCAACGGGCCCTGCTGGCAGTGCTGTTACTCAGGCCCGGTCTGGAGACCGGTGTCGATCAGCTGATCGAGGCCCTCTGGGGGGAGGACTACCCGGCCTACGCGAAGAACCTGATCCAGAAGTCCGTCTCGGGCCTGCGCGGCCTGCTGTCGGCCGACGGGGGTGGCAAGGGCGGCGACCGGGGAGTCGTCCTGGAGTGGTCTTCCGGCGGCTACCGGATGGACATCGGCGACTCCGAAGTGGATCTCTACGAGTACGAACGGCTGGCGGCCGCAGGCATAGCCGCCGCGCGCAAGGGCGAGATCCTGCAGGCGGTCGGGCTGCTGGAAAAGGCGCGCACCATGTCCACGGGGCCGCTCGCGGAAGGGCTCGAGGGGCCCATGCTCGACCGTGAACGGCTCTACCGCCAGGAGCGCTTCCTGGCCGACATGGAGGTGCGCGCCGAGCTGGAACTGGAGCTGGGCAGGCACCGCAACGCCGTTCCGTACCTGTACTACGCGGTGGACAAGTACCCGCTGCGGGAGCGCTTCCTGTGGCTGCTGATGCTCGCGCTCTACCGTTCGGACCGGGGCAACGAGGCGCTGACGGTGTACGGAGTCCAGCGCGCCCGGGTGGTCCAGGAGCTCGGCGTGGAGCCGGGATCGGCCCTGCGGGCACTCCATGCCCGACTGCTGCTCCAGGACCCGCAGCTGATGGTGATGTCGGCCCTGCGCCAGGACAGCGGGGCGGCTGAGGACGAATTCGTCCCCACTCCGCGCCTCCCGCTGGCCCGCCGCGGTCCGTTCGGCTGACCTGCCGGCTTCGCCCCGGACTCCCTTGGGGAGCTCCGGGGTTTCCGCGTATCCGGGTGCCGGGGCTTACGCCGCCGCTACGGCATCGGCGCTAAGGTGCCCTGACCTGCACGAAAGCCCTCCGCGAGGGGAGGGCTTCGGGGTGGGACGGTAAAAGTGCCCCCGGCAGGACTCGAACCTGCGGCCAAGTGCTTAGAAGGCACCTGCTCTATCCACTGAGCTACGGGGGCCGGAAGGTGGCCGTGGTGGCCTGGAGCCCCTGGATGGGGGTGGGGCTTTGGTCCGTGCCGGGTCAAGGATAGGGCTCCGGTTGCCTTGTCCCGGTTGCTTCACTCGCGTGCCACGATGTGGAGGTTCGGTGAAGCGGTCCCGATAATCGCAGGCAGGTGCGATTCGCGCACCGCTTTTGCGCCGTGGCGCCCTGGGTGTTGTGCACTCGTTATGCCTGCGCCCCACTCGTCCGCTGTGTCCGGGATGTGCCGCTGGAGTAGCGCTCGGCGCGCAGAGGACGTATAAGCTTCAAAAATGCTCCTAAATTGGGCATTCTTCGCATGTGGTGACCTTGGATGTTCGGCCTCAGCTGCTCGATGCCCTGTCCGCCCTGCGCGACCGGGTCGCGTCCGTGCGTCTGCCGCTGCCCCTGCCCGGCGCCCCCCGCGCCCGCCAGACCAGAGCCGAGCTGCTCGCGCAGCTCGACGACTATCTCGTACCCCGGCTGAAGGCGCCGGAGGCGCCGCTGCTCGCCGTCGTCGGCGGGTCCACCGGGGCCGGTAAGTCCACCCTCGTCAACTCCCTCGTGGGGCGCCAAGTGAGTGAAGCCGGGGTACTCCGGCCCACGACGCGCACCCCCGTCCTCGTCTGCCATCCGGATGACCACCACTGGTTCGCCGGGGTGCGGGTGCTGCCCGACCTGATGCGGGTCTGGGCCCCCCAGGACGACGAGGACACCCCCGAGTCCGCCCGCAAACCCCACCGGCCGGGCGGCCGCCACGGGCACCCGCCCGCCACCCGCGAGGTGCGGATCGAGACCGTCTCCACCCTGCCCCGCGGCCTCGCCATCCTCGACGCCCCCGACATCGACTCCCTCGTGGTCGACAACCGGACGCTCGCCGCCCAGCTCATCTGTGCCGCGGACGTCTGGGTGATGGTCACCACCGCCTCGCGGTACGCGGATGCCGTGCCCTGGCACCTCCTGCGCACCGCCAAGCAGTACAAGGCCACCCTCGTCACCGTCCTCGACCGGGTCCCGCACCAGGTGCTCGCCGAGGTCTCCCGTCAGTACGGGGCCCTGCTCACCCGGGCCGGGCTGGGCGAGGTACCCCGCTTCACGGTTCCCGAGCTGCCCGAATCGGCCGGCGGGGGCGGGCTGCTGCCCGCCAGCGCCGTGGCCCCGCTGTTCGCCTGGCTCGCGCACCACGCGCAGGACCCGGCCGCCCGCCAGTACGCGGTGGGGCGCACCGCGCTCGGCGCGCTCGACTCCCTCGGGCGCCGGATGCCGGAGCTCGCGTCGGCCGTCGCGGCCCAGCACGCCGCCGCCGTACGGCTGACCTTCGCCGTCGAGGACGCCTACAAGCGGGAGGGCAAGCGGGTCCGGGGCCGCCTCGACCGGGGCGCCGTACTCGCCGGGGACGCGCTGACCCGCTGGCGCGGCTACCCGCTCGACACCAGCGCCGACGAACTGCTCGACTCCCTCGCGGAATCCCTCGCGGCGCTGCTCCAGTGCGCCGTCGCCGCCGCCGACGAACGCATCGCGGAGGCCTGGCGGCGCGAACCCGCCGCCGGCGCCGTGTCCCTGCCCGCCCCCGACCGCGAGGCGGCGGAACGTATCGGCATGGCCGTACGCCGCTGGCGCCGCGTGCTGGAGGAACTCGCCGAGGAAGAGGTCGCACGGCTCGACAAGCAGCCCGCACCCGACCCCGACGGGGTCGCCGCCCTGCTCGTCGCGGCCCTCCTCGGCGGCAAGCGGGCCCGGCCCGCCGGGGAGAAGCTCGCCGAACGGATCGGAGTACAGGCCGCCGTACGCCTGCGGGACCGCGGCGGCGAGCTCGTCGCCGAACACCTCGACCAGGTGCTGCGCGCCGAACGCGACCGCCGCCTCGCCCCCATCGAAGCGCTCGAAGTGAGTCCCGAACCCCAGGCCGAGCTGATCGCCGCGCTGTCCGTACTGCAGAAGGAGAGGTGACGCGGTGACCGCCCTGACCGACCGCACCGACGACCGCTGGGACGACGGACTGATCGCCCGCTCGCGCCCCCGGACCAGCGAGGACGACTGGCCCGCGAGCGGTGACGACGAGGGCGACGACGCACTCGTACGGGCGGTTTCGGGCGCCGGAAGCGACGGAGGCAAGGCCCCCGCGCCCCCGCTCAGCCCCGAGGCGCAGGCCCTGCGCGTCCGCCTCGACGCGCTGCGCCAGCTCATCGGGCTGTCCCGGACCAGGATCCTCGACGGAAAGACCCTCGCCGAGGCCGGACGCGTCCTCGACGAGGCGGCCGCACGCCGCGGGCTGTCGGCGCAGCACACCGTCGTCGCCATCGCTGGAGCCACCGGAAGCGGCAAGTCCACTCTCTTCAACTCACTCGCCGGAGTGCAGATCTCCGAGACCGGACTGCGCAGGCCGACGACCGCCGCACCCATCGCGTGCAGCTGGTCCGACGGCGCCGCGGGCCTGCTGGACCGTCTCGAAATCCCCGGACGGCTGCGCCGCCGCCCCCGCGAGACCTCGGAGGCCGAGGTGCTGCGCGGCATGGTCCTCGTCGACCTGCCCGACCTGGACTCGGCCGTCGGGGCCCACCGCGACCACGTGGACCGGGTGCTGGCGCTGGTCGACGCGGTGGTGTGGGTGGTGGATCCGGAGAAGTACGCCGACGCCGTCCTGCACGAGAGGTACCTGCGCCCGCTGGCAGGGCACGCCGAGGTGACCTTCGTCGTACTGAACCAGGTGGACCGGCTGCCCGGGGAATCCGCCGATCTCGTCCTGGACGACCTGCGCCGGCTCCTCGACGACGACGGGATCGCGCTCGGCGAACACGGCGAGCCCGGAGCCACCGTCATCGGACTTTCCGCCCTTACGGGTGAGGGCGTCGGGGAACTGCGCGAGATGCTCGGACAGTTCACCCAGGAGAAGGGCGCCGCGACCCGCCGCATCTCGGCCGATGTCGACAAGGCCGCGGCCCGTCTGCGGCCGCTCTACGTGGCCGACGGTCACGCCGGGCCGGAGATCGGGGAGACCGCGCGCGCCGAGTTCGAGGACCGGCTCGCCGAAGCGGTCGGCGCGTACGCGGCCGGGCTCGCCGCCGAGCGGGCCTGGCGGCGCAACGCCGGAAAGGCCTGCGGCACCCCGTGGCTGCGCCTGTGGCGGTGGTACGAGAGCCGGCGCTCCCCGCGCTCGCTGGCCGGTCTCGCCGCCCTGGCGGCGATCGGGCGTTCCCCGGCGGCCTTCGAGCCGCCGGTCGAGGAAGAAGTGACGGCCCGCCAACGGGTGGAACAGGCCGTACGGACCGTCTCCGACGAGGCGGTCCGGGGCTTGCCCGACCCCTGGGCACAGGCCGTACGGGAAACCGCGGTCCGCGGCGCCGAAGGGCTGCCCCAGGCGCTGGACGAGATCGCGGTGACCCTCGGGCCGGCGGTCACGGTGCCCAGCGCCCGTCCGCCGCGCCCCTCGTGGTGGCCGGCGGCGGTGCTGGCGCAGGCGGCCATGACCCTGCTCCAGATCTTCGGCGGGCTGTGGCTGGCCGGGCAGATCGCCGGGGTCCTGGAGCCGAGTCTGATGCCGCCGGTCCTGCTCATGCTGGCCGGGATCATCGGCGGACCGCTGGTGGAGTGGGCCTGTTCGATCGGGGCACGGGGTCCGGCACGGCGCTACGGGCAGGACGCGGAGCGGCGGCTGCGGGAGGCCGCGGCCGGCTGCGGGCGGGCCCGGGTGCTGGAGCCGGTCGCGGCCGAGCTGCTGCGCTACCGGGAGGTGCGCGAGCAGTACGCGACGGTGGCGAGGTTGTCCACAAGCCGCCAGTAGTCCACAGCCTCCGGCGGGTTCCGGCGGCCCGGGCCAGCATGGTCGTACCTCGTGCGGATGGTCCGGACGGGTACGGAACGCGGGTCGGGGCGGCGCGTGGTCGAGCGCGCCGCCGGGCCCCGGAAGGGCGGCCGGGATGAACGACACCCAGGTGACGCTGGTGGGTTACGTGGCCACGCAGATCGACTACAAGGACACGGCGGGCGGACCGGCGGCCCGGTTCCGCTTCGCGGTCACCCCGAGGTACTACGACCGGAAGAAGGAGACCTGGGCGGACGCGCCCACCAGTTTCTACACGGTGTGGGCCCGGCGCGGCCTCGCCGTGAACCTCGCCGGATCCGTCTCCGTCGGTGAACCGCTGGTGGTCCACGGAAGGCTGCGGGTGCGGGAGGACCCGCCCGACGGGGAGGGCAACCGGTGGTTCTCGGCCAACATCGACGCGACCGCCATCGGGCACGACCTGAACCGCGGCACGGCAGCCTTCCGCCGAGTCGTCAGGACGGACATGCCACTGATGGGCCCTCAGAAGGCGGCGGTGGTCTGAGTGTTCGAGGAGGCTAGGATTCCCCGGTACTCACGGGCACCTGGGCCTTCGGCCCGAAGGGGAAGACTGTGTCGATTGCCGTTCCCGCACCCTCCACTCCTGCCGCCGCCGTTGGCGTCGCTCCTGTCCGCCCTCAGGGCGGTGTTCCGGTTCCTGCGGCCGGGCCGGCCGGTGGCGCACCGGCGACGCGCGCCACGGTCGCCGCGGCCATACGGGGCTCCGTACGGCGGCCGATCGCGCTGGCCCTGCTCGCCGCCGCGCTGGCCGGGGCCCCCGGGGCGGTGGCGGCAGCCGACGCCGGCCCGGCCGCGCCCCGGACGCCGGAGGGAGCGAGCGCCGTCCTGGACGGGCTGAAGACCTACGGGCAGGCCGTCCTGCACGGCACGGACGGAACCGTCCGGCAGATCCCGGCCGGACTCTACGAGATGCGGGTCGACGGCGGCGGCATGCTCCAGACGTACGGAGTCGGCGTCACGGGCGACGCGCAGCCCCAGGCCCGGTTCACGGAGATCGGGTGGAACGGCACGCCGCTCGCCGGGAACGGCGACGCGGGCCGGATCCGCTGGGTGCTGGAGCACTCCTACCCCCAGCTGAACGATCTGGCCGGGCTCGCCAAGGCGGCCGGAGCCGCGGCGCTCACCGCGGAGAGCGCCGCGGCCGGAACCCAGGTGGCCATCTGGCGGCTGGCCGAGGGCGTGGCGGTCGAGGCCGTCGACCCGGCTGCGGAGAAGCTGGCCGACTACCTCCAGCGGGCGGCGCGGCGGCTGCCCGAACCGCCGGCGTCGCTCGCGGTGGATCCCGGCGAGGTGTCGGGGCCGCTGGGCACCCGGATCGGGCCGGTCACCGTGCGGACGGGCGCGCAGAGCGTGAGCGTGACCCCGGACGCGGCGGCCGTGGCCATGGGGGTGCGGGTGGTGGACTCCCGCGGACTGCCGGTCACCTCCGCCGTGAACGGCGCGAAGCTGTTCTTCGAGGTGCCCGAAGGGACACCGGACGGCAGCGCCGAGGTCACCCTGCGCGGGAACACGCGCGTGCCGGTCGGCCGGGTCTTCACCAGCGGGGTCCCGGCGCAGGTCCAGATCGTGGCCGGCTCCAGCGAGTCCGCCACCGTGGCCACGGCGACCGCGAAGTGGCCGCGGCTCCCCGCAGCCCAGCCGGCCGATGTCGCGGCGTCGGGCGGGGCGATGACGGCGCTGGGCGCCCCGGGCACGCCGGCCGGGCAGTCCGCGCAGCCGGCGTCCGCTCCGGCCGCGGATCCGGACACCTCCGGGGAGCGGCTGGCCGCCAGCGGCAGCTCGGCGGCCACCCCGGTCATCGCCTCCCTGGCGGTGGGCCTGGTCGTCCTGGGCGGCCTGGTCGTCCTCCTCCTGCGCAAGCGCCCCCTGGAGGACGGCCCCGGCGGCCCGGAGCGGTCGACGGAACCGGAGTAGGACACGGGGCGGGGAGCCCGGGATCCGGTGTGGCCGGGGGCGGACGCTGGTTCGGATCCGGGGGTTCGGGTAGAGGCAAGGGATGGCTGATCAAGAACTGACCTGGCGCGGCGCGGTCGCACGAGGGGACCGGTGGCTGTTCGACGTGGTGGCCCGGCGGCACTGGCCCGGGGCCGACCGGGTGCTGCCGCGGCTCGGGCGGGCCGCGAACCACGGGCTGCTGTGGGGCGGGGCCGCCGTCGGGATCGCCGTCCTCGGCTCGGCCGGGGCCCGCAAGGCGGCCGTGCGCGGGGCCGCGTCGCTGGCACTGGCCTCCGCGACCATCAACACCGTCGGAAAGTGGTCCGTACGCAGGCCGCGCCCGGTGCTGGACGGGGTGCCCGCCGGGCGGCAGCTCACCACGCAGCCGCGCACCACCTCCTTCCCCTCGGGACACGCCGCATCCGCGTTCGCCTTCACCGCCGGAGTGGCGCTGGAGTCCCCGCTCTGGGGCGCGGCGCTGGCCCCGGTGGCCGCCTCGGTGGCGTTCTCGCGGGTGTACACCGGCGTCCACTACCCCTCTGACGTGGCCGCGGGCGCCGCGCTGGGGGTGGCGGCCGGGTTCGTCGTCCGCAGGCTCACCCGGGACGCCGAGGTGGCCCGGATCGTGCCCGGCGACGAGCGCGCTGCCGTGGGGGCGCCCGCGCTGCCCGACGGGGCCGGGCTCACGGTGGTGGTCAACACCGGGTCCGGTACGGCCGCCACGACGGGGCTCGACGTACTGCTGCGGGAGCGGCTGCCGAAGGCCGAGCTCGTCGAGTGCCAGGGGCCGGAACTCGCCGGGGAACTGGCCGCGGCCGCCGAGCGGGCCACCGTGCTCGGCGTGTGCGGCGGCGACGGCACCATAAACGCCGCCGCCACCGCCGCACTGCGCGCCGGAATCCCCCTCGCGGTGTTCCCCGGAGGCACGCTCAACCACTTCGCGATCGACCTCGGACTCGCCGGGATCGAGGACACCTGCCGTGCCGTGGCGGACGGCCACGCCGTCCACATCGGCGTCGGCCGCTTCACCCCCGGCCCGGACCCCGAGGACACCAGGGCCGGGTACTTCCTGAACAACTTCAGCATCGGGGCCTACCCGGAGCTGCTCGGCACCCGGCTCCGCTGGGCCCCCCGCATCGGCGGCGGCCCGGCCGCCCTGCTGGCGGCGTACCGGGTGCTGCGGGCCGAGCGTCCGGTCCGGCTCAAGCTCGCCGGGAAGCCGCGCAGCGTCTGGCTGCTCTTCGCGGGCAACGGCACCTACCAGGGCACCGGCCCGGCCCCCCGCTACCGCAAGAGCCTGGGCGAGGGCCTGCTCGACATCCGGCTCGTCCACGGAGGTGGCCGCCCCGGCCCCCGCCTGCTCGCCGCGGCCTTCGCGGGCCCGCTGACCCGCTCCCCGGTCCACGTCGCCACCCGGCTGCGCAGCCTGCGCGTGAGCGACATCCCCGCCGGCACCCCGCTCGCCTACGACGGCGAGTACGCCCAGGCCCCCACGGCCCTGGTCCTGGAGGAGCTGCCCGACGCCCTCACGGTCTACCGCCCCCGCTGACGGGCGCAGGGGTCGCCGTCAGGGGGGCGGGCGGCCCCGCACCGGGACTCGCACCCCGCTCGCCCGCCGGACCCTCAGGCCAGCGCGTCCGGACCCTCAGGCCAAGTTCCGGCCACGCCGACCACGGCCGCGCCGGGCGCGATCAGTCCGCTGTCCAGACGTCCCCCACGTCTCCCCACCTCGGCCGCAGCCCCCCGGCCGCGCCCTCGTCGGCATCATCCTGCCGTGCGGCACAAGGCCTCGAGACTGTTTGGGGGACCTCGGGCGGGCGGCCCCGGGGCCGATCGGGTTTCCCCCAGGGGATGGACGTCAGGCAAGATGGGGTGTATCTGCCCACCCATCGATCTGCCGGACGGTTTCTCTTGGCTGAGTTCATCTACACCATGCGCAAGACGCGCAAGGCGCACGGCGACAAGGTGATTCTTGATGACGTCACCCTGAACTTCCTGCCCGGCGCGAAGATCGGTGTGGTCGGCCCGAACGGCGCCGGTAAGTCCACCGTGCTCAAGATCATGGCGGGGCTGGAGCAGCCTTCCAACGGCGAGGCCTACCTGTCTCCCGGCTTCACCGTCGGCATCCTCATGCAGGAGCCCAAGCTCGACGAGTCCAAGACGGTCCTGGAGAACGTCCAGGACGGCGCGGCCGACATCATGGCCAAGCTGAAGCGCTTCAACGAGGTCGCCGAGGAAATGGCGACCGACTACACCGACGCGCTGCTGGACGAGATGGGCAAGCTCCAGGAAGTCCTGGACCACGCCAACGCCTGGGACCTCGACGCCCAGCTGGAGCAGGCCATGGACGCCCTGGGCTGCCCGCCCGGCGACTGGCCCGTCACCAACCTCTCCGGTGGTGAGAAGCGCCGCGTCGCGCTCTGCAAGCTGCTGATCGAGGCCCCGGACCTGCTCCTCCTCGACGAGCCCACCAACCACCTCGACGCCGAGTCGGTGAACTGGCTGGAGCAGCACCTTTCGCAGTACAAGGGCGCCGTCGTGGCCGTCACCCACGACCGGTACTTCCTGAACAACGTCGCCGAGTGGATCCTCGAGCTCGACCGCGGCCGCGCCCACCCGTACGAGGGCAACTACTCCACCTACCTGGAGAAGAAGGCCACGCGCCTCAAGGTCGAGGGCCGCAAGGACGAGAAGCGCCAGAAGCGCCTCAAGGAAGAGCTCGAGTGGGTGCGGTCGAACGCCAAGGGGCGTCAGACCAAGTCCAAGGCCCGCCTCGCCCGCTACGAGGAGATGGCCGCCGAGGCGGACAAGATGCGGAAGCTGGACTTCGAGGAGATCCAGATCCCGCCGGGCCCGCGTCTGGGCTCGATCGTGGTCGAGGTCAACAACCTCAACAAGGCGTTCGGTGACAAGGTCCTGGTCGACGACCTGTCCTTCACGCTGCCGCGCAACGGCATCGTGGGCATCATCGGCCCGAACGGCGCCGGCAAGACCACGCTCTTCAAGATGCTCCTGGGTCTGGAGGCGCCGGACTCCGGCTCCGTCAAGATCGGCGAGACCGTCAAGATCTCGTACGTCGACCAGAGCCGCGCCAACATCGACCCCAAGAAGTCCCTCTGGGCCGTCGTGTCGGACGAGCTGGACTACATCAACGTCGGCCAGGTCGAGATGCCGTCGCGCGCGTACGTCAGCGCCTTCGGCTTCAAGGGTCCGGACCAGCAGAAGGCCGCCGGCATCCTCTCCGGTGGTGAGCGCAACCGCCTCAACCTGGCGCTGACGCTCAAGGAGGGCGGCAACCTGCTGCTCCTCGACGAGCCCACCAACGACCTCGACGTCGAGACCCTGTCCTCGCTCGAGAACGCGCTCCTGGAGTTCCCGGGTGCGGCCGTGGTCATCTCCCACGACCGCTGGTTCCTGGACCGAGTCGCCACGCACATCCTGGCGTACGAGGGCGAGTCCAAGTGGTACTGGTTCGAGGGCAACTTCGAGTCGTACGAGAAGAACAAGGTCGAGCGGCTCGGCGCGGACGCGACCCGTCCGCACCGCGCCACCTACAAGAAGCTCACCCGAGGCTGAGGGCCGAGGAAACGGGCCATGGCCAGACACCACTACCGATGCCCCCTCCGCTGGGCGGACATGGATGCCTTCGGGCACGTCAACAACGTCGTCTTCCTCCGCTATCTGGAGGAGGCGCGGATCGACTTCATGTTCCGCCTCGCGCCGGGTGAGGGCAGTGAGTCCTTCACGGGCGGTTCCGTCGTGGCCCGTCACGAGATCGACTACAAGCTGCCCCTCGTGCACCGGCACGAGCCGGTGCTCATCGAGTCCTGGGTGACCCGGATAGGCGCCGCGTCCCTGACCATCCGCTACGAGGTCAAGGACGAGGCGACCGAGGACGCGCCCGAGACGGTCTACGTGCGCGCCGAGACCGTGGTCGTGCCCTACAACCTCGCCGAGGGGCGGCCCCGCCGCATCACGGCCGAGGAGAAGCTCTTCCTCCAGGAGTACCTGGACGAGCCGAAGAAGGCACAGGGCATCGCGGCATGAACGAGCAGCTGCACTTCGCCGACTCCGGGGAGGCGGCGGACCTCGCCGCCTTCCTGGGCCGGCTGGTGCACTACGACCGCGCCGCCGCCGTCCGCCTGCAGGCGCAGGCCGGCGGCGGCGCGCTCGCCGTTTTCGGGCGGCCGCCGTCCTTCGACGTGGTGGCCGTCCGTACGGTGCGGCTCGCCGCGCCCGTCTCCGCTCCGCTCGACCTGACCGTCTCGGCCGGGGAGCTGCTGGAGTCCGTGGACGAGGGCGAGCGGGCCGGCGCCGTCGTCCCCGCGGCCGTCACCGGACCGCCCTGGGCGGGCGTGCTGCCGCCCCGAGGCGGCTGGACCCCGGTGGCCGGGCTGCCCGGTCCCGAGGTGATGGCCAAGGCCCTGGCGGCCGCCGTCGCCGAGTTCCGGGCCCGCGACGGGGCCCTGCCCCCGCAGCACCGGACCCGCTCCGAGCGCGACCGCATCGGCCGCGAGATCTGGTCCCGCACGCTGGGGGACACCGAACTTCCGCTGCGCGCCGTGCACGCCGCGCAGTCCCTGGGCTTCCTGCGGCCGGTACGGTCCACCGTGCCCACCGCACCTGCCGGGGCCGGGGCCCCCGAACCGGTGGCCTTGTTCGCCTCCGGCGGCTGGCTGCGGCTGCGCACCCCGTACGGGTCCGTGGCCACCCGCCGCCCCGGCGGCCTCGGCACCCTGCTCGTCCGGCCGGTCTAGGCTCGTCCGGCCGGACCGTACGGACCGGCAGGCCGCGCCGTACGGGCTAGCCCGCGGTATTGATCATCGACGCGGCGGCGTACGTCAGGTACCGCCACAGCTGCGCCTCGTGCTCCGGCGCGAGGGCGAGCTCGTCCACCGCCACCCGCATGTGGGCCAGCCACGCGTCGTGCGCGGCGGCGTCCACCTGGAAGGGCGCGTGCCGCATGCGCAGGCGCGGGTGGCCGCGGTTCTCGCTGTAGGTGTTCGGGCCGCCCCAGTACTGCATCAGGAAGAGCGCGAAGCGCTCCTCGGCGGGACCGAGGTCCCCCTCGGGGTACATCGGGCGCAGCAGCGGGTCCTCGGCGACCCCCTGGTAGAAGCGGTGGACCAGACGGCGGAAGGTGTCCTCGCCGCCCACCAGTTCGTAGAAGGTCTGCTCCTGGACCGTGCCCCGCGGAATCTCATTCACCCGACCATCGTCTCAGACGCCCGGACGGAGGACCCCGGTCCTAGGACCTCCGGGACCTGCCCCGGGCGACCGCGGTGCGACCGCGGTGCGATCGCAGCGCGGTCGCACCCGGGCGGTGTCCGCAGGACAGTGGAGACATGGGCGCACACGCCGAGGTACGCGACGTGCGGGAGACCGCGCACGCCGCCCAGGTACGGGAGCTGACCGCCGCCGGGGCGCTGGAGGATCCGCGCTGGCGGGCGGCCTTCACCGCGGTGCCCCGGCACGTGTTCGTGCCGTACTACTACACCGGCCGCGGAGCCGGACACGAGCGGCTCTGGGCCGAGGACCCCGACCCCGAACAGCGGGCCCGCTGGCTGCGCGGGGTCTACACCGACGCCCCGCTCGCCACCCGGCTGCGCGACGGCGAGCTGGTCTCCTCCAGCAGTCAGCCCTCGCTGATGGCGAAGATGCTGGAGGCCCTGGACGTCCGCGACGGGGACAACGTGCTGGAGATCGGCGCGGGCACCGGCTACAACGCGGCCCTGCTGTGCCACCGGATCGGCGACGGGCTGGTCACCACCGTGGACCTGGACGAGGAGATCACCGAGTCGGCGCGCGCACACCTGGACCGGCTCGGCTACCACCCGGCCGTGGTCACCGGCGACGGGGCGCGGGGCTGCCCCGCCCGGGCCCCCTTCGACCGGATCCTGGTGACCTGCACGATCCCGCTGATCCCGCCGGCCTGGCTGGGCCAGTGCCGGCCGGGGGCCCGGATCCTGGCCCCGCTGTCGACCGGGCTGATCGCCCTCACGGTGCGGGACGCCGACTTCGCCGAGGGCCGCTTCCTGCACACCCCGGCCTACTTCGTGCCGCTGCGCGGGGCCACGGCCGCGCCGCCGGGCACGTACGGGATGAGGCAGGGGATCCCGTACGAGCTGGTGGAGAACGAGCGCTTCCAGTTCATGCTCGTGCTCACCTCGGGTGCGCTGCACCCGAGGGAGGCGCTGGACCTGTGGCGGCGCGAGGACCGGCCCGCGCGCGAGCGCTTCGGGGTGACGGTCGGCGAGGCGGGGCAGTGGTCCTGGCTCGACGATCCCCAGGGGCCTTACGTGTGGCCCCTGGGGGAGACCGGGACGCCATAGGTCGGCTATCGACATATGTCGGCTGCCGAGCTATGGTCGGGGTGTGAATGATCAAGCTCTCCGCGAGCCGACCCTGCTGATCCTCACGGCGATCGCCGATGCCCCACGGCACGGTTACGCGATCGCCCAGGAGGTCGAGAAGATTTCGGAAGGCCGCACCAAGATGCGCACCGGAACGCTCTACGGAGCCCTGGAGCGGCTCCTGGAACAAGAACTCATCGCCGTCCACGAGGAAGAAGTGGTCGACGGACGCAGGCGGCGCAGCTACGCGCTCGCCCCCCGCGGGCGGGAGACCCTGGCCGCCGAGGCGGCCCGGCTCGCGCGCACCGCGCAGGAGGCGACCCGGCGGCTGGGACTCGGCGGGGCGGGGGCCTCCCTCGGAGCCTCCTTCCGCGTCACCTTCGGTGCCGGTGCCGGTGCCGGTGCCGGCGGCGCGGTGGTGGGCTCGTGACCACACTGCTGAGGCTGTATCCCGCCGCCTACCGGCGGGAGTTCGGCGACGAGATCGCCTACGCGTACCGGGAGGCCACGCGAGGGGCGGGGGCGCCCGCCCGAGTGCGAGAAGGCGCCGACGTCGCCGGACACGCCCTGCGCATGCGGCTCGGCCTGGGCTCCACGGGACGGCCCGGCCGGCTCCTGGCGGCCCTGGCGCCGTTCGCCCTGGTCGCCATCGGGGCGAGCGCGGCGGGCTGGATGGGACTGATGCGCTACGCCATGTTCGCCGGACAGGTCGGCGCGGGTTTCCTGGCGCTGGTGGCGGGCTACCTCGTCATGCTGTTCGGCGCGTCCCTCGCACTGGCCGGCCGCTGGTCGGCGGGCAGTTGGGCCGTGCTGGCGGGAGCGGCCCTGGAGCTCGTCGCCACCACGGCCCGGATGGGCATCGGCGGCATCGGGATCCAGGCGCTCTTCAGCACCCCGATGCTCATCCTGGGCCCGGTCCTGGCGCTGGCCCTGGTGGCGGTGGCGTGCCCGCCGGACCTGCGGCCGGCTCCGCGGATCCGTACCCGGGCCGGGGCGGCCGCCGTACTGGCGTGGACGCTGGTCCTCGCCGGCGCGGTGCTGACGGTCCCGCTGGTGTACCCGTTCACCCAGCTGCGCTTCGTCGTACCGGTGGCCGCCGGACTGCTGCTGGCCGGACGCCCGGCGTTCGCCCGGCTGCGCACCGCACCGGCCGTCCTGCTCGCGGGACTGCCGTTCGTCTACTTCGGCGCCACGCCCGGGTCGCTGCTCCCGCTCGCGCTCGCCGTTCTGCTGGTCCTCCTGCTGGTCACCGCCGCGGTGGTGTGCGTACGGCGCCGGCGGGGTGCGCGGGACCCTCTGGTCGGAGCCTAGGCGGACCAGGCCGGCCGACGGCACTCGAACACGGCGAAGGCCCCCGGTGACACCGGGGGCCTTCGCCGTGCTTCGGGAAACCTCAGCCGCGCCGGACGGTGATCGTGGTCCAGGCACCGACGTGGACGCGGTCCCCGTCGGCGAGCGGAACCGGCACGTACGGCTGGATCGAGTCCTCGCCGCCGTTGATCGTGGTGCCGTTGGTGGAGTTCTGGTCCACCACGGCCCAGCTGCCGTCGGGCTGCTGGACGAGCACCGCGTGCTGGTGGGAGACGCCCGGGTCCTCCGGGGGCACCGACAGGTCGATGTCCGGGGACTCTCCCGTCGAGGCGCGGCGGCGGCCGATGGTGATCTGGCCGCCGGCGAGCGGGAGGTGCTGCTCGGGCGAGTACGCGGGCAGGTCGAGCCCGGCCGCCTCGGGGCCGCTGCGGTGCATCATCGCCATGAAGTACGTGCGGTCCGGACCGATGGTCGCGGTCCAGGACCCGCCGCCCTGAGGCTGGTAGGGCTGCTGGTACGACTGCTGCGGCTGGGGCGCCTGATGCTGCTGGTGGTGCGGGGGCTGCTGCGGCGGCTGGTACTGCCCGGTCCGGGAAGGCTGCTGCTGGTACGGCGGCGGAGCCTGCTGTGCCTGCGGCTGCTGTGCCTGCTGGTGCTGCGGCGGCTGGTGCTGCTGGTGCGGCTGCTGCTGGTGCTGCTGCGGCGGCTGCTGCTGGTACGGGGGCTGCTGGAAGTCCTGGCGCGCCGGAGGCGGCAGCATCCAGTCGTCCTCGCGCTGCAGCGGCTCGGCCGGGCGGTTGACCCGCGAGGGCCGCGAACCCTGGTAGTCGAAGTGGTCCTGGGAATACGCCGGCGGAGCCGGGGGCGCGCCACGGGACGGGGGCGGCGGCGGGGGCAGGTCAGGAGAGAGCGGCGTGTACGAGGTCGCCGTACGGGTCAGGAAGTTGTACCGGCACTCCTCGCAGAACGGGGCCATGGCCTCGCGCGGGGTCCGGCACTGCGGGCAGAGTTCGGCCTGTGCGGTCGGCTCGCCGGTGGGAGGGTAGCCGTAGCCGTAGGAGGGCGCCCCGGGGGTGCCCGTAGGGGCGGCCATGCGGTGGCCGCAGACCTCGCACCAGTCGTCGGAGGCGGACTGGTGCCCGTTCGGGCAGGTCGGCATCGCGGCGCTTCCTCCTTCTTCCTGCGTCAACGTGGCAGGTTCTTCTTCTGCTGCTTCTTCTGTGCGTCCGATCGGCGACTGGTCAGGTCTGATCGGGGCGTCAAGCTCTACGTCAAGATTTTCGCACTCGAACGGTTTGAGTGGAACGCGTTTCTAGTGTCATCTCGTCCGCGTCGGCGACCTTTGCCTTCAGTCGCACAGTACCCGCCGCCGCATCGACGACATCCACCACCTTCGAGAGCAGCTTGGCGGTGTCGGCGTTGCCCGAGGAACTCGCCAGCTGCACGGCCCGGCCGAGCTTGGCCGTGGCTCCATCGACATCCCCCAGTTTGCGGGCTTCCAGGCCCTGCTGGATCGCCTGCGCGAGCTCCGCCTGCCCGGTGTAGTGGGCCACCTGCGGGTTGATGGCGGTGGACGCGGCGAGATCGTCCGTCCAGACGGCGCGGACCAGGCCCTGGGCGAGGACGGCCGGGTCCTCACCGGGCGCCCCCGGCATGAGCAGGGCGGCGCGGGCGGCGAGCATCTCCTGACCGACGGAGGCGCCCGGGACCCGTACGCACACGTGGTACTCACGGGACTCGTCGCCCCAGGACCCCGTCGGATAGTCCCCGGCGCGCGGGGAGGCCTCCGTGCGGCGTTCGGTCAGGTCCTGCACGGCGGGAGCGACCTGCTTGACGTAGAGGACCTCCGCGCCCACGGGGGTCCACAGGCGCAGTGAGACGTCCGCCACTTCCTTGCCCATGACCTTCTCCATCATGTGCGTGAAGTCCTCGGTCAGCCGGGCCGGATCGGCCACGATGTCGGCCGTGCCGAGCAGCGCGCTCGCGATGCCGGTGACCTCCTTGACCTCCCAGTCGGTTCCCACGCCGCGGGCGTCACAGGTGAAACGGCCCGCGCAGGCGTCGAGCGTGGCGCGCAGCACGGCAGGATCCTCGTGCTCGTTGCGGCCGTCGGTCAGCAGGATCCCGTGCCGGATCGCCGCGGTGGACCCGCGCAACAGGCCGTCGGCGAGGCGCAGCCAGGTACCGATGGCGGTGCCGCCGCCGGAGGTGAGGCCGCGCAGGGCCTCCTTGGCCTGGGCGCGGGTGGTCGCGTCGGCGATGGCGAGCCGGCCCTGGCGGGGGTACACCTCCCTGGCCACGTGGGTGCCGTCGATCACGGCGAAGGCGGTGCCGTCACGGAGGGTGTCGACGGCGGCGGCCGTCGCCTCGCGGGCGCCGCGCATCTTGTCGGGCGGGTACTCCATGGAGCCGGAACAGTCGACCATGATCACCACGGCCGCGCCGCCGGGGGCGACGGCCGTCCGGGTGGCCGTGGCGCCGCCGGTGGAGGTGACCGTGACGATGGCGTGGACGTCACGGGCTCCCTCGGAGAGGAACTCGTTCTGGTACACCTCCACGCTGAACCGCGGGGCGCTCGGCTTGGCGAAGTTCGCCATCGGTC
The DNA here is from genome assembly GCF_042870555.1 of Streptomyces sp. NPDC006487. Taxonomy (NCBI): domain Bacteria; kingdom Bacillati; phylum Actinomycetota; class Actinomycetes; order Kitasatosporales; family Streptomycetaceae; genus Streptomyces; species Streptomyces sp. NPDC006487. The sequence goes on from NZ_JBIAHN010000007.1 coordinate 34,921, forward strand.
GGTACTCCTCGGGTACGGGGATCAGGCCTGGGCCTGCGGGGCGGCGGGGCCGGGGCCTGCGGTGCTCGTGTGGTTCGCGGGCGGGGTCTGCGGGGTCTGCGGGGTCGCCGTGAAGGGGACGACGGCCACGGTGACGTTGTCGTGCCCGCCGCCGTCGAGGGCGTGCCCCACCAGGACCTGCGCACTGTGCAGGGGCCGGACGGCGGCGTCGTACGGGAGGACCTGGGCCATGTCACGCGCGGACTCGGCGTAGTTCCACAGTCCGTCGGTGCAGACCACGACCACGCCGTCGTGGTCGGGCTTGAAGGTGGCGGTGTGCGGTTCCAGGTCGTACGCGTCGGCCCCGAGCCAGCCGGTGATGGCGTGTGCGCGGACGTCGGCATAGGCCTCGGCCTCGCCCATCAGGCCCGCCGCGACCATCTGGGCGGCCCAGGAATCGTCCTCGGTGAGACGGCGGGGCAGGGCGGCGCGGTCGTCGGGGACCCAGTAGGCGCGGCTGTCGCCGACCCAGCCGATGGTCAGCAGGCCGCGGCTGACCACGGCGCCGACCAGGGTGCAGGCGGGGGCGTTCTGGGCGCCGGGCACCTCGGGGGCGAGGGCGTTCACCGCTGTGGCGGCGGCCAGGATCGCCTCGTGCATGGCCTCCTGGGGGTGGGCGCCGCGGGGGAGGGCGTCGAGCAGGGCCTCGTTGGCGGCTGCGGCGGCGGCCGCGGAGGCCTCGTCGGGGCGGCTGGCGGAGGAGACGCCGTCGCAGACGATGGCCACGGTGGCGGCGGAGCCGTCGGGCAGCGCGGTGGCCGCGACGGCGAAGGAGTCCTCGTTGCGGTGGTGGCGCAGCCCGCGGTCACTGACGGCGGCGACGCTCCCGAGCTCCTCTTCGAGGTGGTCCCGCTCCCGGGGCTGCGCGTGGCCGCAGTGCTCGCAGTACCCGTCGGTGTCCACCCGCCCGGCGCGGCAGGCCACACAGGTCTTCCCGCCGGGCTCACCCTGCGGAGCGTGGCCACCGTGGGGGCCTTCGCCCTCGGGCCCGTGGCCCTGGCCCTCGCCCGCGGGCCCGCCGGCGTACGGGGCTTCGCCACCGGGGTACTGGCCCTGCGGGGCGGGACTGCCGTAAGGGGCTTCGCCCTCGGGGGTGTGCCCCTGAGGAGCGGGGTTGCCGTACGGGGCTTCGCCACCGGGGTGCCGGCCTTGCGCGGCGGGGGCGGCGTACGGGGCTTCGCCGCCCGCGTGCCGACCCTGCTGGGCGGGGTGGTCGTAGGGGGAGGCGTGGTCTCCGGGGCCCGGGGTGCCGAACTCGTCGTGGCCGTCGTGGCCGGATCCGTCCGCGGAGCCCGCGCCCTGCGCGCTCGCGCCGTAGGGGGTGGTGTCCGCGGGGTGCCCGCCCTGAGGGGGCGCGGTGTACGGGCTCGGGCTTCCGGGGGCCGCGGGCGTGCCGTGGGGGGCCGGGTCGGACCAGCCGGTGGGGCCCGACACCAGGGTGGGCGCGGCGGTGGAGACGCTGCCCCAGCCGGGCGCGGCCTCACCGGCGTACCCGGGGGCCGCCGGTTCGGCGTAGCCGGCGGAGTGCCGGGGCGAGAGGGCTCCGTCGGACGAGGAGCGCCCACGGGTGGCCGGGATCCCGCCCGCGGGGCCGGCCGCAGGGGCCGCCATCGGGGTGATCGGCGCCGCCGGCGCCGCCGGGATCACGGGCGCGGCCGGATCCGCCGCTGCCGGATCTTGCGGGCCCACGGCCGCCGGGCCTGCCGGGCCTGCCGTGCCAGCCGGGGCGACGGGGGCCACGTGCGCCGCGCCCGCCGCTCCGAACGGCTCGACCGGACCGGCCGCGGGCGGGGTGCCGGGCGAGGCCGGCTCCGCCGCGAACCGAGCAGGGGAGGGCGGACCCGCCGGGGCCGTGGCCCGTTCCGGGGCCCGGGGCTCCGTGGGGGCGGCGGCGGTGAGGGCGTAGCCGCAGAGGCCGCAGAAACGATCACCCTCCTCCAGCGGTTCCGCGCAGCTGGGGCAGCCCGACAGCCGATGCATCGACATCAATCACACCCACGTCCGGGGACGGAAACGGTTTGCCCGCTCCACCAGTTCGATCCTCTCCTCGCCCCGCTGCGCCAGCCGTGCCAGCACGCGGAACGAGCGCTCCAGGCCGAAGCGCAGCCCCCGCTCGTCCAGTTGGCAGGCGAGCAGCGAGGTACTGCCGGGGTCGGAACCCCGACTACCCGACAGTACCCAGTCCAGCGCCGAGCCCAGAACTTCCGCCCTGAGCCGCTCGTGGCGCACCGAGTCCAGGCCGAACCTCCCCAGGGCCTCGACCTGCGCCGCGGCCGCCGTCAGATCGGGCAGCAGCGCCTCCTGGGGAGACCGGTCGCGCAGGCGTGCCCGTACGGCCGCCACCCGCGCGGCGGTGTGGTGGATGGACGCCTCCGGCACGGATTCCAGCGTGCGCACGGCTCCGGCCCGGTCCCCGGCGGCCAGTTGCACCCGGGCCAGCCCGAACGCCGCCCCCACGAAACCCGGGTCCGTGGCCCACACCAGCCGGTAGTACTCGGCGGCGTTGTCCAACTGCCCCAGCACCTCCGCGCACAGACCGAGCGCCAGCTTCGGCGCCGGCTCGCCGGGGAAGGCGTCGTAGACGGCGTCGAAGGACAGGGCCGCCGTCTCGTCCTCCCCGACGGCCAGCGAGGCGATGCCCCGGGCCCACACCACGCGCCAGTCGTCGGGGTGCCGCGCCTCCAGCCGGGTCAGCGCCTCAGCGACCAGCGGCGCGTCGGCGCCGCCCAGTTCGAGCCGGGCCCGCAGCTCCCGCAGCCGAAGCTCCGCGGATTCGGCCGGCGCCGAGCCGAGCGCGGTCAGCAGGTCGGCCGGCGCCGAGGCCAGCAGGCCCGCCAGGAAACCGGCGTTGGGATCCCCGGCGTCGACCAGCGGCACGGGCAGGGCCAGCGCGGCCTCGCGGGTGTCCAGCGTGGACAGCTCCGGCCGCCGCGAGGCGCTGATCCCGACGGGTGGCAGCGGCGGGGCCGCCGGGGCCCGGCGCGGGGCCGGCACGCCGAGCCCGGCGGCCCGGTGCGTCGCCGTGGTGACCAGCCCGGTCGTGCCGTAGCCCGTGATCGGTGCGGCCGACGGAGCCGTCGGGGCCGCGCCGTCGGGTGCGGCCTCGACCGCGGGAGCGGGCCCCGGGGCCGGGACGGCGGCGGGTACCCGGGCCGGAGCCGCGCCCCGGCCCGCACGCCACCGCTTCACGGGCCGCTCGCCCAGCCGGGACACCTGCGTGCCCGCCTCGTCGGTGAACAGCCGGTCGTCCGGAACCCGCAGCTCGGGCCCGAAGAGCGTCGAGACCTGCGGCCTCGGGCGGCCCGTCTGGAGCGCGACGACCTCGCGCAGCACCCCCGTCAGCTGGTCCGCCATCTCCTGCGCGGACGCGAACCGCCGTCCCGGATCCGGGTCGGTGGCCCGTACCAGCAGCCGGTAGAAGGACTCGTACCGCCCGAACACCTCGATGTGCTGCGGATCCGGCAGGGAGTCCGCGAACACGTTCGTGTAGCCCTGGAAATCGAAGGTCAGCACGGCCAGCGTGCGCGCCACGGTGTACAGGTCGGAGGCGACCGAGGGGCCGAGCTCCGCGACCTCGGGCGCCTGGTAGCCGACGGTGCCGTAGATGGCCGACTCCTCGTCGTCCATCCGCCGGACCGCGCCCATGTCGATCAGCTTCAGCTGGTCGGCCTGCTGGATGGCGTTGTCGACCTTGAAGTCGCAGTACAGGAGGTTCCTGGTGTGCAGGTGGCCGAGCGCCTCCAGCGCCTCGATGCCGTACGCGCACGCCTGCTCCACGGGCAGCGGGTCGCGGCGGCCGTCCGGCCGGCGCCGCTCGTTGGCGATCTCCTTGAGCGATTTGCCGCCCACGTACTCCATGACGATGTACCCGTCCAGCGAACCGGTCCGCTGGTCCAGGTGCTCCACGAAGTTGTAGATCCGCACGATGTTCGAGTGCTCGATCTCCGCGAGGAAGCGCCGCTCCGAGATCGCGGCCGCCATCGCGTCCTGGTCCCCGGTGTCCAGCAGGCCCTTGAGGACCACCCACCGGTCCGACACGGCCCGGTCCACCGCGAGGTAGACCCAGCCCAGCCCGCCGTGCGCGAGGCAGCCCGCGACCTCGTACTGGCCGTGGACGAGGTCGCCCGCGCGCAGCTTGGGCACGAAGGAGTACGGGTGCCCGCACTTGGTACAGAAACCTTCCGTCCGTCCCGGCCGCTCCCCGCGGGCCCGCCCCACGGGCGCCCCGCAGTCCGAGCGCGAGCAGAACCGCTTGCGCTCCGGGACCTCGGGATTCTCCAGCACCGCCGCCGAGGGATCCGGACGGGGCACCTCCGGTACGTTGACCAGCCCGGCTCCCAGCCGGCTGCGGCCCGACCCCGAGGCGGCCGAACCCGAACTGCGCACCGACACCGACCGGGTGGACGCGGCCCCGGACAGGGAGCGCGAGAGCCGGCCCGACACGGAGCGCCGGGAAGAGGAGGAGCGCGACGAACGCGCCGAGCGGGAGGCCCGCGAGGAGGAGGACGAGGAGGAGGACCGCCCCGACCCCTGCGAGCCCTGGGATCCGTGCGACCCCTGTGAGTCCCCGTGGCGGGCCGCGCTCGTCATCGCCGTCGGTACGGACACCAGCTCCTCGGCGCCCGCCGCGGCGGCCCCGGCCGGAGCCAGCCCGCAGGTGCCGCAGTAGACCTCGCCGCCGCCCATGTCCTCGTACGTCCCCGGGCAGCCGGGGCGCATGCACGCCGTTCCGATCAGACTCACGCGTCCCCCTCCCTCGGCCCGTCGGGCCACTCCCGCACCGGTTGGCGCCCCTGCTGGTCCTGCTGGTCGTGCTGGTCCTGCCGCTGCGCGGGCAGCGCCTCGGCCGTCGCCCACTGGTAGCGCAGCACCGCCTGCTCGGCGGCCCGCAGATCACAGGGCGCGCTCCACAGCATCCGCCGGGCGGTGTCGTACCGCTCCATCAGCAGCGGGTCCTCCGCCATGCCCAGCCGGGCCACCTTCGCCTTGTAGGCGTCGAGCCGTCCGCGCAGCTCCGCCCGCACCGCCAGCGGCGCCGTCACCGCGGTCAACGATTCGCGGGCCCGCCGCAGTTCCTCCCCGGCGCGTTCCTCCAGGGACTCCAGCAGCGGGGACAGCCGGTGCCACTGGGCCCGGCGCCGGTACTCGGCCGCCGCCGAGAGCTGTTCCTGCAACACCGTCGGCGGTCCGCTCACCGCGGGCACCTCGGACGCCGCGATCTTCGCCAGTACCTCGCCGCGGGCCAACCGTGCCTCCGCCAGGGTCCGGTCCGCCCGCGAGAGCACGTCCCGCAGGCCGATCAGCCGCTGCTCGGCGTCCTGCCGGACGGCCAGCACGGCCTCGACCTCCCGGCGCACGTCCTCCAGCGCGAGCGCGGCCCGGTCGTACCGCCCGGTGTCCGGACGGCCGCCGCCCGGCGCTGAGCTCCCGGCCACCGAGAACCAGAACGCCAGCGGGTCCTCGATCACCCGGGCCCGCAGGTCCGCCAGTTCGGCCGTGATGGCCTCCAGGTCGTCCCCCGAGGGGTGTTCTCCCGGCCGGACCCCCACCGAGTGGGCGAGGGTGCGGGTGCGGTGCAGTTCTGCGGAGAGGAGGTCGATCCGGGCGGGCAGCGCCGACCAGACGGAGTCCGCGGCGACCACCACGTCCAGGGAGCTCGCGTACAGCTCGTTCATGCGGGACACCAGCTCGGCGAGGGAGAACCGCTCCGCGAGCGGGGCGCCCTCGACCGCGGCGCCGGAGATCATCACCCCCGGCCCGCGCAGCCGGTCCGTCAGCTCGACCAGGTCCTCACGGCTCGGCCAGCGGCGCCGCTCACGGATCTCCCGGGCGGCGCCGAGCGCCCCGCTGTACGCGTCGAAGTACCGCCACAGCCGGGTGATGGCCGCATCGGCCTGCGCCCACCGCTCCTTGGTGACCCCGGTCAGCCCGGCGCCCTCCAAGAGCCGCCGGCCGGAGTGGTCCTGGAGGGCGAGCAGCGAGGTCTCGACGGCCTCGTGCTCCGCGCCCAGCCGGGCGAGCGCGCGGTCCACGCCGTCCCGGTCCATCACCGCCGGCTGCGCCCCCAAAGGATGTGCCTCCACCGATCCCGCCTCCGGTCTCGTGACATCGGGCTCAGAATCCGCCACCGGCCTCAGTCCCGGTACTTGGGAACGGGCGGGCCGCCCACGCCGGGCAGCACGGGCTCCAGATGCGCCTTGTAGGCCGTCATCCAGGGGCTGTCGCCGCCGCCCGCGCGGTAGTCCTCCAGCACCTTGTTGACGCGGCGCACCAGGTCGCCGGCGTCCTTGTTCATGGCCACCCCGTAGAACTCCTTGGTGAACGGGGAGCCGACCAGGCTGACCGAGGGGTCCTGCGCGGCCTGGCCCGCGGCGAGGGCGTTGTCGGTGATGATGCCGTCCACCTCGCCCAGCTGCAGCCGGACCAGGCAGTCGAGCTGGTTGGGCACGCTGACCGGGACCGCGCCGTAGGACTGGGCCGCCAGCGCGGCCTCCGCCGTGGAGCCGGCCGCCGTGCAGATGCGGCGGCCCTTCAGCGAGGCGTCGTAGCCGGTGATCGTCGACCCCTTGGGGGCCAGCACCTGCTGCCCGGCCTCGAAGTACGCCGTCGAGAAGGCGACTTCCTCCAGCCGCTTGCAGTTGACGGTCATCGTGCGCACGACGATGTCGACGGTGCCGTCCTTGAGCGCGGGGATGCGCTGGCTGGTGGGGATGGCCCGGTAGATGACCTTGCCGTCCTCGCCGAAGATGTCCTTCGCTATGGCCTTGACCAGGGCGATGTCGAAGCCGTCGAGCTCCCCGGCCGGGTTGCGGTAGCCCCATTTGAAGCTGTTCTGGTCCACCCCCGCGACGAGGTGGCCCGCGGCGCGGATCCGCTGGATGGCGGAGCCGTCCAGCCCGTTGGGGCGCAGGCTCGCCTCGGGGTTCTCACAGGTGTCCCCGGGGGCCTGCGGAGCGACGGCCATCCTGGCCGGCTCGCGCACCAGCGAGGAGGCTCCCGGGCCGCCCGGAGCCGCCTGGGCCAGTGGCAGCAGCACGGCCGCGGCCGTCAGCGCGCAGGCCGCGGCCATCGCCCCGACCCCGCCCCAGCCGCGCAGCCGGCCCGTCAGCCGCCGCAGGCCGCGTACCTCCGTGCCGTCGGCGCCGCTCTCCGCGGCGACCTCGGCGGCCACGGCACGGGCCACGGCGTCCCCGGCCCCCTCGGAGCCCTCGCCCGTGCGCTTCACCCGTCCCGGCATCGCTCTCACCTGTACTCCGAAAGCCTGCGCCCGATGCCGAGCAGGGCGGCCGCCGCGCCGACGACCGCCAGGGCCGCCGTGCCTGTCACCAAACCGTCGAGCGCGCCGAGACCGTCCCGCGCCGCCCGGGTGAACTCACGCTGCTCGTGACCCAGGGCCGCTTCCAGCGAGGCGTCCACCGTGTCGAAGGCGGATCCCGTGGGCTCCTTGTGGTCCTTGTCCCCGATGACCTGTCCGACGGCGCCCTGGTAGTCGCCCTTCAGGTCGGTCTGCCGGGCCGCCGCGTGCAGTTCCTTCCACCGCTTGACGCCCTCCGCGGCGCGTGACACGGGGGCGCGGCCGGCCGTGTCGTCGGCCAGTTTCGCCGCCGTCGCCAGGCCCGCGTCCAGGTCCTTCATGTCGTTCGAGAAGTCCACGTCGTACTTGTCGGACTTCTTGTCCTCGGCCAGTACGGCGCCGCGCGAGACCAGGGTCAGGTTCTCGTTGGCCCGCGCCTGCAGCGAGGCGATCCGCGCGTCGTTGAGCACCTTGAGCGACTCCTGCCCGTCCGTGCGGGCCTCGCTCAGCCCCGACCGGGCGACCGTGTGCCCCGCGACCAGCCACAGCAGCAGCACCAGCGAGGCGGTGGTCGCGGCGACGAGCCCGTGGTTCAAGACGCGGTTCGTACGCCGGTAGTTGCGCCGCTGGGCCCAGACCAGGACGGCGAGCGCGAGCACACCGGCCCCGAGCGAGGCCAGGGGCAGTGCGCGGGCCTCGTCGTAGTCCGTGTAGAGCCGGCCGGTCTCCGCCTCGTAGAGCCGCTGCGCGGCGGGCAGCAGCTGGGTGCTCATCTGCTCGTTCGCGTACCGGAGGTAGGCGCCGCCCAGCGGCAGGCCCTGCTTGTTGGTGGCCCTGGCCTGCTCGATCAGGCCGGTGTAGCGGGGGAGCTGCTCGCTCAGCAGGGTGATCTGCTTGCGGGAGTCCTCGCCGGCCGTGGTGCTGGCGGCCGCGTTCACCAGCAGCCGGGACGCGTTGGCGATGTCCTTCTCGTACCGGCTGCGGACCTCGCGGGGCTCTTCGCCGCCCGCGAGGAAGCCGCTGGAGGAGGCGGTGTCGGCGTCCGCGAGGGAGCGGTAGATGCTCGCCGCGTCGGCGCTCAGCGGCTGGCTGCGGCCCACGACGTCATCGGCCGCGGTGACCCGGCCGGAGATCTCCCAGACGGACACCGCGCCGAACAGCAGGACCAGCGCGGCCAGGACCGCGCCGACGATCCGCAGCCGGCCCGGCTCGGTGGTGGCGGCGGCGCGCAGCCGCTCCACGCCCTCCGCCCAGGCGGTGCCCCGCCGGGGCAGCCCGTCGGGCGGCGGCGCCGGCGGCCCGGAGGGCGCCCGGACGCCGCCGGGCGCGGGCGCGCGTGATGTGATGGCCACCCTGACCTCCCCCTCGGTCCTTCGTGCTTCGCAGCAGTATGGCCTGAGTGGCGGTCGTCCACAGCACCCGGTCCGGGATCGGGCACGATCCGCCCCGATCCGTCCCCGGTCCTACTACGCCCCGCGAGCCGGGATGGTTCCGGCGCGGGCACGGTTCATCCGAAATGGGCACGCAGCTTTCCGTAGGCCTCGGGCCCCGCTCCCAGTGCGTCCAGACCCAGCAGGCCGGCGCCCAGCACCGGCGGGGCCGTCACCACCGAGACCCGGGCGTGCGGGGCCCGTTCGGCGAGCAGGGCCTCCACCCGGCCGTTCAGCTGCGGGTGCCGGGCGGCCAGGACGCTGCCGCCCAGCAGGACGAGCGCCTCCTCGGCCAGCAGCCCGAGCCGCTCCAGCGCCACCGAGGCCAGTGCCACGACCTCCCCGGCCTGCCGCTCGACGAGGGCCGCGGCGACCGGATCACCGGCCGCGGCCACCGCGAACAGCACCGGCACCAACTCGTGCATCCGTACGGGCTCGACGGAGCCCAGGTGCACCGCCTCGATCAGCGCGTACATGGAGTCCAGGCCGAAGTGCCCCGGCAGGGCCGCCGCGAGCTCGGTGGGACCGCCGCGCCCGTCCTCGGCGCGGGCCGCCCACCACATGGCCTCGGCGGCCAGTCCGCCGCCGCCGCCCCAGTCGCCGGAGATCTGTCCGAGCGCCGGGAACCGTGCCGTGCGCCCGTCGGGCAGCATGCCCACACAGTTGATGCCCGCCCCGCACACCACCGCGACCCCGCGCGGCCCCCCGGCGCCCTCGCCGAGTCCGGCCCGCAGGATCGCGAAGGTGTCGTTGCGGACCTCGATGGCGGTGCCCCAGCCGCGCTCGCCGATGGCCTGCGCGAGCCGGACCTCCTCCACCGGGAGGTCCGCGTTGGCCAGACAGGCCGAGACCTGGACGGCCAGCGGGCCCGTGTGCGGGCCCGTGGCCGCGGGCCCCGCCAGCCCGGCGGCCTCCGCGGCCTCGGCGACGGCCCGCCCCAGGACGTCCACCGCCGCCTCGACCCCGACGTGCGGGGGCTGGAAGCCGCCCGCGCGCCCGGTGCCGAGGACGCGGCCGTCCGCGGCGATCAGCGCCACGTCCGTCTTGCTGTTGCCGGCGTCGACGGCGAGGACGGCTGCCTTCGGGGGCCGGCTCACGCCCATGCCAGGTGCTCCTTGTTGTGCGCCAGGAGCCGGTTCGTCAGCCCTTCGGCGAGGTCGAACTGGCCCACCAGCGGGTGCGCCAGCAGCGCCTTGAAGACGCGCTCGCGTCCGCCCCGCAGCGCCGCGTCCAGCGCGAGGTCCTCGTACGCCGTGACGTGGGCGATGAGCCCCGAGTACAGCGGGTCCAGCCGGGGGACGGCCAGCGGCGAGGTTCCGGAGCGGTCCACCCGCGCCTGGACCTCGATGACCGCGTCGTCCGGGAGGAACGGCAGCGTGCCGTTGTTCAGCGTGTTGACCACCTGCACGGCGCTCCCGCCGTCGCCCAGCAGGGCCGCGGCCAGGTCCACGGCGGCCTCCGAGTAGAAGGCGCCGCCCCGCTTGGCGAGGAGTTCCGGCTTCTCGTCCAGCGCGGGATCCCCGTACAGGCCGAGCAGTTCCTTCTCCATCGCGGCGACCTCGGCGGCCCGCGAGGGCTTGGTGCCGAGCTCCCGGACCACCTCGTCGTGCGCGTAGAAGTAGCGCAGGTAGTACGAGGGGACCACGCCGAGCCGGTCCAGCACGCTGCGGGGCAGGCGCAGGTCCGCGGCGATGGCGTCACCGTGCCGGGCGATGAGCTGCGGCAGCAGGTTCTCGCCCTCCGGGCCGCCCTTGCGCACCCCCAGCTCCCAGGTGAGGTGGTTGAGGCCGACGTGGTCGAGGTGGATGTCGGCCGGGGTCAGGTCCAGCATCGCGGCGAACCTGCGCTGGAAGCCGATGGCCACGTTGCACAGCCCGACCGCCTTGTGACCGGCCTGGAGCAGGGCCCGGGTGACGATCCCGACCGGGTTGGTGAAGTCGATGATCCATGCGTCCGGGTTGGAGCGCCGGACCCGCTCGGCGATGTCGAGGACCACCGGGACCGTGCGCAGCGCCTTGGCGAGGCCGCCGGCTCCGGTGGTCTCCTGGCCCACGCAGCCGCACTCCAGCGGCCAGGTCTCGTCCTGGAGCCGGGCCGCCTGCCCGCCGATGCGCAGCTGGAGCAGGACCGCATCCGCGTCGGCGACGCCCGCGTCGAGGTCGGAGGTGGTGGTGATCAGGCCGGGGTGCCCCTGCTTGGCGAAGATCCGCCGGGCCAGGCCGCCGATCAGGTCCAGCCGGTCGGCGGCCGGGTCGATCAGCACCAGCTCGCTGATGGGCAGGGTGTCGCGCAGCCGGGCGAACCCGTCGATCAGCTCGGGGGTATAGGTGGAACCGCCGCCCACCACTGCGAGTTTCATGACTAGCCTTTCACTCCGGTCAGGGTGACGCCTTCGACGAACGCCTTCTGGGCGAAGAAGAAGAGGACGATCACCGGGGCCATGACCAGCACGGTCGCGGCCATGGTCAGGTTCCAGTTGGTGTGGTGGGCGCCCTTGAAGGACTCCAGTCCGTAACTGAGGGTCCAGGCGGCCGGGTTGTCGGATGCGTAGATCTGCGGGCCGAAGTAGTCGTTCCAGGCGGCGAAGAACTGGAACAGCGCGACCGCCGCGATGCCGGGCTTCGCCATCGGCAGCACCACCCGCAGCAGGGTGCGCAGCTCGCCGCAGCCGTCGACCTTCGCCGCGTCCAGGTACTCGTCCGGGATCGTCAGCAGGAACTGGCGCAGCAGGAAGATGGAGAAGGCGTCGCCGAAGGCCATCGGGATGATCAGCGGCCACAGGGTGCCGGACAGGTCCAGCTGCTTGGCCCAGAAGAGGTACATGGGGATGACGACCACCTGGGGCGGCAGCATCATCATGGCGATCACGAGCAGCAGCGACAGCCGCCGGCCGCGGAAGCGGAACTTGGCGAGCGCGTAGGCGACGGGCACCGAGGAGACCACGGTCAGCAGGGTGCCGAGGCCCGCGTACATCAGGGTGTTGCGCCACCAGGTCAGGAAGCCGGGGGTGTCCCACACCTTCGCGTAGTTGCCCCACTCCCAGGTGCGCGGCCACAGCTCGCGGGTCAGCGCCTGCTGGTCGCTCATCACCGAGGTCAGGAAGAGGAAAACGAAGGGGAGGACGAAGAACAGGGCCGCGGCGACTCCGAGGGAGTGCACGGCCACCCAGTGCAGGGCGGCCTGCCGTCGCGCGGTGCGTATGGCCCGCGCGGAATCCGGCGCGGGGGCCGGGGCCGGCCGCGGGGTCCGCCGCGTGCCGCGGGTGAGGGTCTGGTTCTGGCTCATGGCCGTCAGTCACCTGCCTCGATCAGGCCGCCGCGCCGCCGCATCAGCAGCGCGGTGAAGGCCATGGAGAGGGCGAACAGCACCAGGGCGACCACGCAGGCGGTGCCGTAGTCGAAGCGCTGGAAGCCGACGTTGTAGATGACCTGGGGCAGGGTCAGCGTGGACTTGTCGGGGTACCCGGGCTCGGTCGGCTGGCCCGAGCCGCCGATCACGCCGGACGCCACCTTCCCCGCCACCAGGGGCTGTGTGTAGAACTGCATCGCCTGGATGACCCCGGTGACCACCGCGAACAGGATGATCGGGGAGATGTTCGGCAGGGTGATGTGGCGGAAGCGCGCCAGTGCCCCGGCCCCGTCCAGCTCGGCGGCCTCGTACTGCTCGCGCGGTACGTCGAGGAGCGCGGCCATGAAGATGACCATCAGGTCGCCGACCCCCCACACCGCGAGCGCGGTCAGCGCGGGCTTGGACCAGGCGGGGTCCGTGAACCATCCGGGCGTGGGCAGCCCGACCGTGTCCAGCAGGGTGTTCACCGGGCCGGTGCCCGGGTTGAGCAGGAAGACGAAGGCCAGGGTCGCCGCCACCGGAGGGGCCAGGTAGGGCAGGTAGAACAGGGTGCGGAAGACGCCCGTACCCAGCTTGATCTTGGTGATGAGCAGGCCGATGCCCAGACCGAAGGCGACCCGGCAGGTGACCATGACCACGACCAGCCACAGGGTGTTGCGCATGGCCGGCCAGAACATCGGGAGGTCGGAGAAGACGTAGGTCCAGTTGTCCAGCCCGTTGAAGACGGGCGGGCGGAAGCCGTCGTACTTGGTGAAGGAGAAGTAGACGGTGGAGACGAGCGGGTAGGCGAAGAAGACGCTGAACCCGATCAGCCAGGGCGACATGAAGGCCGCCGAGCGCAGTGCCGACCTGCGGCGCCTGGCGCGCAGTTCGGGGGAGAGGGTGCCGTTCATCGGGCTACTTGGCCTTCGCGATGTCCGTGTCGATCTGCTGGTCGGTCTTGGCGAGACCGGCCGGGATGTCGGTGACCGCGCCCTTCTCGACCGCGTAGGCGAAGTCCGTGAAGGTCAGCTGGTAGGTGCCGCCGTCCGCCTGCGCCGGGGTGGTGGTCGACTTCGGGTGCTTGGCGATGTCGATGAACGTCTTGAACTCCGGCGTCACCTGGAGCTTCGGTGAATCCAGGGCGGCCAGCGTGGAGGGCACGTTGTGGATGGCGTTGGCGAACTCCACGACCGCCTCGGTGTCGGTCGTCATGTACTTCGTCAGCTCCCAGGCGGCGTTCTGCTTCTTGCTGCCCGAGGCGATGCCCATGATCGTGCCGGCGAGGTAGCCCTTGCCGTACTCGCCGATCCGGTCGTCCGGGACGGGCATCGGCGCGGTCCCGATCTCGAACTTCACCCCGGCCTCCTTCGCCATGGGCGCCCGCCACTCGCCGTCGATCTGCATGGCGACCAACCCCAGGTGGAAGGGGTGCTCGGCACTCCACTCGTCACCGAAGGTGGTGCGGAACTTCTCCAGCTTCTCGTACCCGCCGAGCTTGCCGACGAGGTCCTTCTGCGCCGTCAGCATCTGCGCGAAGCCGGGGTCCTTGGCCAGGTTGGACTTGCCGTCGGCGGTGAAGTACGACGGGCTCCACAGCGCGGCCAGGCGCTGGGGGGCGGTCTCGTAGCCGTGGAAGGTCGGCATGATGCCGAGCTGCTGGTACGAATCGCCCTTGGGGATCGTCAGCTTCTGTGCTGCGGCTTCGAACTGGCTCCAGGTCTTCGGCGGTTCGGTGATCCCGGCGGCGGCGAAGGCGGTCTTGTTGTAGACGAGGCCGTACGCGTCGTTCAGCAGCGGCAGCGTGCACTGGTTGCCGTTGAACTGGGTGTACTCCAGCAGGGTCTTGGGGAAGACCTTCTCCTTGTCGACCCCGGACTTCTTCAGGAAGGGGTTCAGGTCCGCGAAGGCGCCGGTGTTGCAGAACTTGCCGACGCTGTCGGTGGTGAAGGAGGAGACCACGTCGGGGGCCTTCTCCCCGCCGGCGCGCAGCGCCTGGTTGATCTTGTCGTCCGTCATGTTGCCCGTGACGTTCACCTTGATGTTCGGGTGCGCCTTCTGGAAGCGGGCGATGTTGTCCTCGATGGCCTTGATCTCGCTGGGGGCGGACCAACCGTGCCAGAAGTTGAGGGTGACGTCCTTTTTCGGGTCGTCGGCGGCCGTGTCGGAGGCGGAGCCCGCACACGCGGTGGCGAGTACGGATATCGCGGCGACGGTGGTGGCGGCGACGGTCAGGCGGCGGATTCCGGGCATGGCGGAGTCACTCTCTGCGCGGGGGGACTTCCTGGAGGGGGTGGGGAGGAGCCGTGGTGCGGGGAGGCGTGCCGTGGTGCGGGTGGTGCGGGTGGTGCGGTTCAGCGGCGGGAGGTGTCGAAGACCTCGTCGCGGGTCGCGGCGAGGGCGCTCTCCAGTGCCCCGCGCAGTACGGGCCGTTCCCGTACCTCGCCGGTCACCAGCAGGGGCCGGGACGGGGCGAGGTCGGCGAGTTCGGCCTCGAGGAGCTCGCGCAGCGGCTCGCCGCCCGCGATGGTCAGCGCGCCGGAGAGGATCACGATCTCCGGGTCCAGTACGGCCACCAGCGAGGCGAGACCGGTGGTGAGCGCGGTGGCGTACTCCCGCAGGAGTTCCAGGTGAGCCCCCTCGGGCGCCGCGGCGGCCTGTGCCAGCAGGGCGGCGGCCGCCTCGACCATGGCCCCGGACTCGGCCCCGTGCACGGCGCCGTGCACCGACCCGGCCCCGGCCGCGGCGGCCGGCGGCGCGTCGACGCCGAGCCGGGCCGCCATCGCGGGCAGTACCTGTGCGCCGGCCAGCTCCTGGTAGCCGCCGGAGTTGACCCGGGTGACCTGGCGGACCAGCGGGTGCCCGGCGACCGGCAGGAAGCCGATCTCCCCGGCGCCGCCGGTCCAGCCGCGGTGCAGCCGGCCGCCGAGCACGAGAGCGGCTCCGAGGCCCTCCTCGTTCCACAGCAGGACGAAGTCCTCGTGGCCGCGGGCGGCGCCGAGCCGCTGCTCGGCGACGGCGGCGAGGTTCACGTCGTTCTCGTACTCGACCGGCATCGGCAGGGCCGCGGCGAGCTCGTCGAGGAGCGTGGGGGACTGCCAGCCCGCCAGGTGGTCGGCGTAGCGCAGCACCCCGGTGCGGGGGTCGAAGGAGCCCGGGGTCGCGATGACCACCCGGTGGATGTCGGCGAGGTGCAGCCCGGCGTCCTTGACGGCCTCGCCGAGGGCGCGGGTGACCTGCTCGACCGGCCCGGTGCCCTCCGCGTGGGGGAGCTCGTGGCTGCCGATCACCTCGCCGGAGAGGTCGGCCACGGAGGCGAGGATCCGGCCCGGGGTGACATCGAGCCCCGCGACGTACGCGGCCCGCGCGTTGACGGCGTAGAGCTGGGCGTTGGGGCCGGGGCGGCCGGTGGCGGTGCCGGTGGCGACGACGAGCCCGGCGGCCTCCAGGCGGGCCAGCAGCTGGGAGGCGGTGGGCTTCGAGAGGCCGGTCAGATGCCCGATCCGGGTCCGGGACAGCGGACCGTGCGTCAGCAGGAGCTCGAGCGCGGCCCGGTCGTTCAGGGCGCGCAACAGGCTGGGCGTACCGGGGGTGGCGGGCATGGGGTGGCTTCTCCCTCGCGGAGATGAACTGTTAGGTAAGTTTCCTATTGGTGGGTCGCTCGTGTCAATGGTGGCGCGTACACCACTGCCCCCGCAGATCGGATCTACGGGGGCAGCGGAGTCGCGCGCTACGAGCGGCGTACGGGTACGAGCCGTGTACGGGTACGAGGGTGGCGGGTACTACTTCGTGATGCGGGGACCGGAGACCGAGCCGCCCACGGCCGGCGGCGGGATCTCCGCCGTTGCCAGGGACTGCGGGGAGGTCGGGTTCGCCAGCGCCGACGGCGGGGCGACGGAAGCCGAGGGGTCGGCCGGGGCCTCGTCCTCCTCGGGCGCCGGCAGGCCCCCGACGATCCCGATGCCCGCGGCGTCGAAGGCGTCCTTGATCCGCCAGCGCAGCTCGCGCTCCACGGAGAACTGCTGCCCCGGCATCGTCTTCGCCGACACCGACACCGTCATGGAGGCCAGCAGCACCTCGTCCAGGCCCAGCACTTCCACCGGACCCCACAGCCGCTCGTCCCAGGGGGACTCCTTGGCCAGGGTGTCGGCGATCCCCTTGATCACCTCACGGATGTGGGACAGGCTCTCGGTCGGCTTGACCTGCACGGCCACGCTCGCCGTGGCCCAGCCCTGGCTGAGGTTGCCGATCCGCTTGATCTCGCCGTTGCGGACGTACCAGATCTCTCCGTTGTCGCCGCGCAGCTTGGTGACGCGCAGGCCCACCTCGACGACCTCGCCGGACGCCACCCCGGCATCGATCTTGTCGCCGACGCCGTACTGGTCCTCAAGGATCATGAACACGCCGGAGAGGAAGTCCGTGACCAGGTTCCGGGCGCCGAAACCGATCGCCACGCCCGCCACACCGGCGCTCGCCAGCAGCGGTCCCAGATTGATGTCGAGCGCGCCGAGCACCATCAGGCCCGCCGTGCCGAGGATCAGGAACGAGGCCACCGAACGCAGCACGGAACCGATGGCCTCGGACCGCTGCCGGCGCCGCTCGGCGTTGACCAGCAGCCCGCTCAGGGCCGTGCCCTCGACGGCATCGGCGCCGCGGTTCATCCGGGTGATCAGCTTGGTCAGCGATTTGCGGACCACCGAGCGCAGGGCGAAGGCGATGACCAGGATGAGGAGGATCCGCAGGCCCAGGTACAGCCATCCGGCCCAGTTCTCCTCTATGAAACTGGCGGCGTTCGTGACGCTCTCGTGGGTCTCTCTGATCGTTTCGGCCGCGTCCGGGTTGTCGGCTGCGAGCGGGAGCACGGCGGCAAGCCTGGGCACGGCGGGAACCTCCAGATATAGCGTCCTGCCCGCGGAAGGGGTGGGGCGGGCAGACCATCCACCCTAACGGGGCACTCGGCCGGACTTGTTGCCATGTTCGAGGGAGAGACCAGACTCACGCGGGGATGAAGCGGGTGTGGTCGAAAACACCTCGGACCCGTTACGGGCGCGTGGTGGCGCTTCGACCAGCCGTAAGGGGAGACTGGAAAGCAGATCGTCCCGGCGCGAGCCACGCGCCGCCGGCGTACAAGGAGGCAGTCCGTGCCGCACGTCCTGGTCCTCAACGCGTCGTACGAGCCCCTCGGCGTCGTACCGCTCCGTCGCGCGCTCGTCCTCGTCCTGGAGAACAAAGCCGTCTCCCTGGAAGAATCCGGCGCCTTTCTGCACAGCGCGACAAGGGCCGTCCCCGCGCCCAGCGTGGTTCGGCTCAAGCGCTTCGTGCGGGTCCCCTACCGGGGGCCCGTTCCACTCACCCGCCGCGCGCTCTTCGCCCGGGACGGCGGTCGCTGCATGTACTGCGGGGCCGTCGCCACCAGTGTCGACCACGTCATCCCGCGCAGCCGGGGCGGGCAGCACGCCTGGGACAACGTCGTCGCCGCGTGCCGTCGCTGCAACCACGTCAAGGCCGACCGGCACCTCGTCGACCTCGGCTGGCGGCTGAGGCACCAGCCGGCTCCGCCGTCCGGGCTGGCCTGGCGGATCATCGGGACGGGCCATCGGGATCCGTGCTGGATGCCGTACCTCCAGCCGTACGGGGCGGAGGATGCGCTGGATCGCATCGGGGTACCGGTGGCCGCCGCCGCGGCGGTCGCGTCCTAGCCCCCTGAGCCGGGCGGCACCGGCCGCGGAGGTGCCGCTGCACGGGGCCGGAGTCCCCTACCCGGGAGTCCTACCCGGGAGTCCCCTACCCGCCCTCCGCCCGTTCCCCGGGCTGCGCCCGGACCCCCTGGGGCTCCGCCCCGGACCCCGCGCCTCAAGCGCCGGCGAGGCTGGAGCGTGCCGCGCAGTGGCATGTCCGGCCCGTCCGGCGTGTGAGGACCGGGTCCGGGCAGAGCCCGGGGAACGGTGGAAGGGCGGGTGGGGGACTGCCCCGCAGTGCTACGGGGCCACCGCGAACGCCTCGGCTCCGAGCAGGCTGCAGCCGTACCGGGTCGCCCGGGCCTCGCACGTGACCCGGACGAAGCGGGCCGGGGCCGCCGCCGGGTCCAGATGGACGGAGTCCACCCCGCCCCGCGAGGCGACCGTCGCCGAGGGATGCCAGGTGACACCGTCCGCCGAGGTCTCCACCCGGAACCGGGACGGATACGCCTCCTGCCAGCGCAGCCGCAGCAGCCCGATCCGGGCCGGGGCGGGCAGCTCCGCCTGCCACCAGGCCCCGTCGGCCGCGGGCGAGGACCAGCGGGTGGCCGGGGAATCGTCCAGCGCCCCCGAGGCGGGGAACGCCGGGGTCTCGTCGGCCGAGGACGAGGCCACGGCGGAGCGCAGCAGGTTCGGTCCGGCCGTGCGCGGATGGGCGCGGACCTTCAGCGTGTGCGTCTGGGCGCCGAAGGTGACCGGAACCTCGTAGGTGCCCGGCGCCGTGCCCGCGGCCACCGCGACCTCCACCGGGACGGTCGCCGTCGTACCGCGCGCGGCCGCGGCCGTCTGCGGCAGGCGCAGCGAGATCCCCGGAGGCGGCGTCGCCGACAGGGGCCCGCGGACCTCGCCGGGACGCAGCGCGGACAGTTCCGCCGGGATCCGCTGAGGGGCCCCGCCGATCTCCGCGTCCACGGCGTCCGCCAGCTCGAAGCGGGCCTCCGGGCCGTCCGCCGTCCAGGGGACCACGCCGTGCACGGCCGGAGCCGGCCCCGACCAGACGAGCCGGACCGCGTCGGCCCGCAGGCCGCCCACGTCCGCCTGGGTCCAGCCCGAAGCCGCCGCCTCCGCGACCTTGCGCCAGCCCTCTCCCGGTACGTGGGCCTCGATCACGGCGCCCCGGCTGCCGGGCGGCAGCGGGTCGGTCATCACGGTCACCACCGACACCGGCCGGGCACCGGACAGCTCGACCGTCCACGCGTCGGCCTGCCGGGTCACCGTGCCCGGCTCGCGGGCCGCGCCGGTCCACGCGTCGGCCTCGGCCGCGGCCCGGGTCAGGAACGGGTCCAGTACCGCCTTGTCGACCCGGGCGGCTTCCGCCCCGGACAGCGCCGCGCGGGCGGTGGTGAGGGCCTGCGAGGCCCGCCAGGCCGCCGCCCCGTCCCCGCGGGCCTGCGCCTGGAGGACGTCGAGGGCCAGCTCCCCGGCGGCCCCGTAGCGTGCGAGCCGCGACAGCCAGGGACCCGCCTCGTCCGCGAGCGCGGGCAGCCGGTCCGGGGCCTCGCGCAGCACGCGGAAGGCGGCGCGCAGCCGCTCGCCCGCAACCGGGTCGCCGGAGCTCCGGGCCCGCCAGAACTCGTCCATCAGCGGGACCAGGTAGGCGGACTCGGGCTGGGCGAGGCCGGAGGAGGCGTTGTTCCCGGCCAGCGCTGCCAGGGCCTCCCGGGCCTTGGGGTCGGGTCCGGCCAGCGAGGCCACGGCCGCCGCCCAGGAGTCGGAGGCCAGGTAGCCGCGCGGGTTCCACGTGAAGTCCGCCGCGGTGAACAGCGGGATGCGCGACAGGGCGGCCTGGGGCATCGCGTTGGCCAGTACGGCCGCCGAACCGCCCGCGACCACCGGGTCCCGGCCCGAGTACGGGCCGAGGAAGATCCGGCCCGGATCCCAGTCGTTGACCGGATAGTTGTCCATGGTGACCAGCGGGTGCTGCCCGAGCGCCGAGCGCGCCCCGGTCATCTCCGGCCCGGTGATGGTGCGCGGCACCACGCCGACGCCCGTCCAGGCCACTTCCACCCGGTGGTCCAGGGCCCCGGCCAGCGCGGTCCGGTAGGGCGTCACGCCGTCCTGGTAGTACTCGGTGGGCAGCAGCGACAGAGCGGGCGCCCCCGGATAGCGCCGGGCCAGGTGCGCGGCCAGCTCGCCCGCCACCTCCGCGTGCGCCTTCGCCGCCGCGGCCGGGCCCTTGCCGTACCGCTCCCGGTCGGCCCGGCAGCCCCACTCGGTGTAGCTGACGTCCTGGAACTGCAGCTGGAACGCCCGGAACCCGAGGTCCCACATGGCGTCCAGCTTGCGGGCGAGCGCCGCCCGGTCGGCCGAGGAGGCCAGGCACATCGACTGCCCGGGCGCCACCGCCCAGGCGAGCACCACCTTGTTGGCGCGCGCCCGGTCGGCCAGCTCCCGCAGTTCCGCCGCCTGCGGCGCCGGGTAGTCGCGGCGCCACTGCGTGGTCCGGTACGGGTCGTCACCGGGCGCCAGCAGCAGGCGGTTCAGTTTGGTGCGGCCCATGAACTCCACCTGCGCGAGCCGCTGGGCGGCCGTCCACGGAGTGCCGTAGAACCCCTCCGTGATCCCGCGCACCGGGGCGGACGGCCAGTCCCGCACGAGGACCCCGGGCACCTTCCCGCCGCCCTGGGACAGCAGTTGGCGCAGCGTCTGCGCCGCGTGGAACAGCCCGTCCTCGCCCACGCCCGCCAGTGCGACCGTGTCCCGCCCCTCGGCGCGGCCCACCGCCAGCCGGTAGCCGCCGGCCGGCAGGTCGCCGGCCGCGTCCGCGCCGAGCGCCCGCAGCGCCCGCTCCGCGTCCGGCCCCTGGAGCCGGACGACCGGTCCCGCCCCGGGCGGCTGTTCCCCGTCGGCCCGCTCGTGCAGGGTCCGTACGCCCGCCGCGCGCAGGGCGTCGCGCACCAGCTGGGCGGCGTACGGGTCCACGCCCGCGGGCAGCACCAGGACGGCCTCGGTGCCCAGCGGTACCGCGCGCGCCGGGTCGGAGACGGTCGACTGCGGGCGGGGATGCACCGCGGGCCCCTCGGCAGCGGTGCGCGCCGGACCTGAGCCGGGGTCGAGCACGGGGGCGGGTGCGGGGAGGGGCGCCGGGTCGCGCAGTGCCGCGGGGGCCGCGGAGGTTCCGGGCGCGGCGGGTGCGTCCGGTGCGTCCGGCGAGGTGGGCGCGGCGAAGGCGGTGGGGGGACCCACCACCGCCGACCCGCTCAGCAGTGCACCGATGACGGCCACCGCCGCGGCGGTGGCCGTGGCCCGCTTGCTGCCCCTGATCTGCACGCGGCCACCCCGTCCCGAGTCGTCCCCCGCTCGCACGAATGAGCCAGACCCCACCATCCGTACGCCCGGGGTGTCAACGCCCGCGGGTGATCTGACCTGGATCGGCCAGGAATGCGGATCCGCCGACTGGGTAGGGCTGGGATGTTCTCCGGGCCGCGCGCCGGAGGGCGTTCCCGACGATCCCGTACGCCAGGGCCGATGCTCCCGGCGTGCGGTGACCGGCGCGGAGCTCCGCAACACCTCCCGCGCACGGCCCGAACACAGGCACGTCTGTACGGATTCACGGACCGCACAGGAGAATTTCCGCTGTCGGTGGTGCGCGGACGGCGCGCGGACCGACACAGTGGGAGCCGTCCACGGGTCCTGACCGATCCTCACGTACGAAGGAGTGCCTGCCGGTGAACACCAAGGCCGCGAAAACCGAGAACGCCACCCGCACCACCACCGTCATATCCGCCGCATCCGCCGCATCCGCCGAGAAGCGGCGTCCGCCGCTCGCCCACCTGCCGGCGCAGTCCGGACCGGACGAACGGCCCCTCACCAGCGAGCCCTCGCTCGCCGACGCCGCGCACGCGCCGTTGACCAGTGAGCCCCCGCTCGCCTGCGAGGCGCCGCTGACCAGCGAGCCGACCACCCATGCCGCGGCGGCCGCCGCGGGTGACTAGACGACAAGGAACCTGATGGACGACCTCGCCCGGCTCGCGGCCCTGTACGGAGTCGCCACCACCTACCAGCCCGCCGAGGACGTCACCCTCCGGGTCCCGGAGGCCACCGTCGCCGCCGTGCTGCGGCAGTTGGGTGTGAACGCGGACACCCCTGAGTCCGTACGGGCGGACCTGGCCGCGGCCGAACACGACGCGGCGCACCGGCTGTTGCCGCGCGTACTGGTGTGGTGGTCGGGGTCCCGGCCGCCCGTGGAGCTGGCCGCGCTGCCGCCGGGGACCCGGACCCTGCTGGAGGCGGAGGAGGACGGGCCCGGGGAGGCGGCGGGCCGAGCGGCCTCACAGGAGCCGCCGGCGGCCTGGAGCGCGTCCGGTGCGGGGGAGCCGCCGCTCGGCGTGCACCGGATCCACGCCGAAGCCCCCGACGGCCGCACCGCCACCGCCACCCTGATCGTGGCCCCCGACCGCGCCCCGGCGGCGCCCGAACGCACCCACGGGCTGCTCGTCCAGCTCTACTCGGTGCTCTCCGAACGCTCCTGGGGCATGGGCGACCTCGGCGACCTGGCGGAGCTGGCGCGCTGGGCGGGCCGTGTCCACGGAGCCGGCTTCGTCCAGGTCAACCCGCTGCACGCGGCCGTGCCCGGCACCCCGACCGACCCCTCCCCGTACCGGCCGTCCTCGCGGCGCTTCCCCGACCCGGTGCACCTGCGGATCGAGGACGTCCCCGAGTACGCCGACTGCCCGGACCGGGCCGCCCTCGTGGAACTGGCCGACCGGGGTGCCCGGTTGCGGCGCGAGGTGCTGGAGAAGGGGGCGCTCATCGACCGGGACGCCGTCTGGTCCCTCAAGCGGGCCGCCCTGGAGCTGCTGTACGCCGTCCCGCGCGGCCCCGAACGGGAGGCGGCTTACGGGGAGTTCTGTGCCGAGCAGGGCGAGGAGCTGGACCGGCACGCCGCCTGGTGCGCCGGGCACGCCGGGGAGGACCCGAAGGCGCGGGCCGACTTCCATCGCTGGCTGGTCTGGCTCACGGACGGCCAGCTCGCCGCCGCCCAGCGGGCCGCCAAGGAGGCCGGGATGGCCGTCGGCATCGTGCACGACCTGGCCGTCGGGGTGCACCCGGAGGGCTCGGACGCCACCGGAGCCCCCTTCGGAGCCCCCCACTACGCCCGGGCCGTCTGCGTCGGCGCCCCGCCGGACGCCTTCAACGCGCGCGGGCAGGACTGGGGTCTGCCCCCGTGGCGGCCGGACCGTCTGGCGGCCACCGGCTACGCGCCGCTGCGGGCCCTGCTGCGGGGGGTCTTCCGGTACGCCGGCGCCCTGCGCATCGACCACGTCATGGGACTGTTCCGGCTCTGGTGGATCCCGGAAGGGGCCCCGCCGGCCGAAGGCGCGTACGTCTCGTACGACGGGGAGGCGATGCTCGCCCTGCTGGTCCTGGAGGCGCACCGGGCGGGGGCCCTGGTCATCGGAGAGGACCTCGGCACCGTGCAGCCGGGGGTCCGCCAGGCACTGGCCCGGCGCGGGGTGCTGGGCACCTCGGTGCTCTGGTTCGAGCGGGACTGGGGCGGGGACGGGGAGCCGCTGGAGCCGGAGCGCTGGCGAGCCGACTGCCTGGCCACCGTCACCACCCACGATCTGCCTCCCACGGCCGCCAAACTGGCCGGCTCCCACGTGGAACTGCGCGACCGGCTGGGCCTGCTGACCCGCCCCGCGGAGCGGGAGCGCGCCGAGGACGCGGCCGACACCGCGCGCTGGCTGGACGTGCTGGAGGACCTCGGGCTCGACACCAAGGGCGAGGAGGCCGCCGTTCGGGGCCTGTACGGGTTCCTGGCGCGCACCCCGGCCCGGCTGGTCGGTGTCTGGCTGCCCGACGCGGTGGGGGACCGGCGCCCGCAGAACCTGCCCGGCACCTGGGACCAGTACCCCAACTGGCGGCTCCCGGTCGCCGACGCCGAGGGCCGGCCGCTGACTCTGGAGGCACTGGCCGCCTCGCCGCGGGCGAACGCCCTGCTGGGGGCGGTGCGGGGGGCGGTGGGAACCCGTACGGCACCCCCGGGCGCGCGCGGCGTTTAGGTGTTCGCTACGTTTGCACCGTGGACAAGAAGAACGCTCTGCGCGCCGGCGCCGTCACGGCCGGAACGACGCTGATGATGCTGCTGATGACGTCTCCCGCCCTCGCGGTCACCCGTGACGACGGCGACGACCCGGGTCCGGGCCTGAGCGTCGCCGAGACGCTCGGCCTCTACGTGGCCGCGCCGATCGTGCTGTTCCTGGTCATCGCCGGTCTGGTGATGGTCGGCGACAAGTCGCGAAAGACGCAGCACGAAGGCTGAACGAGCCTGAACCGGCCTGAACGGGCCTGACCCCTCCGGGGTTTCCCCGTTCGATCCGAATCTTCCGGGGCGCCGGGGGTCCTTGATGGCCCCCGGCGTCTCGTCGTACCCGGGCCCGGGGCCCGGATCGCCGCCCGGCCCGGCTCCGGCTACGGAGCTCCTGCCATCACCTTGCGCAGCAGACCGGTGAGCGCCGCGATCTCCGCCCCGTCGAGCCCGGTGAGCGCTTCGCGCTGCACCTCCAGGCCCGCCTCGACCGCCTCGTCGATGAGCGCGAGGCCCCGGTCGGTGATGGTCACCCGGAGCCCCCGCCGGTCGTCCGGGTCGGGGCTCCGGCGGAGCAGACCGGCCTTCTCCAGCTTGTCCAGCCGTCCCGTCATCCCGCCCGTGGTCAGCATCAGCGTGGCCGAGAGCTGGCGGGGCGAGAGGGTGTACGGGGTTCC
Organism: Streptomyces sp. NPDC006487; assembly: GCF_042870555.1. Taxonomy (NCBI): domain Bacteria; kingdom Bacillati; phylum Actinomycetota; class Actinomycetes; order Kitasatosporales; family Streptomycetaceae; genus Streptomyces; species Streptomyces sp. NPDC006487. The sequence continues at coordinate 59,457 of NZ_JBIAHN010000007.1, forward strand.
GCTCCGGCGCAGCGTGGCCACGACGTCGAACTCCCCGCGCGAGATTCCGTAGCGCGCGTAGGCCTTTTCCATCGCGTCACCCATGGCTTTGGAGATCCGGTAGATCCGGCCGAAGACGGCCATGGGCACGGTGTCCAGATCGGGGCGCACCGCGAACCACTGGTCCGCGATGGCGTCGACGGGGTCCTTGTCGGTCATGGGCGCAGTATCCGGCTTTCGCTTGGTCCTTCGCAAGAAAGTTGCTTGCCAGAAAGTAGCTTAGTGCTAAGCTACTTCCAAGTGAGCTACTCGTCCCTGCCGGAGGAGCATCCGCCGTGAAGCGCGCCACCACCGTCGTCCTGACCGCCCTCGCCCCCATCTCCTGGGGCTCCACCTACTTCGTGGCCTCCGAGCTGCTGCCGCCCGACCGGCCTCTGTTCACCGGGGTGATGCGCGCCCTTCCCGCCGGCCTGCTGCTCACCGCCCTCGCGCGGAAGCTGCCCACGGGGCGGTGGTGGTGGAAGGCGGCCGTCCTGGGCGGGCTCAACATCGGCGCCTTCTTCCCGCTCCTGTTCCTCTCCGCCTACCGCCTGCCCGGCGGGGTCGCGGCCGTACTGGGCTCCGCGGGGCCGCTGTTCGTCGTGGGGCTCGCCGCCCTCCTCCTGGGCGAGCGGGCCCGGCTGCGGACCGTGCTCGCCGCCGTCGTGGCGGCTTTCGGCGTCGGCATGGTGGTGCTGACCGCGCAGGCGGAACTCGACCCGGTCGGGCTGGTGGCCGGCATCGCCTCCTCCGTCTCGATGGCCGCGGGCATCGTCATGACCAAGCGGTGGGGGCGCCCGGAGGGTGTCGGCCCGCTGGCCATGACCGGCTGGCAGCTCACCGCGGGCGGGCTGATCATCATCCCGGTCGCCGCACTGGTGGAAGGGGCGCCGCCGGCCCTCGACGGCAAGGCCTTCCTCGGCTACGGCTACATGATGCTGATCAACACCGGCATCGCGTACTGGCTCTGGTTCCGCGGCATCGGGCAGCTCAGTGCCACCTCGGTGACCCTCCTCGGCCCGCTCTCGCCGCTCACCGCCGCGGTCATCGGCTGGGCCGCCCTCGGGCAGGCGCTGTCCCCGGTGCAGGTGCTGGGCATGGTGATCGCCTTCGGTGCCACCGTCGCCGGGCAGCTCGCGGCGGGCGCGCCGCGCCCCAAGGCCGAACCTTTCAGTTCTCCTGAAGAAACCGATCGAAATGTTTCGATGGACCTGATGGGTGCCCCGGTGCGACGGTAGACCGACGAACCGACACTCCGAACCCCGAGGGGGAGACACACCGTGGCCGTCCTGGACCGAGTCCGCACCGTCCCGCAGGCAGCACTGCCCGGCAAGGCGAAGAAGGGGGCCGCCGGTCTCGGCATCCTCCTCGCCCTGCTCGCCACGGTCGTCTGGTCCGGCAGCTTCGTCGCCACCCGGGGGATGGCGGACAGCATCCCGCCCGTCCAGGCCGTCTTCTGGCGCTGGGTGATCGCCACCGTGGCCGTCGCCCCCTTCGCCGCCCGGCAGGCCTGGCAGCAGCGGGCCCTGATCCGCAAGCACTTCGGTTACATCGCCCTGGCCACCCTCTTCGGCGTCACCCTCTACAACACGCTCGTGCACCAGGCCGGACTGACCACCTCCGCCTCCAACATGGGCATGATCATGGCCGCCTCGCCGGTCATCATGGCCCTGTACGCCCGCCTCGGCGGCGAGAAGCTCGGCGCCCGGCGCACCTTCGGCCTGGCCCTCGCCGCACTCGGCGTGCTCCTCCTGGTCGGCAAGGGATCGATCCGCTTCGACTTCGCCGCCGGCGACCTGTGGATGTTCGGTGCCGCCCTGTCCTTCGCCACGTACAGCGCGCTTCTCAAGCGCAAGCCCGCCCAACTGGGCGGACTCGCCTTCCTGCTCACCACCTTCGTCCTCGGCGCCCTGATGCTCGCCCCCGCCTACGCCGTGTCCCTCCGCGTCCAGGGCGGCTTCCAGGTCACCCCCTCCACCGCCGGAATGCTCCTGTACGTCGGCGTCTTCTCCTCCGCCGTCGCCTTCTTCGCCTGGAACAAGGCCGTCGCGACGATCGGCGCCGCCCGCGCCGGAGTCGTCTACTACCTCCAGCCGGTCTGTGTCGCGGGCCTCGGCCTGCTGCTCCTCGGCGAGACCACCGGCCCCACCCAGCTCCTGTGCATGGCGCTGATCCTGGGCGGAGTGGGTCTGGGTGCCCGGCGGTAAGTTCGGTCCCATGATCGAGTGGGACATCAAGAAGCTGCGGATCCTGCGGACCCTCGCCGAACAGGGGACCGTGACCGCGACGGCCGAGGCGCTGCACATGACGCCCTCGGCCGTTTCGCAGCAGCTGACCAATCTGGCCAGGATGCTCGGGGTCCCGCTGCTGGAGGCGCAGGGGCGCCGGGTCCGGCTCACCGACGCCGCCCACCTCGTACTGCGGCACGCGGAGGCCGTGTTCGCGCAGCTGGAGCGGGCGGACGCGGAGCTCACCGGATACCTCGCGGGGGAAGCGGGGGAGGTCCGGATCGGGGCCTTCTCCACCGCCGTACCGGTCCTCGTGGTCCCGGCGGTCGCCGCCCTGAGGCGCTCGCACCCCGGCGTGGAGGTCCGCGTACGGGAGACCGAGGCGGCGGAGTCCTACGAGCTGCTGTCCGCCGGGGTCGTCGACCTCGCGCTCTCGCTGGCGGCCCACGCCCCGACCGCCCGGGACCCCCGGTTCACCCGCAGGACCCTGCTGGAAGACCCCCTCGACGTGGCTCTGCCCCCGGACCATCCACTGGCCGGCGCCGCGGAACTGCGGCTCGCGGACCTGTCCGGGGACCCGTGGATCTACGGCGGTTCCGGGCCCTGGTCGGAGATCACCCGCACCGCGTGCGAGGCGGCGGGGTTCGTGCCCGAGCAGGCGCACTCGGCCTCCGGCTGGACGGCGATCCTCGCCATGGTCGAGGCGGGGATGGGCGTGGCGCTTGTCCCGCGGATGGTGGCGAGCCGCGCCTCGGGCGTCGCCGTCCGGGGCCTGCCCCACGACCGGCCCACCCGGCACGTCATCGCCGCCCTGCGGCGGGGCTCGGAATCGGCCCCGGCGGTCGCCCACGCGCTGGCGGCGTTGCGCGCGGTAGCCGCCGCAAGGGTGTAGCGGGCGCGGGGAGCGGCTGCGCGGGGCCTTCCCCCACCCCGCCCGTTCCTCCCGAAACCGGGGCTCCGCCCCGGACCCCGTACGTGCGCTTCGCGCCCGTGCCCTCGAACGCCGGGCGGGCTGAAAGCATCCAGCCCGCCGACGTTCGGGGCGCGGGTCCGGGGCGGAGCCCCGGCGGTGGCGCGAGCCGGTCAGGCCCGGGCGTCGGCCGCCTGGGCGGTCAGTGCGCGCTCGACGCCCGCGCGGGACTCCGAGACCAGGCGGCGCAGGGCCGCGTTCGGCTCGGCCGAGGCCAGCCAGGCGTCCGTCGCCGCGAGGGTCTCCGGGGAGACCTGGAGGGACGGGTAGAGCCCCACCGCGATCTGCTGGGCGATCTCGTGGCTGCGCGTCGCCCAGACCTCCTTGACCGCCGCGAAGTACTTCGCCGTGTACGGGGCGAGGAGCTCGCGCTGGTCGGTCTGGACGAAGCCCCCGATTACCGCCTCCTGCACCGCGTTCGGAAGCGAGTCGCCCTCGACGACCGAAGCCCAGGCCTCGGCCTTGGCCTCCGCCGTCGGACGCGCCGCCCGGGCGGTCGCCGCGTGCCGCTCGCCCGCCGCGGTCCTGTCCCGCTCCAGCTCGGCCGCGATGGCCGGCTCGTCGGCGATGCCGGTGGCGGCCAGGCGCTCCAGGAACGCCCAGCGCAGCTCGGTGTCCACGGCCAGGCCCTTGACCTCCGCCGAGCCGTCCAGCAGCGCCGACAGATAGGTCAGCTGCTCCTCGGTACGGGCCGTCGCCGCGAAGGCGCGGGCCCACGCCAGCTGGTGGTCGCTGCCCGGCTCGGCCGCACGCAGGTGCTCCAGCGTGGCCTCCGTCCAGACGGCCAGGCCCTGGTCGCGCCACGCCGGATCGGCGTACAGCTCCACGGCCAGCTTGACCTGGCGGTGCAGGGACTGGACGACGCCGATGTCCGACTCCTTGCCGATGCCCGACAGGACGAGGGCCAGGTAGTCGCGGGTGGCCAGCTCGCCGTCGCGGGTCATGTCCCAGGCAGAGGCCCAGCACAGCGCGCGCGGCAGCGACTCGGTGAAGTCGCCCAGGTGCGCGGTGACGTTGGCGAGGGACACCTCGTCGAGGCGGACCTTGGCGTACGACAGGTCGTCGTCGTTCAGCAGGACCACGGCCGGACGGGTCCGGCCGATCAGCTCCGGCACGGCGGTGAGGTCGCCGTCGATGTCCAGCTCGATCCGCTCGCCGCGCACCAGCTTGCCGTCGGCCAGGTCGTACAGGCCCACCGCGATGCGGTGCGGGCGCAGGACCGGCTCGCCCTGGGCGCCGGCGGGCAGCGCCGGGGCCTCCTGGCGGACGGCGAAGGCGGTGATGGAGCCGTTCTCGTCGGTCTCGATCTCCGGGCGCAGGACGTTGATGCCGGCCGTCTCCAGCCACGCCTTCGACCAGGCGGTCAGATCGCGGCCGGAGGTCTCCTCCAGGGCGCCCAGCAGGTCCGACAGGCGCGTGTTCCCGAAGGCGTGCGCCTTGAAATAGGCCTGTACGCCCTTGAAGAAGGCGTCCTGACCGACGTAGGCCACGAGCTGCTTGAGGACCGAGGCGCCCTTGGCGTACGTGATGCCGTCGAAGTTGACCAGGACGTCGTCCAGGTCACGGATGTCGGCCATGATCGGGTGCGTGGAGGGCAGCTGGTCCTGCCGGTACGCCCAGGTCTTCATGGAGTTGGCGAAGGAGGTCCAGGCCTGCGGCCACTTCGAGCCCTCCGCGTACGCCTGGCAGGCGATGGAGGTGTAGGTGGCGAACGACTCGTTCAGCCACAGGTCGTTCCACCACTCCATGGTGACGAGGTTGCCGAACCACATGTGCGCGAGCTCGTGCAGGATCGTCTCGGCGCGCGACTCGTACGCCGCGTCCGTCACCTTCGAGCGGAAGACGTACTGGTCGCGGAAGGTGACCGCGCCCGCGTTCTCCATCGCGCCCGCGTTGAACTCCGGCACGAAGAGCTGGTCGTACTTCGCGAAGGGGTAGTCGTACGCGAACTTCTCCTGGAACCAGGTGAAGCCCTGCCGGGTGACGTCGAAGATCGCGTCGGCGTCGAGGAATTCGGCGAGCGAGGGACGGCAGTAGATGCCGAGCGGGACGGACTGCCCGTCCGCGCCCTCGTAGGAGCTGTGCACCGAGTGGTACGGGCCGACGATCAGAGCCGTGATGTACGTGGAGATGCGCGGGGTGGGCTCGAAGCGCCAGACGTTGTCGGCGGGGGCCTCGGGCGTCGGGGAGTTCGAGATGACCGTCCAGCCCGCGGGGGCCGTCACGGTGAACCGGAACGTCGCCTTCAGGTCGGGCTGCTCGAAGCTCGCGAACACGCGGCGCGCGTCCGGGACCTCGAACTGGGTGTAGAGGTAGGCCTGCTCGTCGACCGGGTCGACGAAGCGGTGCAGACCCTCACCGGTGTTGGTGTACGCGCAGTCGGCGACCACGCGGAGCTCGTTGGCCCCGGCGGCGAGGTGCGCGAGCGAGATCCGGGAATCCCGGAAGACGGCGGCCACGTCGAGTGACTTGCCGTTGAGGACGACCTCGTGCACGGCCGGGGCGACCAGGTCGATGAAGGTCTCGGCGCCGGCCTCGGCGGACTGGAAGCGCACGGTGGTCACGGAGGGGTACGTGCCACCCTCCTGCGCGCCGCTGAGATCGAGTTCGATCTCGTACGAGTCGACACTGAGCAGCTTTGCGCGCTGCTGAGCCTCTTCACGGGTCAGATTCGTGCCTGGCACGCGGTCATCTCCTTCGATGGTGACGTTCGGCCCATCCTTCCACGCGGGCCGGGCCACCGCGCCGGAGTAATCCACGGGCGAAACTCGACGTCCGATTTCCGCCAGCTCCGCCCGGTCCGCCGGAGCACCCTGGACCGCATGACCACCCACACCGCGCTCGCCATCGCCCCTCCCGTCCTGGCCGCACTGCGCACCCTCGACGATGCCGGGCGCCCCTGCACGCCCTACGAGGACCCGGAGGGCGGCGCCCCGCTGCGCTGCTGCCTGCGCCGCAGCGCCCCCGGCGAACGGATCGCCCTCGTCGCGTACGCCCCGCTGCGCCGCTGGGCCGCCGCGACCGGCGTCGACCCGGGGGCCTACGACGAGCAGGGCCCCGTGTTCATCCATGCCGCCGACTGCGGCGGACCGGCCCCGGAGACGGGCCTCCCCTTCGCCCACCCCGGCGCCCTGCGCACGGCCCGCCGCTACGACGCCGCGGGCCACATCCTCGGCGGGCGGGTGCTCGACCTCGCCGAGAACCCGGACGCGGTGGTCGGGCAGGCGCTGACGGAGGCCTTCGAGGACCCGCGGACCGCGCTGGTCCACGTCCGCGCGGCCGAGTACGGCTGCTACCTCTTCGAGGTCCGCCGGGCGTAGCGGGGAACGCCGAAGGGCGGCACCGTCACGGTGCCGCCCTTCGGCCGTGCGAGGGGGATCAGCCGCGCAGCTCCTCCGCGACCAGCTCCGCGATCTGGACCGCGTTCAGCGCGGCGCCCTTGCGGAGGTTGTCGTTGGAGAGGAACAGCGCGAGGCCGTTCTCGGTGGTCTCGTCGACGCGGATGCGGCCCACGTACGAGGCGTCCTTGCCGGCGGCCTGCAGCGGGGTCGGGATCTCCGAGAGTTCGACGCCCGGGGCGTCCTTCAGCAGCTCGTAGGCGCGCTCGACACTCAGCGGACGGTCGAAGCGGACGTTGACCTGGAGGGAGTGGCCGGCGAAGACAGGCACGCGCACGCAGGTGCCCGAGACCTTGAGCTCCGGGATCTCCAGGATCTTGCGGGACTCGTTGCGGAGCTTCTGCTCCTCGTCGGTCTCGAAGGAGCCGTCGTCCACGATCGAGCCCGCGAGCGGGATCACGTTGTAGGCGATCGGCCGCTTGTAGACGGCGGGCTCGGGGAACTCCACCGCGTCGCCGTCGAAGGTCAGCTGGTCGGCGGCCTCGGAGACCGCGCAGGCCTGGCCCTTGAGCTCGGCGACGCCCGCCAGGCCCGAGCCGGACACGGCCTGGTAGGTGGTGGCGATCAGCGCGGTCAGGCCGGCCTCGTCGTGCAGCGGGCGCAGCACCGGCATCGCGGCCATCGTGGTGCAGTTCGGGTTCGCGATGATGCCCTTGGGGCGGTTCTTGATCGCGTGCGGGTTGACCTCGGAGACGACGAGGGGGACCTCGGGGTCGCGGCGCCAGGCGGAGGAGTTGTCGATCACGACGGCGCCCTGCGAGGCGACCTTCTCGGCGAGGGCCTTGGAGGTGGCGCCGCCCGCGGAGAAGAGCACGATGTCCAGGCCGGAGTAGTCGGCCGTGGAGGCGTCCTCGATGGTGATCTCCCGGCCCTCCCACTCGAGGGTGGAGCCGGCCGAACGGGCCGAGGCGAACAGCCGCAGCTCGTCCACCGGGAACTTGCGCTCGGCCAGGATGCCGCGCATGACTCCGCCGACCTGTCCGGTGGCTCCGACGATTCCGACCCTCACGGTGACTCCTCTTGGTACGTACGACGCGGGCGCGCGTGAAGCCATCATGCGTTCGACCCCACGAGCCTTGTCCAATCCATTGTCCGAGGAGCGGACGGTGTTCTCCGTGTGAACCCCCGTGACAACTCCGTGGCAGCCGTGTTGCACCGCCGCCCGGCGGGCGTTTCGCCTGGTCGAAGCCGGTTACGGTCCCGTCTGTCGCGTCCGTAATCCGGACGTGTGTTCCGCACTTCGAACTCGGGGAGAACCACCGTGCGCGCCATCCGCCACCGCCGCCGGTCCATACCGGCGCTCGCCGCCCTCGCGGCCGTCGCCGTCGCCGCACCCGTCCTGCTCGCCGCGGCGCCGGCCGCCGCCCACCCGCGCGAGGACCGTCTCGCCCGGGAGCTGGTGGAGGAGGTCACCGCCCGCGGTGCCTACCGCCACCTCGCGAAGTTCCAGCAGATCGCCGACGCCAACGGCGGCAACCGCGCCGCCGGCACGCCCGGCCACGCGGCCTCCGCCGCCTACGTCCACGACACGCTGAAGAAGGCCGGGTACGAGGTCTCGTACCAGGACTTCGACATCTACGAGGCGCACACGAGGACGGAGCGGACCACCGTCCTCGGCGGCGCGGGCGGGGAGGCTCCCAGGGAGCTGGCCACGGCCGCCTTCACCTTCACCAAGTCCACCCCGGCCGGCGGCCTGACCGCGCCGCTGGCCCTCGCCCGCGTCGACGAGAGCCCGGGGTGTGACGCCGCCGACTATCCGGCCGGGGCCTTCGCCGGGAAGATCGCCCTGGTCAAGCGCGGCACCTGCACCTTCGTGGAGAAGCAGCGGGCCGCCGCCGGGGCCGGAGCGCTCGGGGTGATCGTCTACAACCACAGCGGGACCACCCCGGTGCGCGGCACCTTCTCCTCGCCCTCCGAGGGGATCATCCCGAGCGCCGGGATCACCTTGGCCGACGGGGAGGCGCTGACCGCGGCCGCGGCGAAGGGCGAGGTGAGCGTGCGGCTGGACCTGGACCAGGAGCACGTGAAGAAGACCACGCGCAACGTGATCGCCGAGACCCGGGGCGGCCGCGCCGACCGCGTGGTCACCGTCGGCTCCCACCTGGACTCGGTCCCCGAGGGCCCGGGCATCAACGACAACGGGTCGGGCTCGGCCGGCCTGCTGGAGGTGGCCCTCAAGCTCGCGGACGAGGGCGCGAACAAGAAGGGCAAGGGCAAGCGGACCGCCAACAAGGTCCGCTTCGCCTGGTGGTCGGCGGAGGAGCTCGGCCTGCTGGGCTCCGAGCACTACGTGGCGCAGCTCTCGGAGCGGCAGAAGAAGGACATCGCGCTCTACCTGAACTTCGACATGATCGCCTCGCCGAACGCGGCGCAGTTCGTCTACGACGGAGACGACTCGGACAAGACCGGCGAGGGCGCCGGCCCGGCCGGCTCGGACCGGATCGAGGCGCTGATCAACGGCTTCCTCGACAAGAAGGCCAAGCCTCACGAGGGCAGTGACTTCGACGGCCGCTCCGACTACGGCCCCTTCATCGCGAACGGCATCCCGGCCGGCGGCACCTTCACCGGGGCCGAGGGGATCAAGACGCCGGAGCAGGCCAAGCGGTACGGCGGCACGGCCGGGGCCCCGTACGACCCGAACTACCACGGGGCGGGGGACACCCTGAAGAACATCGACCTGAAGGCCTTCGACACCAACCTCGACGTGATCGCCCACGCGGTGGGCACGTACGCGACCGACCTGAGCTCGCTGGGGAAGTAGTCCGTACCCGGGGGGAATCCGGAGGGGGAAGCAGGGGGGAAACAGGCGGGGGGGGGGGGGGGGGGGGGGGCCCCCCCCCCCCCCGGGGGTGGGGGGGGGGGGGGGGGGAGGGCAAGAGAGTAAGTCCAAATGCCGGGG